>DASWIC010000048.1:0-79756 GCA_036397875.1 Burkholderiales bacterium
CCTGCCTCCGTGCTGGAGCTCTATCAGGAGGCCCTGCGACGGCGCGGGTTCGAGCCGGACGCTTCGCAGCACGCGGCCGTGCTGCGGCTGCAGCAGCTCTACGAGGCGTGGAGCGACTACAAGCGCCAGCGCAGCACCGCGCTCCGCCGCCTGGTCGTGCATCCGCCGCTCCCGCGCGGCGTCTACCTGTGGGGCCCCGTGGGGCGCGGCAAGACTTTCCTCATGGACAGCTTCTACCGGTGCCTGCCGCTCACGCGCCGCCGCCGCGTGCATTTTCACCATTTCATGCGCGATGCGCACCGGGAGCTCGACGCGCTGAAGGGCACGGTGGATCCCCTCGACGCGCTCGCCGGCCGCATCGCCAAGCGCTACCGCCTGATCTGCTTCGACGAGATCGCGCTCTCGGACGTGGCGGACGCGCTGATCCTCGGGCGGCTGCTCGCGCGCACCCTGGAGAAGGGCGTGGTCTACTGCATGACCTCGAACTATCACCCGGACGAGCTCTACCAGGGCGGCCTCAAGCGCGAGGACTTCCTGCCGGCGATCGAGCTGGTCAAGTCGCGGCTCGACGTGATTCAGGTGGACGGGGGCATCGACTACCGGAAACGGGCACTGCAGCAGGTGAAGGTCTATCATGCCCCGCTCTCCCCCGAAACCGACCGGGCGTTGATGCGGGCGTTCAGGCAGATCGCGGAAGTGGAAGAGGAACGTCACGAGCTCGACGTCGAAGGGCGCGTCATCCCGTACCGGCACCGCGCGGGCGGCGCCGTGTGGTTCGATTTCAAGGTGATCTGCGGCTGGGGCCGCTCCCAGAACGATTACATCGACCTGGCCAAGCGCTTCCACACCGTCGTCGTCTCGGGGGTGCCGCGCATGTCACTTGAGCAAGCCGACGCCGCGCGCCGCTTCACGCTGCTGGTGGATGTCTTCTACGACCAGCGCGTGAAGCTCATCCTGTCCGCGGAAGCCGCGCCCGATCAGCTGCTCCTGCGCGGAACGCGCAGCGGCGACGCCCAGCTGCAGGCGATGATCTTCCAGTTCAACCGTACCGCGAGCCGGCTCGCCGAAATGCAGACGCGGGAGTATCTCAACCAGCCGCGCGCGGTGCCGGAGTAGGATCGTCATATGGACACGTTCAGCGCGCTGCGGATCTTCAGCGAGGGGGGAAAAATCGCCGGACGGGTGACCGAGATGTCGCTGGAGGAGCTCTCGCCCGGAGAAGTGGTATTCCGGAACACGTATTCGAGCGTGAACTACAAGGACGCGCTGGCGGCGACCGGCGCCGGCAGGATCATCCGCGCTTTCCCGCGCGTCGGGGGCATTGATGCCGCGGGCGTGGTCGAATCGTCCTTCGATCCCCGTTTCCACGCCCGCGAAGAGGTGATCTGCACCAGCTACGAGCTCGGGGTCTCGCACGACGGCGGTTTTGCGCAATACTGCCGGGTACCGGCGGACTGGGTGGTCCCGCTGCCCGCCGGGCTGGCGCTGCGCGAGGCCGCGGCGCTGGGCGTCGCCGGATACACCGCGGGGCTGGCGGTGGAGTTGCTGGAGTTGAACGGCATGGCCCCGAAAAACGGCAAGGTCCTGGTCAACGGCGCGACCGGCGGCGTGGCGACCCTGGCCATCGACATGCTGGCGAAGCTCGGCTATCACGTGGTTGCCGTGACGGGCAAAGACGCGGAACACGACTTTCTGAAGCAGCTCGGGGCGCAGGAAGTGCTGTCCCGGCATACGCTCGAGATGGGGAGCCGCCCGCTGGAAAAGGCGATGTGGGCGGCGGCGTTCGACTCGGTGGGCGGCGAGAGCCTGGCTTGGCTCACGCGCACCATGCAGCCGGAGGGGCTGATCGCGAGCTTCGGCAACGCCGGGGGCATCGAGCTCAAGACCACGGTGCTGCCGTTCATCCTGCGCGGGGTGCGCCTGATCGGGGTGAGCTCGGGAGAGACACTGATGCCCCTGCGGCGGAAAATCTGGGGCCGGCTGGCCACCGACTTGAAGCCGCGCCACCTGGCCGAGATCGCGCACGACATCACGCTGGGAGAGCTGCCGGCCTATTTCGAGAAGATGTTGAAGGGGCAGATACGCGGCAGGGCGGTGGTCAAGCTGTAATTCCAAGAGCCGAACCATGAGCGTGGAGCGCGCAAGAAGCGGCGAACTGTTCCTCAACATCGGGCACGCGCTCGACCACCTGTTCCTGCTGATCTATCCGACGGTGGTGCTGGCGATGTCGCCCGAATTCGGGAGGAGCTACAGCGAGATGCTGCCGCTCGCGCTGGGCGGGTTCATCGCGTTCGGCGCGGGATCGCTGCCTGCCGGCTGGCTTGCCGACCGCTGGAGCCGCCGCGGCATGATGATCGTGTTCTTCATCGGCATCGGGGCGGCGTCGATACTCACCGGGCTCACGCACTCGACGTGGCAGATCGCCGCGGCGCTCACCCTGGTGGGATTGTTCGGCGCGATCTACCACCCCGTGGGCATCGCGATGCTGGTGAGCGGGCGCGAGAAAGTGGGCAAGGTGCTCGGCGTCAACGGCGTCTATGGCAATCTCGGGGTAGCGTTCGCGGCGCTGATCGCCGGGGCGCTGGCGTACTGGATCAGCTGGCGCGCGGCGTTCATCATCCCGGGGCTGGCATCGATCGCGGTCGGGATCCTGTTTGCCGTGACGGTGCCTGAGGCGGCGGCAGCGGCAAGACCCTCCGGCGGGGGGCCGCGAGCGGGCTTCTCGCGGGGGCTGCTCGCCCGCGTCTTCGCGATTCTCGTTGTTACGACAATGTTCGGCGGCGTCATCTTCAATTCCACGACAGTCGCCATGCCCAAGATCTTCGACGAGCGCCTGTCCTCGCTGGTCAACACGACGCTGGGAATCGGGATCCTGGTCTCGCTGGTGTACGCCTTTGCCGCGGCGGCCCAGCTGGTGGTGGGTCACCTGCTCGACCGCGGCGCGCTCAAGTCGGTCCTGGTCACGGTGCTCGGCCTGCAGGTGCCGCTGCTGCTGGCCGCGGCCTTCTTCGACAACTACCTGATGCTGGCGGTGGCGATGGCGATGATGTTCTTCGTATTCGGGCAGATTCCGATCAACGACGCCATGGTCGCCGCCTACACGGACGAAGCGTGGCGGTCGCGCATGTACGCGCTGCGTTACGTGGTGTCGTTCGGCGCGAGCGCCCTGGCGCTGCCGCTGGTGGCGGCGATGCACCGCTACAGCAGCGACTTCAAGTACCTGTTTTTTGCGCTCGCGGCGATGGCGGCTCTGATGTTCACGACGTCGATCTGGCTGCCTTCGCGCAGCGGCCAGCGCGCGCCGGCATAGCCCGCTAGAAAGCGAACCGGCTCATTCCGCCATCGACCGGAGTCACGGTCCCGGTGATGTAGCCGGCCCGCGGCGAGGCGAGGAACACGGCGAGGTTGGCGAGCTCCTCCGGCTCGCCGAAGCGGCCCATGGGGATGTTTTCGGCAGCGAACTTCCTGCGGTCCTCGTCCGTCGGGTGGAAGCGCACGATCTGCTCGCTCATGATGCGCCCCGGCTGGATCGAGTTGATGGTGATGCCGTGCTTTGCCATCTCGCGCGACAGGCCCTTGGCCCAGGCGTGCACCGCGGCCTTGGCCGAATTGGCGGCGTTGAGGCTGCGCGGCTCGGAAGTGCCGGTGATGTTGATGACGCGGCCCCAGCGGCTCGCGATCATGCCGGGAATCACTGCGTGGGACAGCTCGCGCAGCCGGATGAAGTTCACCAGAATCCCCTCCGCCCACTGCTCCTTGGTCGCCTCGAAGGGGTAGGGCCGGCTGCCGCCCGCGGCGTTCACCAGGATATCGATGCGGCCGAGCCCTTTTCCGGCCACGGTGGCGAGCTGCTCAGCGGATCCTTCCCGGTAAAGATCCGTTTCGAGCACCAGCGGCTCGGCGCCACGCTGCGAGATGATTTCCCGCGCCAGCTCCTCGAGCAGATTGACCCGCCGTGCCGCGACGGCGAGCTTGACGCCCTCGCGCGCGAGCCCGAGGGCGATCGCGCGCCCGATGCCGCGGGAAGCGCCGGTGACGAGGGCGGTTTTTCCGGCGAGCTGAAGATCCATCCTCTACCAGGTCGGAGCCTTGGGATTGTCCCGCGCGGCCTCCAGGGTGCGCGGTTGCGGCCCGGAGGCCAAAGGGCGCGAGCGGTCATTCGGCCCGAGCCGGTCCATGTCGCAGTAGAGCTCGAGGTGGTAGCCGTCCGGGTCGAGGAACTCGACGCTCGTGTGGCCGCCGAGGCGACGGCGCCCTTCGAAGACGATGGGAACGCCGCGCTCGCGCAGATACGAACGGATCTCGAACAGCTCGTCGATGGAGCCGACCTCCATCGCGAAGTGGTGCAAGCGCACGTCGTCCTTCGCGGGCAACGCGGCGGCATCTCCCGCGGAGGGAAAGAGCGCCACGGTATGGTGATCGCCCACGGAGGTGAGAAAGACCCCGCCTTCGGGATTGCGGTCAGAGACGCGGAAGTTGAAGACCTCCGTGTAGAATTTCGTGGAGTGCTCGATGTCGCGGACCTGGATGACGACGTGACCGAGCTTGCGGATGCGCACGGGACTCGGCCGGCCGGTGGCCGGGGCCGGCTTCGGGTTTTCTATCAGGTTCATGGTTGGCTCCTTGGATAGGCTGGCGGAGAGGGCGGGATTCGAACCCGCGGTACGGCTTTCACCGTACTCACGCTTTCCAGGCGTGCGACTTAAACCACTCATCCACCTCTCCGGAAGACGGGATTTTACCCTCCATTGATTTTCCGCGCGATGAGCGGCCGGCTGGTCCGGCTCCAATCACTACTTGGCCGACTCCTTGATCTTGTCGACGACCTCAGGGTTGGCGAGGGTGGACACGTCGCCCGGATCCTGGCGGTTCGAGATCGCCGCGAGCACGCGGCGCATGATCTTGCCCGAGCGCGTCTTGGGCATGTCGGGGACGATCACCACCGTACGCGGCCTGGCGATCGGGCCGATCTCGGAGACGACCGCGTTGGAGATCCGGTCCGCAAGTTCCTTCGACGGCTGCAGGCCCGGCTTGAGGGACACATAGAGGTCCGGCACTTTCCCCTTGATCTGATCGGCAACGGGCACGACGGCGGCCTCCGCCACCTCCGCGACGGTAAGCGCCGCGGACTCGATTTCCTTGGTGCCGAGGCGATGGCCGGCCACGTTGATCACGTCATCGATGCGGCCCAGGATGCGGTAATAGCCGTCCGCGGCCTCCACCGCGCCGTCGCCTGCAAGGTAGGGCCAGTCGCGCCAGTCCTTGCTCTTGGGGTTCTTGCAGTAGCGGGAATAGTACTGCTTGACGAAGCGGTCCGGGTCCTTCCAGATGGTCTGAAAGCCGCCCGGCCAGGGGTT
This sequence comes from Burkholderiales bacterium, assembly GCA_036397875.1. Classification (GTDB taxonomy): domain Bacteria; phylum Pseudomonadota; class Gammaproteobacteria; order Burkholderiales; family SG8-41; genus SG8-41. The sequence continues at coordinate 5,358 of DASWIC010000048.1, forward strand.
GCGAATGCAGATATTGCCGGCCCGGTTCGAGCCTGCCGGCAGCTCGTTGCCCTCGTCGTCATAGATGACCGGATGAATACCGGGAATGCCGGGACCGGCGCTGCCGGGTTTCATCTTGTGGATCCCCGGCACCGTGCTGCAGAGAAAGCCGCCATTCTCCGTCTGCCACCAGGTGTCCACTATGACCGCCTCGCCCTTGCCGACCACCTTGTGATACCACCGCCAGACCTCGGGTTCGATGGGCTCGCCCACTGTTGTCATGTGCTTGAAGTGATAGTTGTACTTTGCCGGCTCCTCCGGTCCGGCTCGGCGCAGGGCCCGGATCGCCGTAGGCGAAGTGTGGAAGATATTGACGCCGAGTTCCTCGGCGATGCGCCAGGGCCGTCCCGCGTCCGGATGGGTCGGCACGCCCTCGAAAACGACCGACGACGCGGCGAGCGCCAGCGGACCGTAGACGATATAGGAGTGCCCGGTGATCCAGCCGATGTCCGCCATGCACCAGTAGACGTCCTCGGGATGGATGTCCTGAATATACTTCGAAGTCCAGGTGACGTAAGCGAGGTAGCCGCCAATCGAGTGCTGGCAACCCTTAGGCCGCCCGGTCGTGCCGCTCGTATACATGAGGAACAGCGGCGCATCGGCCGGCAGGCGCACCGGCTCGACCCGCTTGCCGCGATACTTACTGAGCAGGTCGTTGACGATGAAATCGCGCCCTTCCACGAGCCGGGTCGGGCTTGAATACTTGCCGGGGTAGCGCTGCCAGATCAGCACCTTGTCCACCTTGTGGCCGTCCTTGGCGGCTTCGGCAACCGCGATGTCCGCCTTTTCCTTGTGGTCAAGGAGCGTGCCTGCCCGGTAGTAACCGTCCATCGTGATCAGCACGTGGCTCTCGGAGTCGGAAATACGGTCGCCACAGGCCTTGCCGCTGAATCCGCTGAATACCTGGGAGTGGATGACGCCGAGCCGGGCGCAAGCCAGCATGGTGATCGGCAGCTCGGCCACCATCGGCATGTGCAGCGTCACGCGGTCGCCGGCCTTGAGGCCGCAGAAATCGCGCAGCAAGGCCGCGAATTCGTTCACCCGGACGTAGAGCTCCTGATACGTGATGTGCTCGATCCTTTCGTGCTCCGGTTCCGGCACGAAATGGATCGCCGTCTTGTTCTTGTGCGTCGCGAGATGCCGGTCAACGCAGTTGGTGCAGGCATTGATCTCGCCGCCGACGAACCAGCGCCAGAACGGCGGGTTGCTGGTATCCAGCGTCTTCTTCCAGCGCTTGTACCAGTCGAGGAGATCCGCGAATTCCTTGTAGCATTCGGGAAACCTGTCGGGGCTGAAGCGCTTGAATATGCCCGCGTCGGTCAGGTTGGCCTGGGCGACGAACTTGGGCGATGGAGTGAAATAATTCTCTTCCCGCCAGTGCACTGCAATTTGTGCCTCGGAGACATCGGTGCCTTGTTGTTCCTTCGGCTGGCGGAGCGGCTTTTTGCTAGCCATCGCGATCCCTCCTCATGAGACGCTCAGCGGGGGGCGACCAGGAGGCGCCCGCCCCGCAATCATCCGACCCCGGATTCGACTAAAATAGAAACATTAAAAGGCGCGATTGTAAAGTCGCGGGGCACCAGTCGGCCGGCATGTCGGTCCTCGTGCGATAATGCTTACGAATTGCCTACGGCGGGCCTCCCCGCATTGCATGGTAGTGAACCTGGTCAGGTCCGGAAGGAAGCAGCCACAGCTATTCGTTGCAAGTGCCGGGGGTAGGGCTCGCCTCCCTATTTGTGGTGGACGGTGGCCGGTGGGCTCTGGTCCGAAGGCTTGCAGGTTCAAAGGTAAAATGCCGGTCACCGTTCACCGCCCACCGATCACCGGTATCCTGTGACTCAGGTCCTTGCCCGCAAGTGGCGCCCCCGGACGTTTGCCGAGCTGGTCGGGCAGGAGCACGTGGTGCGGGCGCTCGAGAACGCGCTCGCGCAGCAGCGACTGCATCACGCGTATCTCTTCACGGGCACTCGCGGCGTGGGCAAGACCACGCTCGCCCGCATCATCGCCAAGGCGCTCAATTGCGAGACCGGCGTCACCCCGACGCCGTGCGGTCGTTGCGCGGCGTGCACGGAGATCGACGGCGGCCGCTTCGTCGACCTGCTCGAGCTCGACGCCGCTTCCAACACGCAAGTGGATAACATGCGCGACCTGCTGGAAAACGCGCTCTATGCACCGACCGCGGGCCGTTACAAGGTCTACATCATCGACGAGGTGCACATGTTGTCGCGCAGCGCCTTCAACGCCATGCTGAAGACGCTGGAGGAGCCGCCGCAGCACGTCAAGTTCATCCTCGCCACCACCGACCCCCAGAAGGTCCCGGTTACCGTGCTGTCGCGCTGCCTGCAGTTCGGTCTCAAGCGCATACCGGAACACGACATCGGGAGCCGTCTGCAGCACATACTGGATGCCGAGGGCATTCGGCATGAGCCCGCGGCATTGGCGATTCTTGCCCGCGCGGCGCAGGGCAGCATGCGCGATGCGCTGTCGCTCCTCGACCAGGCGATCGCCCACGGCGGCGGAGTCGTGGCTCAGGATTCCGTGCGCGCGATGCTCGGCGTCGTGGGGCGGGACCATCTGTTCGCGATTCTGCGGGCGCTGGCGGCGCGGGACGGCGCGGCTCTGGTCGCGGAGGCCGCGCGCATGGCCGAGCACAGCCTGTCGTTCGATGTGGCGTTGCAGGACATCGCCTCGCTCGTGCACCGGCTGGCGCTGGCGCAGGCGGTGCCCGGGACGGTGAGCGAGGACGATCCGGACCGCGGGACGATCGGCGAGGTCGCTGGCCTTTTCTCCGCGGAGGAGCTCCAGCTGTACTACCAGATTGCGATCCAGGGACGGGGCGATCTCGGGCTTGCGCCGGACGAGCACGCGGGCTTTGCCATGGCGCTGCTGAGAATGCTGGCGTTTGCGCCGGAGGGGCAGGGGGCCGTGGCAGCGGCAACGTCCGTCCTGCCGCCCCGGGAGCGCGCGCCTTCCGCGGCGCCGGTCGCCGGCTCAAAAAAAAACCGCGATGACGGGGACTGGCAACAGGTGGTCGACCGCCTGGGGCTGACCGGCATGGCGCGCGTGCTCGCGCAACATTGCGAGCTCGTCGCGCGCAACGCGGCCCGCATCGAGCTGCGGATCGCGCAGACACACCAGCACCTGCTCGATGGACCCTTCCAGCAGCGGCTGAAAGCGGCGCTGGAGCAGTATTTCGGCGCCCCGCTGAGGCTCTCGATCCAGGTGGTGCAGGACGCCGGCGGCTCGCCTGCCGCGGTCGCCGATCGTGTCCAGCGGCAGCGGCAGGAGCAGGCGATCGCGGAGATCGAACGGGATCCCTTCGTGCGCGAGCTGGTGGAGAGCTTCGATGCGCGGGTGAATGAATCCTCGATCAAGCCGACATCTTCAACCAATAATGGCCAGCAGTAGGCGGCAAGCCGACGCATGTCGATGATGGCGATGTGCTCGCGCTGCCACAGCTCACCGCTCGCCCCCGGGAGAACAGCGTGAAAGGCGGAATCGGCAATCTGATGAAGCAGGCGCAGCTGATGCAGGACAACATGAAAAAGCTGCAGGGCGAGCTCGCCGTGTCGGAAGTCGAAGGCGCATCCGGTTCCGGCATGGTGAAGATCGTCATGACCGGGCGCCACGAGGTGAAGCGCGTCACCATCGACCCGCGCCTGCTCGCCGACGACCGGGAGGTGTTGGAAGACCTGGTCGCGGCGGCGGTCAACGACGCCGTCCGGCGCGTGGACGCGATGACCCAGGAGAAAATGGCGGGCGTCACCGCGGGACTGCCGCTTCCGCCCGGCATGAAGCTTCCGTTCTAGTCCGCCTTCCTCCTTCGATGAAGACGCCATCCTCGCTCAACGAGCTGATCGCGGCATTGCGCTGCCTGCCGGGCATGGGACCCAAGTCGGCGCAGCGCACGGCGTTTCACCTGTTGCAGCGCGACCAGACAGGGGCGGCGCGGCTGGCAGCGGCGCTCACCCAGGCCCTCGCGAAAATCCGCCAGTGCGAGCAGTGCAACAACTACGCCGAGGCCGCCGTGTGCGAGCTGTGCAGCTCGCCGCGGCGCGATGCGTCACTGCTATGCGTGGTGGAGTCGCCCGGCGATCTGCTCATGCTGGAGCAGGCGCAGTGCTTTGAGGGAAAGTATTTCGTATTGATGGGCGCGCTGTCGCCGCTCGACGGGATCGGCCCGAAAGAGATCCAGTTCGACCGGCTGATCCGGCGGGCGACGGACGGATCGGTGCGCGAGGTGATACTCGCCACCAACTTCACGGTGGAAGGCGAAGCGACGGCGCATTATCTGGGCGAGGCCCTGCGGGCCCGGGGTCTTGCCGTGAGCCGCATCGCCCGCGGCCTTCCGGTCGGAGGGGAGCTCGAGCACGTCGACAGCGGCACGCTGGCGCAGGCGGTGCTCGAGCGCCGCGAGGTCTAGAATCTCGACGCAATGACGCAAAGAAGACACTGAAACAAATATCCGGGAGTCCTTTGCGTCTTTCTTCTTCCTTTGCGTCAGGATTCTGAACGTGAATGTCGGGCGATCTAGGCGCGACGAAGGCGCGACCTTCAAGCTGCAGAAAGTGCTCGCACAGGCCGGCCTCGGGTCGCGCCGGGCGATGGAGGAGCTGGTGCGGGCGGGCCGCGTCACGGTGAACGGTGTACCGGCCCATATTGGCGCGCGCGTGGCAGCGGGGGATGTGCTTCGAGTCGACAATCGCGTGGTGGCCGGGGTTGAGCGCGGCCACGCGCCCCGGGTGCTGCTCTATCACAAGCCGGAGGGCGAGATCGTCACCCGCGACGACCCGGCCGGGCGCGCGAGCGTGTTCGAGCGGCTGCCGCCGGTGCGGGGCGCGAAGTGGCTGGCGGTGGGCCGGCTCGACTACAACACTTCCGGCTTGTTGATCCTCACCAGCGACGGTGACCTGGCGAACCGCATGATGCACCCGCGCTACGGGCTCGAGCGCGAGTATGCGGTGCGCGTGCGTGGAAAGCTCACGGAGGAGCAGTCCTCACGATTGCGCGCCGGCATCGACCTGGGTGACGGGAAGGCGCAATGCGAGTCCGTCGAGGACGGCGGCGGGGAGGGCGCGAACCACTGGTACCGCATCGTCATCCGCGAAGGCCGCGACCGCGTGGTGCGCCGGCTGTTCGAGGCGCTGGGGCTCGCCGTGAGCCGGCTGATGCGCGTGCGCTTCGGCCCCGTCGCGCTGCCGCCACGGCTGAAGCGCGGACAATACGTCGAGCTGCCGCCGCGCGAAGTGCGCCAGCTGCTCTCCACGCTGGACCTGCCGGCCGACGCGCGACCGGCAGGCGCAAATCGCGCTCCTGGAGACCGCGTTACGGCAACTCCCCGCGCTCGACGAGAAACACGGAATCGCCCGCGGCCGTTTCGGGCCAGGTGAACGGTACGCCGGGAAACGCCCGCTCGAGGCGCCGGCGGCCGCTACCGACTTCGACCACCAGAATGCCTCCGGGACGCAGGTGGGCAGACGCCTCCAGCACGATTTTGCGCACCGCATCCAGACCGTCGCGGCCGCCGGCAAGCGCCAGGCGCGGTTCATGCCGGTATTCACGCGGCAGGCGTCGCATCGCGGACGCGGTGACGTAAGGGGGGTTCGCGACGATCAGGTCGTAACGGTTTTCGCGGAGCGCGGAAAACAGGTCGGATCTGAGGAGGCGGATGCGGCGCCCCAGCCGGTAACGCCGCACATTGACCCGCGCCACTGCGAGCGCTTTCAATGAGACGTCAGTGGCATCGATTCTGGACCAGGGGAAGCCGCGCGCGAGCAGTATCGCGAGACACCCCGATCCGGTGCCGAGATCGAGTATCGACCTGACCGCCCGGCGGTCGGATATCCAGGGAGCGAGGTTCGCGCGCAGCAATCCCGCGATATGCGAGCGCGGGACGACGACGCGCTCGTCCACGTAAAAGCGAAATTCACCGAGCCATGCCTCGCGTGTCAGGTAGGCTGCGGGCTTGCGGCCGCGGATGCGGCGTTCGAACAGGGCGAGGATGCGCCGCGCTACGCCCGGCCGAACCGGCCGACCGAAGACGCTTATCCCGGTATCGGGAGGCAGGCCCAGCGCGTGCAGCACGAGCCACGCCGCCTCATCGCGGGCATTTTCGGTGCCGTGGCCAAACGCGAGGCCGGCCTGGCGGAAGCGGCGGGCGCCGTAGCGCACCAACGCGCCGACGGTGCGCAGCGACTGTGCCGCCGACGCTTCAGTCTTGAACACGCAACACGGGGTCTAGCCGAGGGCGTCGAGGTTGAGCTTGATGCTGGTGATGTCGTCGCCCGGCTGCTTGCCGGTCGTGAGCTGGGCTGCGTCCACTTCCGCGCCTTTCGGCGCGTTCGTGAGCAACCAGTGCAGGTTGGTGGGTGAATCGGAATTGGCCATGGCCTCGTCGATCGCCACCTTGCCGCTCGTGATCAGGAAATAGAGCGCCTGCTCGAAGGATTGCGAGCCGGGCGCGAGGCTGCGCTCGAGGGCCTCCTTGATCTGGCCGATCTCGCCGGTCTTGATCAGGTCCTGGATGTGCTTGGTGTTGAGCAGGACTTCCATGGCGGGGATGCGGCTGCCGTCCACGGTGCGCACCAGGCGCTGGGAGATGACCGCCCGCAGCGAGAGGGCAAGGTCCGCGAGCAGCGCCTCGCGCGCCTCGCGCGGAAAGAAGCTGATGATGCGGTTCAGCGCGTTGTAGCTGTTGTTGGCGTGGAGCGTGGACAGGCACAAGTGGCCGGTCTGGGCGAACAGCAGCGCCGTCTGCAACGTCGATCGGTCGCGGATCTCGCCGAGCATCAGCAGGTCCGGCGCCTCGCGCATGGCGTTGATCAGGGCGCTTTCGTAGGACTGCGTGTCCACCCGCACTTCGCGCTGGTTGACGAGGGATTTCTTGTGCCGGAACACGAACTCGATCGGGTCCTCGATGGTGAGAATGTGGCCGGACTTGATCCCGTTGCGGTAATCGATCATGGACGCCATCGTGGTGGATTTCCCCGACCCGGTCGAGCCGACCACGAGGATCAGCCCGAGCTTTTCCATGATGATTTCCTTCAGGATCGGCGGCAGGCCCAGGCTCTCGATCGCCGGCACCTCCGGCTGTATGAAGCGAATCACCATCGCCACCGTGTTCTTCTGGCGGAAGATGTTGACGCGGAAATTGCCGAGCTCGCCCCCGCTTTGCGCGAAATTCATCTCATGCGTGGACTCGAACTCCTTGACCTGGAACTCGTTCATCAGCTCGTAGCAGATGCGCTTGACCTGCTCGGGATCGAGCACCTGGCCGTTCACGGGCATGATTACGCCGTTGATCTTGATCTGGATCGGCGCCCCGGCACTGAAAAACAGGTCGGAGGCCTGCTTGTCAGACATGAGCTTCAAGAGCGGCGTCACGAACATGACCGTCACCATACTCCTTTTCATTCGCTGGATCAGCCAGTTATCCCCGCAGTGCAGGCCGGATACCCGATCCGCAGGATGCTGCCGATTCGCCCTGCTATTCTGCCAACTCCCCGCGGCGTTGACTAGGCATTTGTCGCCGGTTGCGCGGTGATTCCACACCACGATTTTTGCAACCCGCGCGGGTCGCGGGCCGGCGCCACCGCGGCATTTCGAGATGGGAGATTATTTGAAGCGGCACTAGTCGCCGCGCAGGAGCTCGTTGATGCTGGTCTTGGCGCGGGTCCGCGCGTCGACCTGCTTGACGATGACGGCGCAATACAGGCTGCAGCGCCCGTCGGCGGCGGGCAGGCTCCCGGGAACGACCACGGAACCCGCGGGCACCCGGCCGTAGAGAATTTCCCCGGACTGGCGGTGGAAGATGCGGGTGCTGGCCCCGATGAACACCCCCATCGAGATGACGCATCCTGTCTCGACCACGACGCCTTCAACGATTTCAGAGCGCGCGCCGATGAAGCAGCCGTCCTCGATGATGGTGGGTCCCGCCTGCAGCGGCTCCAGCACGCCGCCGATCCCGACGCCGCCCGAGAGATGCACGTTCTTGCCGATTTGCGCGCAGGACCCGACTGTGGCCCAGGTGTCCACCATGGTGCCTTCGTCCACGTAGGCGCCGATATTGACGAAGCAGGGCATCAGCACGACGTTGCGGGCGATGTAGGCACCCCTGCGCACCGCGGCCGGCGGCACGACGCGAAAGCCGCCCCGCCCGAATGTCCGCGCGGTGTAGCCGGCGAATTTCGACGGGACCTTGTCGAAGTAGCGGGCGTTGCCGCCCCGCATGACAACGTTGTCCTGGAGCCGGAACGACAGCAGTACCGCCTTCTTGATCCATTGGTGCGTAACCCACTCGCCCCGGATCTTCTCCGCAACGCGCAGGCGGCCCTCGTCGAGCCCCGCCAGCGTCCGCGCGACGGCGCGCTTCAGCGCCGCGCCCGCCGTGCGCGGTCCGATCTCGGCGCGGCCTTCCCACGCGTGCTCGATGAGGGCTTGCAAGTCGCTCATGCGGTGAATTCTAGCGCAGGCTCACAGCGTTTCGACGGAAGTGCGGATGCGGCTTAGCGCGCAAGGTAGGTGCCGGGCCGCGGATTCGAGCCGCGCGATCAGCCGCGGGTACTGGTACCCGCAGGCAGGCTGGAAAGTTCCACCGCCAGGGGAGGGATCCAGTCCGGCTCCCGGTGCTCGGCGACGACCGTCGTGAAGATGCCGCCCCGGACATAGAACTTCGCGGTGAGCCGCATGAAGCGCGGGCGCGTGACGCGCGCGAGGTCATCGAGGATGCGGTTTGTCACCGCTTCGTGGAACACGCCCCGGTTGCGGTAGGACCAAACGTAGAGTTTGAGGCTTTTCAGCTCAACGCAGCGAGCGGCCGGCACGTAATCGAGCACGAGCGTCGCGAAGTCGGGTTGGCCTGTGCGCGGGCACAGGCAGGTAAACTCCGGTATTTCAATGTGAATCCGGTAGTCGCGCGCGCGACGGGGGTTGGGGAAGGTCGTGAGCCTCGTGCTCGGCGTTCTCGGCATTATCGCGGCGGCCCAAATCCGTTAGAATGTTCTTCCCAAATAGCCTGCGGATTATAACCTCGACCCCAGAAGCCTCCATTGCGCCTCAAACAGATCAATCTCGCAGGCTTCAAGTCTTTCGTAGACCCCACCCACATACCCGTCCCCGGACACCTGGTAGGCATCGTCGGCCCCAATGGTTGCGGCAAGTCGAACGTCATCGACGCCGTGCGCTGGGTGCTCGGCGAGACCTCCGCGAAGCACCTGCGCGGGGACACCATGCAGGACATTCTGTTCAATGGCTCGGGCCAGCGCCAGCCCGTCAACCGCGCGAGTGTCGAGCTGATCTTCGACAACAGCCTCGGTCGCGCCGGGGGGCAATGGACGAGCTATGCCGAGATCGCGGTGAAGCGCGTGCTCGTCCGCGACGAGGAGTCCACTTCCTACTACATCAATAACGTTCACGTGCGGCGCCGCGACGTGGCCGACATCTTCCTCGGCACCGGGCTCGGCAGCCGCGCCTACGCCATCATCGAGCAGGGCATGATTTCGCGGGTCATCGAGGCGAAGCCCGAGGAGCTGCGGATTTTCCTCGAGGAGGCCGCTGGCGTCTCGAAATACCGCGCGCGCCGCCACGAGACCGAGCTCCGGCTGCAGGACACGCGGGAGAACCTGCTGCGGGTGGACGATGTCCGCGCCGAGCTCGACAAGCAGCTCGAGCACCTGCGGGCGCAGGCGGAGGTCGCCACCCGCTACCATGATCTCCAGGCTCAACTGCAGACGGCCCAGAACCTGCTGTGGTTTCTGCGAAAGCAGGAAGCGGGTGCGCAGCGCGAGCGCCATGTCCGGGATGTCGAGCGGCTCGGGCTCGAGCTCGAGGCGCAGACCGCGGCGCAGCGCGCCGCCGAGAAGCGGCTGGAGGAGGTGCGCGTGCAGCACTTCCGCGGGAGCGACGCCGTGCACGCCGCCCAGGGCGCCTTTTACGAGGCCAATGCGGAGACCGCGCGCCTGGAGCAGGAGCTGGCGCATCTGCGCGAAAATCGCCATCGGGTCGAACGGGAGCTCGCCGATCTGCGCGCGCAGATCGATCGCGATCGCGGCCAATTGGCAGCGGCCCAGGCCGAGCTGACCGAATGGCAGGGCGAGCGCACCCGCGCCTCGCAGCGGGTTACCGCGAGCGACGCGGCGCTGAAGGCGGAAGCGGGCAAGCTGCCGGTGGCGGAGGAGGCCTTCAAGGCCACCCGTGGCCGTCACGAGGAACTGCAGCGCACCCTGGCGCTCGCCGAGCAGGCGGCCGGCGTGGAGCGAACCAAGCACGAGCATGCGCGGCAGACGCTGGAGCAACTTGCGCAGCGCGCGCAGCGGCTCAGCGACGAGCGCTCCGGGTTGCAGCCCGCCGATGCCGCGCAGCTGGGCCTGCTGCGCAACAATATCGCCGCGCTGGAAGCCGAGTCGCGGGGATACTCCGGGACGCTCGCGGCGCATGAGGCGCAATTGCCACAGGCCGAGCAGGCGTTGCGGGATTGGGATGCGGCGGTAGAGGGCGCCCGCCAGCGGCTGGCAGAGGTGGAGGCGCGGCTGCTTGCCTTGCGCCAGTTGCAGGAACAGCTTGCGCGCGGGGCGCAGACCGAAGGCTGGCTCGAGAGCCGCGGGCTCCAGGGGGCGCCGCGTCTGTGGCAAGGCATCCGCATCGAGCCGGGCTGGGAGGATGCGCTCGAGGCAGTGCTGCGCGAGCGCCTGAACGCCATCGCGCTGGAGCGCCTGGAGCAGGCCGAAACCTGGTTCGCGGAGCCCCCTCCTGGCAAAGTCACGCTATTCGCCGCCACGCGCGAGGCCGGGAGCTCGCCCGCGACGCTTACCGGTTGCGAACCGCTGAGCCGCTACGTGAGCTGCGCCGACGCGCGCCTGGAGGCGGTGCTCGGGGACTGGCTGCACCGGGTCTATGTGGTGAGCGATGCGGCAGGCGGCCTGGCGGCGCGCGCGCAGCTACCGGACGGCGCGCTGCTGGTGACCCGCGATGGGCACATGTTCACCCGTCACGCGGTGAGCTTCCACGCCCCGGACAGCGAGCTGCACGGAGTATTGACCCGGCAACGCGAGATCGAGCAGCTCGACGGCGCGCTCGAGGCTGCACGGGCGGAGGCCGAGGCGTTGCGGGCGGCGGCGACCGCCGCGGAGCAGGACCTCCAGGGGCGACGCACGCGCATCGCCGCGCTGCGGGACACGATCGGCGAGCGGCAGCGGCAGACCCATGCGCTGCAGCTCGAGGCGACGCGGCTCGCGGCGGTCGACGAACGGGTGCGGAGCCGCACGCAGCAGATTGCGGCAGAGCTGGCCGAAATCGATGCCCAGGCGAGCGTTACGGGCGGGGCGGAGCAGGCAGCCGCGCGGCGCATCGCCGAGCTGCAATCCGAAGGCGACGGGCTGCGCGCCGAGCTGGCGTTGGCGACCGACCTCTACCAGCGCGCCGAAAGCGTGCTCGAGCGCCAGCGGTCAGCCTGGCAACAGGCGCGCGACGAGGCTCAGGTCTCGAATTTTGAAAGGCAGTCATGTAACTTTAAACTCAATGAGATAGACTCATCAATTAAAGTTATTTCTGAAGGTAGAGAAAGGCTCCAGGCGGCGTTCGAGTCGAGGCAGAAGGAGTCCCAGGGGTTCGACGAGGCGCCGGTTCAGCAGCGCCTGCAGCTGACCTTGACGACGCGCACCCAGCGCGAACAGGCGTTGGCCCGCGCACGCGATGCCCTCGAAAGCCTGGAGAGCGGGCTCAAGGCGATCGATGAGGAACGCCATGCCCTCGAGCAGCAGCTCGAGCCGCTGCGCGAGCGCATCGCCGAGGCGCGCCTGAAGGAGCAGGAAGCGCGATTGAACGAGGAGCAATATGCCGCGCAGCTTGCCGCCGCGGGTGCGAGCGTGGAGACCGTCTCCCGACAAGTGGAAAAGGGCATGCGACCGTCCGCGCTCGCCGGCGAGATCGGCCGGCTGGGCGAGGAAATCAAGGCGCTGGGCGCGGTCAATCTTGCGGCATTGGAGGAGCTCGAATCGGCGCGCGCCCGCCGCGATTACCTCGACGCGCAATCGCGCGACCTCAACGAGGCGATGGCGACACTTGAGGACGCGATCCGGCGCATCGACCGCGAGACCCGAGAGCGGCTCCAGCACACCTTCGACGAGGTCAACCGGCATTTCGGGCAGATGTTCCCGGCGTTGTTTGGCGGTGGACACGCCCGGCTGCAGCTGACCGGAGAGGAAATCCTCGACGCCGGCGTTCAAGTGACGGCGCAGCCTCCCGGCAAGAAGAACACGACCATCCACCTGTTGTCGGGCGGCGAAAAAGCGCTCACGGCGCTGGCGCTGGTATTCGCGATGTTCCAGTTGAACCCGGCGCCGTTCTGCCTGCTCGACGAGGTCGATGCGCCGCTCGATGATAACAATACCGAGCGCTTCTGCGAGCTGGTGAGGAAGATGTCGCAGCACTCGCAATTCCTGTTCATCAGCCACAACAAGATCACCATGGAGATCGCCGAGCAGCTGCTGGGCATCACCATGCAGGAAGCCGGGGTGTCGCGCGTCGTCGCCGTCGATATCGAGGAGGCGATGAAGCTTTCCGAAGCCGCGGCCTGACGCCGCCCCGGGGATTTGGCCCATGAGCGACCTGCAGTTGAGCCTGCTCGTCATCGGCGCGGTGGTGGTCGGCGCCATCTATCTGTACAACTGGCTGCAGGAGCGCAGCCTTCACCGCCGGCTGCAGCAGGCCTTCGGCGAGGGGCACGAGGATGTGCTGCTCAAGGGGCGGGGCGAGCCCGCTCTGCCCGAAGGCCGCGTCGAGCCGCAACTCGCGCCGGCGCGCCCTGCTCGGGCCAAGGGCGCGGTGGCCGATGACACGGCCGCGCCCCCGGCCGCCGCGGGTTTCGACGTGTTGCTCGACTACGTCGCGGAAATCAACGGCTCCACGCCGATCGCCGATGCCCTGATCGGGGAGCTTTCCAGCAAGATCGCGTCCTGCGGCAAGCCTGCGCGGATCACGGGATTCGAGCCACGGAGCGGCGCCTGGGAAGAGCTGGCGCGCGGCTCCGGGGGACGCTACACGAGACTGCGGCTGGGCTTGCAGCTCGTGAACCGTGGCGGCGCCGTGAACCCGGCCCACCTCGCCACCTTCTGCGATGCGATCAGGCAGTGCGCGGACCGGGTACCGGCCGAAGCGGTGTGTCCCGACACCCACGCGGCGTTCAAGGTCGCGCGCGAGCTCGATGCATTCTGCGCCAACGTCGACGTGGCCATCGGGTTCAATGTGGTCGCGCAGGAGGGCGCCGCCTTCGCCGGGACGCGGATCCGGGCGCTGGCCGAGGCTGCGGGACTCAAGCTCGAGCCCGACGGCATATTTCGCTATCGCAACGAGCAGCGGCACACGCTCTTCACGCTCGACAATCACGAGCCCGCGCCGTTTCTGCCCGAAAGCATCAAGGGCATTACCACCCGCGGTGTCACCCTGCTGCTCGACGTGCCGCGCGTCGCCCAGGGCGTCGAAGCGCTCGAGCTGATGCTCAAGATCGCGGGCGGCCTCGCCGTGGGGCTGGGGGGAAACCTGGTCGACGACAATCGCACGCTCCTGACCGAGGCGGGCGCGACCCGAATCAAGGATCAGTTGCGGTCGATCCACGCCGCGATGGCGAAGCAGGGTGCCCCGGCTGGCGGCGCGCGCGCGCTGCGCCTGTTTTCCTGACGATGGCGGTACCCCGGCCCGTCGCCGCGCGCGCGGCTCAGCTGCGGGAAACGATCGAGCGTGCCAATCACGAGTACTACGTGCTCGACGCGCCGACCCTGCCGGACGCGGAGTACGACCGGCTGTTCCGGGAGCTGCAGGAGCTCGAGGGCCGCTACCCGGCGCTCGCAACGCCCGATTCGCCGAGCATGCGGATTGGCGTTACCCCGCTCACTGAGTTTGCCCAGGTCGCGCACGCGACGCCGATGCTGTCGCTTGCCAACGCATTCGGCGAGCCCGAAGTCGAGGCGTTCGACCGGAGGGTGCGCGAGGGGCTCCAGGCGGACGGCGACGTGGATTATGCCGTCGAGCCCAAATTCGACGGCCTTGCCATCAGCCTGACCTATGAACGCGGCCGATTTGTCCAAGGCGCGACCCGGGGCGACGGCCATACGGGAGAGGACGTCACCGTCAACCTGCGGACGGTGCGCGCGATACCGCTGCGTTTGAACGGCGGCGGGGCGCCCGGCCTGCTGGAAGTGCGCGGGGAAGTGTTCATGCTCAAGCGGGATTTTGAGGCCTTGAACCGGGACCAGCGCCGCAGCGGCGGGAAGGAGTTCGCCAACCCGCGGAATGCCGCGGCGGGATCTCTCCGCCAGCTCGATTCGCGGGTCACCGCGTCGCGCCGCCTGACATTCTGTTGCTACGGACTGGGCCGCTACTCGGGCGGACGTGTTCCGCGCGACCGTCACAGTCGCCAGCTGGATTATCTGGCGGCAGTGGGCTTCCCGGTCAGTGCACAGCGCCGCATCGTGCGCGGGCTCGCGGGATTGCTCGACTATTATCGAGACATCGAGCGGCAACGCGCGGAGCTGCCCTTCGAGATCGACGGGGTAGTCTACAAGGTCGATGATTTGCACTGGCAGGAACGCCTGGGCTACGTGTCGCGGGCGCCGCGCTTCGCCCTTGCGCACAAGTTTGCCGCCGAGGAAGAGATGACCCAGGTACTGGGCATCGACGTGCAGGTCGGCCGCACCGGCGCGCTGACGCCGGTGGCGCGGCTCGCGCCGGTATTCGTCGGCGGCGTCACGGTGACCAGCGCCACGTTGCACAACGAGGATGAGGTCCGGCGCAAGGACGTCCGTGTCGGCGACACGGTAATCGTGCGGCGCGCCGGGGACGTGATTCCGGAAGTCGTGAGCGTGGTGCAGGAACGCCGGCCGGACGGCACTCGACCCTTCCACCTGCCGCAGGTCTGTCCGGTCTGCGGATCGCGCGTCGAGCGCATCGAGGACGAGGCGATCACGCGATGCACGGCCGGCCTTTATTGCTCCGCGCAGCGCAAGCAGGCGTTGCTGCATTTCGCCTCCCGCCGCGCCATGGACATCGAGGGACTCGGCGAGAAGCTGGTGGACCAGCTGGTGGACCACGGCATTGTCAAGACGCCCGCCGATCTCTACCGGCTCGACCTGACGACGCTCTCCAACCTGGAACGCATGGGCGACAAGTCCGCGGCGAATCTGCTGGCCGCAATCGACAAGAGCCGGGAGACGACCCTGGAGCGCTTTGTCTTCGCTCTGGGCGTCCGTAACGTGGGGGAGGCGACCGCGCGTGACCTCGCCCGGCATTTCGGCAAGCTCGACGCGCTGATGGAGGCGGACGAGGCGGCGTTGCAGACGGTGCCCGACGTCGGGCCGGTGGTGGCGGCAGGCATCGCGCGTTTCTTTGAGGAGCCCCGAAACCGAGAAGTCGTGCAAGAATTACGTGCGCTCGGCGTGCGATGGAGCGAAAACAGGGCGGCGCGCGCGGCGGATCTTCCCCTTGCCGGGAAGTCGTTCGTGCTGACGGGGACGCTGCCGGGCATGACGCGAGACGAGGCGGCGGAGCGGATCGTGGCGCGGGGCGGCAGGGTCAGCGGCAGCGTGTCGAAGAAGACGAGTTACGTGGTGGCCGGGGCGGAGCCCGGCAGCAAGGCGAAAAAGGCCCGGGAGCTCGGCATTGCGGTGCTGGACGAGAAGAAACTTGTGAAGCTGCTGGAAGGAAAGGTCAAGTCATGAGAATTGCCAAGGCGGTATTCCCGGTGGCGGGCATGGGCACGCGCTTCCTGCCCGCGACCAAGGCGAGCCCCAAGGAGATGCTGCCGGTCGTGGACAAGCCGCTGATCCAATACGCCGTGGAAGAGGCGGTGGCGGCCGGCATGACCGAGATGATTTTCGTCACCGGGCGCGGCAAGCGCGCGATCGAGGACCACTTCGACAAGGCGTACGAGGTCGAATCCGAGCTCGCGGAGCGCGGGCGCAAGGACCTCCTGAAGATCGTGCAGAACATCCTTCCGCGCCGGGTAAGCTGCACCTACGTGCGCCAGGCGCAGGCGCTGGGGCTGGGTCACGCGGTGCTGTGCGCCCAGCCCGTGGTGGGGGAGAACCCGTTTGCGGTGGTGCTGGCCGACGACCTGATCGACGGCGATCCCCCGGCGCTCAAGCAGATGGCGCGCGTTTTCGAGCGCCACCACTGCTCGGTCGTGGCGGTGGAAAACGTCGCGCGCGAGGAGACCCGGAGCTATGGCATCGTCGCCGTGCAGAGCAAGTCGCGCTCGCCCCACCGCATCACGGGCATCGTCGAGAAGCCGGAGCCGCGGGACGCGCCTTCCACCCTCGGAGTGGTCGGCCGATATCTGCTTACGCCGCGCATCTTTTCCCATTTGCGCCGGGTGAAACCGGGCTCCGGTGGTGAAATCCAGCTCACGGACGGGATCGCCTCGTTGCTCCATGAGGAAAACGTGCTGGCCCACGAGTTCGAGGGCGTGCGCTTCGACTGCGGCACTAAGCTGGGCTATCTGAAAGCGAACATCGAGCTGGCGCTGAGGCACCCGGAAGTGGGCGCGGAGTTCAGGCGCTACCTGCGCGGGCGTGGAGCGTGGAAGTAGGGCGCGCGAGCGATGAACGACCGCGTCGTCACTTTCACGGTTTGAGTGGTATTCCCCCCCGATAAAGCGCGGCGCACGCTTGAGACCGCGGATCTCATGGTTTCCGCCACGGCGGTTTCCGCGGCGGTGGCGCGCGTGGCACGCGAGATCTCGGACGCGCTCGCCGGCAGTTTTCCGCTGGTGCTGTGCGTGATGCGGGGCGCCGTCGTCTTCGCCGGACAGCTGCTGCCGCAGTTGCGGTTTCCGCTCGAGTTCGATTATCTCGACCTGACGCGCTACGGCGATGCGACCCGGGGCGGCGAGATCACCTGGCGCGTGACGCCCGCGGCCGCGGTCGCGGGGCGCACAGTGCTGGTGCTCGACGACATCCTCGACCACGGGAGCACGCTCGTGGCGGTGCGCGAGAAGCTGCTGGCGGCGGGGGCGAGCCGCGTCTACTACGCGGTGCTGACCGAGAAGGACATCGGCCATGCGAAGCCGGTACAGGCCGATTTCGTCGGGCTGCGCCTGCCCGACCGTTACGTGTTCGGGTGCGGCATGGACGTCGGCGGCGTGTGGCGCAACCTGCCCGAAATCTACGCCCTCAAGGACGGTAGCGAGTAATGGGTAATACGCGATGTTGGGAATCATCGGCGGCAGCGGTCTGAGCCAGCTCGAAAGCCTGGCGGTGAAGCGGCGCCGGTCCGTGCGCACCCCCTATGGAAAGCCCTCCGGCGCACTCGCCTTCGGAACCCTCCACGGCCGAAACGTGGTGTTCCTGCCGCGTCACGGTCCCGCGCATACCATTCCCCCGCACGAAGTGAATTATTGCGCCAACATCTGGGCGCTTCATGCGCACGGCGTCAGGAACGTGGTGGCGGTAGCAGCGGTGGGCGGCATCCGCGCGGACCTCGGTCCGGGCGCGCTCGCCGTTCCCGATCAGATCATCGACTATACCCATGGCCGCCGCGCGACCTTCTTCAAGCGCGGGACCCGTCCGGTCACGCACATCGACTTCACGCGCCCTTATTGCGAATCGATGCGCCAGCGGCTTCTGAAGGCCGCGCACGCGGCGGGGGAAACGGTGGCTGCGGAAGGCACTTACGCCGCCACGCAGGGACCACGGCTCGAGACCGCGGCGGAAATCAGCCGCCTGGAGCGCGACGGAGCCCACTTCGTGGGCATGACCGGCATGCCGGAGGCCGCACTCGCGCGGGAAATCGGGCTCTGCTACGCGGTGATCGCGGTCGTTGTCAACCACGCGGCCGGACGCGGCGCGAGCGCGCGGGAAATCCGCCTCGAGGATTTCCACCGGGTGCTGGAAAAATCCATGAAGCGCGTGTGCGCGATCCTCGAACAACTGGTGATGCTCGATGGCGATTAGGACCGTACTGCGCATGGGGGACCCGCGCCTGCTCGCACCGGCGCGGCCGGTGGAGCGCGTCGACACGCCGGAGCTCCACGCGTTGATCGCGGATATGGACGACACCATGAAGGCGCTCAACGGGGCGGGACTGGCGGCGCCGCAAATCGGCGTGGGGCTGCAGGTGGCGATCTTCGGGGTGGAGTCGAATCCGCGCTATCCCGACGCCGATCCGGTCCCCTACACCGTGCTGATCAACCCCGTGCTGGTGCCGATCGGATCGGAAATGGAGGAGGGGTGGGAGGGATGCCTGAGCGTTCCCGGCATGCGGGGGCTGGTCCCCCGCTACCGCAATCTGCGTTACCGGGGCCGCGACGCATACGGCCGCCCCATCGACCGCACGGTGACCGGTTTCCATGCCCGGGTCGTGCAGCACGAGTGCGACCACCTCGCGGGCATCCTTTATCCGATGCGCATTCGCGACCTGCGTAACTTCGGGTTCAACGAGGAATTGTTTCCCGGCCAGGACCTGCAGGACGAATGAAGTTTCCAGTTCCGAGTTGCGAGTTGGAAGCCCACATCGAGTGCGGTTACTCCTTGGCGGCAGTTGCCGCGCACGAAACAACTGGAAACTTGAAACTGGAAACTCAAAACTGCCTACGTCTGCAGCTGCTCGACCAGGTCGCTTTCCAGCCGCACCACGTTCTTCGCGTTTTTCAGCGCCGCGCCGGTGATGATGAAAACGTCCTCCGCGCGCGCGCCGAGCGTGTTGATCTTGGCGGTATGGAGATTGATGTCGTGGGCGGTCAGCACCCGGGCGATGCGCGAGAGCAGCCCGGGGCGGTCGCCCGCGATGATGGAGAGCACCGATGAGGTCCCTTTCTCGTCCGGCTGGATGTTGACCTCGGGCGAGATCGGAAAGTGCCGCAACTGGCGGGAAAGCCGCGGCTTGGTGAGCGGCGGCAGCGGCGCCTTCGTCCGCAAGCGCTCGGCGAGGTCGTGCTCGATCAACCCGATCACGTCGCGGTACTGCGGGCGGCGATTGTTCGGATCCTGCACCTGGAAGCTGTCCAGCGCGTAGCCGTGGCGCGTGGTGTAGATCTTCGCCTCGAAGATGTCGTAGCTGATGCGCTCGAAGAAGCTGCAGATGCGCGCGAACAGCTCCTTCTGGTCGGGCACGTAGATCATGACCTGCAGGCCTTCGCCGGCCGGCGACAACCGCGCCTTGACCACCGGCTCCTGCGTCTGCACCCGGTAGTAGAGCAGCCGCGTGTGCCACGCGATTTCCTGGGGCTCGTGGCGCAGGAAATAGGTGTCCTCGAGCTGGGCCCACAGGTTCTGTTCGGCCGCCTCGGGAACCGCGTAGAGCCGCAGCTTGGCCCGGGCCTCGTCCTGGCGCGCCTGCAGGCTGCTCGCCAGCGAGAAGCGGTCTCCCGCGAGCAGGCGCTGCGTCCTCCAGAACAGGTCCTCGAGCAGTTTCGCCTTCCAGGCGTTCCATACCTTGGGGCTGGTGCCGCGAATATCGGCAACCGTGAGGAGATAGAGGGCGGAGAGATGGCGCTCGTTCCCGGCGCGCTGCGCGAAGGTCTGCACTACCGCCGGATCGGTGATGTCCCGCTTCTGGGCGGTCGACGACATCACCAGGTGGTTCTCGACCAGCCAGGCGACGAGCTCGACGTCCTCGCGCACGAGGCCGTGGTCACGGCAGAACTGCCGGGCGTCCACCGCGCCCAGCTCCGAGTGATTGCCTCCCCGCCCCTTGGCGATGTCGTGGAACAGGGCGGCCAGATAGAGCACCTCCGGCCGCTCGAAGTTGCTCATCAGCCGGCTGCACAGCGGAAATTCGTGCGCGAGCTCCGGTATCGAGAAACGCCGCACGTTGCGCACTACGCGCAGGATGTGCTCGTCCACCGTATACACGTGGTAGAGGTCGTGCTGCATCTGGCCGACTATGCGTCCGAACGCGGGAAGGTAGCGGCCGAGCACTCCGTACTGGTTCATGCGCCGCAACGCGCGCTCCACCCGCGTCGGGCTGCGCAGGAGCTGCAGAAACTGCTGGCGGTTGCGCGGGTCCTTGCGGAATGCCGGGTTGATCAACCGGCGCGCCCGCCACAGCGCACGCAGGGTGGGGGCGCTCACGCCCTTCAGCTCGGGATGCTGCTGCAGGAGCGCAAAGCTCTCCAGTATCGCCGCCGGCTCGCGCTGGAACAGCCGTTCATCGCGCGCCGCCAGCAGCTCGTCGCGCGCGCCGAAGCGCCGGTTGATCGGGTGATAGTCCTTGTCGTGCGATGGCGTGATGCGCGCGTCCAGGTTCTGCAGCACGAACGTCGTGAGCTGCGCCACTGTCTGCGCGGTCCGGTAGTAGCGTTGCATCAGCTGCTCGCTGGCGAGCCGGTGCGGGCGGTCGTGCAGCCCGAACTCGCGCGCGAGCGCGGTCTGGAAATCGAACAAGAGGCGGTCCTCGCGCCGTCCCGCGAGGTAGTGCAGCCGGATGCGGAGCCACTGCAGGAACTGCTCGTTCTGATGGATTTCCCGCACCTCGGCGCGGGTGATCACGCCGCGGCGCGCGAGCTCGCCCCAGCTCTTGCCGATGCCGGCGGCGCGCGCGATCCAGAGCACGGTCTGGAGGTCGCGCAGGCCGCCCGCGCTTTCCTTGATGTTGGGCTCGAGATTGGTTTCGGCGTAGCGCATGTGCCGCTGCTGCTGCTCGAGCAGCTTTGCCTGCAGAAAAGCCGCGGGCTCGAGCGCATCGCGCACGCGCTTGGCAAATCGCGAAAACAGATCCCGTTTGCCCGCGAGCAGCCGCGCCTCGAGCAACGTGGTCTGCACGGTGACGTCCGCCGCGGCGAGCGCGATGCATTCGTCCATGGTGCGCACGCTGTGGCCGACCTCGATGCCGATGTCCCACAGGGTGCCGATCAGGTGCTCGATCTTGCGGGCGAGATCGGCGTCCGCCGGCCCCGACAGCAGGATCAGGAGATCGACGTCCGAGCAGGGGAAGAGCTGCGCGCGGCCGTATCCTCCCACCGCCGCCAGCGCGACCTCGCGCGGCATCGCGTGGCTCGACCAGACTTCCCTCAGCTGGCGGTCGACCAGCGCCGCCTGGCGGCGCAGCATGTCCTTCGGGAACTTGCGCGACGCGAGCTCCTGGCGCAACTGCGCGCGCGAGACGGCAAGCTTCTGCTTCCAGTGTCCGGCGCGGGCATGCGCCGGGACGGCTGGAGCGGCAATCGCCATTGCCGTTTGGGGTTCAGTCATGGCCTCAAGCCTGGAGCGGGGTCCTCGACGGCGTGCCGCCCGAAACTGTGAGCACCTCGTGGCCGGACTCGGTCACCAGCACCGTGTGTTCCCACTGCGCCGAGAGACTGTGGTCCTTGGTCACGACCGTCCAGCCGTCCGCAAGCTGCCGGATATCGGGCTTGCCGGCGTTGATCATGGGCTCGATGGTGAAGGTCATGCCGGGTTCCAGCCGCAGGCCGACGCCCGGCCTGCCGTAATGCAGGACCTGGGGCTCCTCGTGGAATTTCCGGCCGATCCCGTGCCCGCAGAATTCACGCACCACGCTGTATCCGTGGTCCTCCGCATGCCCCTGTATCGCGTGCCCGACGTCGCCGAGGTGCGCCCCGGGGCGCACCGAATCGATGCCCCGCCAGAGGCACTCGAAGGTCACTTCGCACAACCGGCGCGCCTGGATGGACGGGTGCCCGACGTAATACATCCTGCTGGTGTCGCCGTGGAAGCCGTCCTTGATGACGGTGATGTCGATATTGACGATGTCGCCTGTGCGCAGCTTCCGGTCCCCGGGCACGCCGTGACACACGACGTGGTTCACCGAGGTGCAGATCGACCGCGGGAACGGCCGGTATCCCGGCGGGGCGTAATTGAGGGGCGCGGGAATCGCCTGCTGCACCCCGGCGATGTAATCGTGGCAGAGCCGGTCGAGCTGGTCCGTGGTCGTGCCCGGCCTGACGTGGGGGGTGATGAAATCGAGCACTTCGGCGGCGAGCCGCCCCGCGACCCGCATCTTGCCAATCTCGTCGGGGGTCTTGATGCTGACGGCCATCGAGCTATGCTGCGCGCGGCAGGCAGCGCCGGCGGAAGGTACCTGGTTTTCCAAAGACAGCGGATTGTAGTCCAGAATCCGGCGCGCCGCACCGATTGCTGCTTCGCTTGAGGGCCGGGCATTTCCAGTGATAAAATCGCAAGTTAGCTGTGCCGGGGCGAGCGCGCACCGGATGGATTACACACGTCCGCAGTCGACAGTGAGGGTGGCCTTTCCAGCACGGGCCCCGCGGCGGATGGAGGCTCAACCCTTACCGGAGAAGATTGAAGCATGTCGGTCACGATGCGTGAGATGCTCGAAGCGGGGGTCCACTTCGGGCACCAGACTCGCTACTGGAACCCGCGAATGGCGCCGTATATCTTCGGCCATCGCAACAAGATTCACATCGTCAACCTCGAGACGACGATGGAGAAGTACCTGGAGGCGCTGAGGTTCGTGCGGCGCCTCGCCACGAACAAGGGCACGGTGCTGTTCGTCGGCACGAAACGCCAGGCGCGTGACATCATCAAGGAAGAGGCCGTGCGCTGTGGCGCGCCCTTCGTCGATTACCGCTGGTTGGGCGGCATGCTGACCAATTACAAGACCGTCAAGCAGTCGATCAAACGGCTGAAGGACATCGAAGCCATGGCGCGGGACGGGACGCTCGACAAGCTTCCGAAAAAGGAAGCGCTGTATTACCAGCGCGAAATCGTGAAGCTTGACCGCAGCCTCGGCGGCATCAAGGACATGAACGGGCTGCCGGACGCGCTGTTCGTGATCGACGTCGGCTACCAGAAGGGCGCCGTCGCGGAAGCGAACAAGCTCGGGATCCCGGTCATCGGGGTGGTCGACACCAATCACTCGCCCGAGGGCGTCGCCTACGTGATCCCCGGCAATGACGACTCGAGCCGGGCGATTCGCCTCTACGTGCGCGGCGTTGCCGACGCGGTGCTCGAGGGGCGTCAGGACAGCCTCAAGGAAATCGTCCGCGGCGGCGAAGAGTTCGTCGAGGTCGAAGAGACCGAGGAAGCATGACGCGGAAATGTGACGTCACGGCGGGGGCGCGAGCCCCCTTTTTTTAGCCATCGGGAACGGGAAATGGCGGAAATCACCGCGGGTATGGTCAAGGCGCTGCGCGAGAAGACCGATGCGCCGATGATGGAGTGCAAGAAGGCATTGGCGGAAGCCGGCGGCGACATGGCCAAGGCCGAAGAAATCCTGCGCGTGAAGCTCGGCAACCGGGCGACCAAGGCGGCCGGGCGCGTCGCGGCCGAAGGCGTGGTCGCGGCCCATGTCACCGCCGATGGTCGGACCGGAGCCCTGGTCGAAGTCAACTGCGAGACGGACTTCGTCGCGAAGAACAGCGAGTTCGTTGCATTGGCCGCAGCGGTTGCGGAGGTCGTTGCATCGCGCAATCCGAGCGATGTCGAGGCGCTTGCGCAACTTCCGCTCAAGGGCGAGACCGTGGAAGAGGCGCGCAAGGCGCTGGCGGGCAAGATAGGGGAAAACCTGGCGATCCGGCGTTTTACACGTATGCCGGCGAAAGGGAAGATTGCGGTCTACATACACGGCGGCGCGAGGATCGGTTCCATCGTGGACGTGATCGGCGGGGACGAGGCGCTCGCCAAGGATATCGCGATGCACGTTGCGGCCAGCAAGCCCATCGCGGTGGCCGGAAGTGGCGTGCCGTCCGACCTGGTGGAAAAGGAACGGGCGATTGCCACCGCGAAAGCGGCGGAGTCGGGCAAGCCCGCGAACATCGTCGAGAAGATGGTGGAAGGATCCGTTCAGAAATTCCTCAAGGACGTGACGCTGCTCGGCCAGCCATTCGTCAAGAACGACAAGCAGACGGTGGAGCAGCTGCTGAAGTCTAAAGCCGCGTCGGTCTCGGGGTTCGCCTTTTACGTGGTGGGCGAAGGGATCGAGAAACGCCGGGACGACCTCGGGGCCGATCAGGCGCGGTAAGTGAGAGCCCCCTCCACGCAGGCAGCGCCGCAAGAGGTCCTCATGCCACAGACGCCTGCCTATAAGCGCATCCTCTTGAAGCTCAGCGGGGAAGCCTTGATGGGAGGCGACGCCTACGGCATCAATCGCGAGACCGTCGACCGGATCGTGGGCGAGGTCGCCGAGGTGGTGAATCTCGGCGTGGAGGTGGCGGTCGTCATCGGCGGCGGCAATATTTTTCGCGGGGTTGCCCCGGCGGCTTCCCACATGGACCGGGCAACCGCGGACTACATGGGAATGCTCGCGACGGTGATGAATGCGCTCGCGCTGCAGGACGCGATGCGGCGCGTGAGCCTCGTGAGCCGGGTCCAGTCCGCGCTCAATATCGAGCAGGTGGTCGAGCCCTACATACGGGGGAAGGCGATGCGCTACCTGGAGGAGGGCAAGGTGGTGATTTTCGCCGCGGGCACGGGCAATCCCTTCTTCACGACCGACACCGCGGCGGCGTTGCGCGGCATGGAGATGAACGTCGATCTCGTGCTGAAGGCAACGAAGGTCGACGGGGTCTATACCGACGATCCCAAGACCCACCGCGACGCGATGCGCTACCAGCGCCTGACGTTCGACGAGGCCATCATCAAGAACCTCAAGGTGATGGACGCCACCGCACTGACGCTGTGCCGCGACCAGAAGCTGCTGATCAACGTATTCAGCATTTTCAAGCCGGCGGCCTTGAAGCGCGTCGTGCTGGGCGAGGACGAGGGCACTTTCCTGCATAATTAGGCCAGGGCGCTCGAGGGAGGTGGATCATGATTGCCGACATCAGGAAGTCCGCGGAACAGAAGATGCGGAAGACGGTGGAGGCACTGAAGACGGATCTGGCGAAGATTCGCACCGGCCGCGCCCACACCGGCCTGCTCGATCACATCATGGTGGACTACTACGGCACGCCGACCCCGATTCCCCAGGTGAGCAGCGTGGCTCTGATCGATGCAAGGACGATTGCCGTCAGCCCGTGGGACAAGAAGATGGCGCCGGCGATCGAGAAGGCGATACGCGATTCCGATCTGGGGCTCAACCCGGCGGCGATGGGCGAGACGGTCAGGGTGCCGATGCCGGCGCTCACCGAGGAGCGCCGCAAGGATCTGGTCAAGGTAGTGCGCCACGAAGGCGAGAACGCCCGCGTCGCCGTGCGCAACGTGCGGCGCGACGCCATTCACCACCTGAAGGAGCTGCTCAAGCAGAAGAAGGTCGCCGAGGACGAGGAGCGCCGGGCGCAGGACGATATCCAGAAGCTCACCGACCGCTCGATTGCCGACATCGACAAGCTGCTGCAGCAAAAAGAAACCGACCTGATGGCGGTGTAATGACGGCATACAGCAGTTCCACGCTCGCAGTCCCCGCCACGGGGCGCATACCGCGGCACGTCGCCGTCATCATGGATGGCAACGGAAGATGGGCAAAGCAGCGCTACCTGCCGCGGGTGACCGGTCACCGGCGCGGCGTCAAGGCGGTGCGCAGCATCGTACGCGCGTGCGCGGAGCGCGGCGTTGAGTTCCTCACCTTGTTCGCGTTCTCGAGCGAGAACTGGCGCCGCCCCCAGGAGGAAGTGACTTTTCTCATGCAGCTCTTCGTGATGGCGCTCGAGCAGGAGGTGGGAAAACTGCACGAGAACGGCGTCCGCTTCAAGGTGATCGGCGATCTCGCCCGGTTCGAGCCCAAGCTGGTGCGGCTGATGCGGGAGGCGGAGGCCCTGACGGCCGAGAACCGGCGCCTGACGCTGACGGTCGCGGCCAACTACGGCGGGCGCTGGGACGTGCTGCAGGCGGCCAACCGCATGCTGCGCGACCACCCGCATCTGGCCGCGGGCTTCAGCGAGAGCGATCTCGCACCGTATCTGGCGCTGCACTATGCCCCGGAACCCGATCTTTTCATCCGGACGGGCGGCGAGCAGCGCATCAGTAATTTCGTGTTGTGGCAGCTGGCGTATACCGAACTCTACTTCACCGACACGCTGTGGCCGGACTTCGACGCCGCGGCCCTCGATCGCGCCATCATTTCCTACCAGCAGCGTGAGCGCCGTTTCGGGCGCACGAGCGAACAGCTGCCCGCCGGCACCGGGCTGGCTGACTATCGCGTCGTCCATACCCGCTCCGGCGAGTGACGGCGCCCGCGGCCGTCGCGGCGTCAGGTTCTCATGTTCAACGCGCGGCTCGCCACGGCGCTCATCCTACTTGCAGCGTGCGTGGCGGCAGCGGTGTTCCTGCCCAATCGCTGGTGGGCCGCTCTGCTGCTGGTCGTGCTGGCGGTGGCCGGCTGGGAATGGGGCGCGCTCGCGGGCACCGGGCGCAGCCGGCGCGCGTTCTTTGTCATGGTGGTCGTGGTCTCGGCCTGCGTCATCGGGCTGTCTACCGGCCGCGAGCACGACACCGCGACCCGGCAACCGACGGTGGAAACCGCGGTCTACGGCGTCAGCACGGCATTCTGGCTGTTGCTTGCGTTGCCGTCGCTGGCGCAGCGGTGGCGGGTACGATCCCGGCTCGCGCTGGAGTGCGCCGGCTGGATCGTGCTGGTTCCGGTGTGGCTCGCGCTCGCGCGCATGCAGGCCGAGCCCTCGCAGCTCCTCGCCCTGCTCGGAATCGTCTGGGTCGCCGACACGGCCGCTTACCTTGCGGGTAGGACGTGGGGCCGGCATCTCCTCGCGCCGCAGATCAGCCCCGCCAAGACCTGGGAAGGCGTGGCGGGCGCCTGCGCCGCAGTGGCAGTGTATTATGTTGCTCTGTCGATGCTGGCGCCCGAATGGCACTGGATAAGCGGGTGGGGTGGAGTGGTTCTGTTCGCAGGTGTCACGCTGATGAGCATCGTGGGCGACCTGTACGAATCGTGGATCAAGCGCCAGGCCGGGGTCAAGGACAGCGGCGCGCTGCTGCCGGGTCACGGCGGCATGCTCGACCGGATTGACAGCATGAGTTCCAGCATGCCATTTGCCGCGCTGCTGCTGCACACCATCCGCTAGCCGGCGCACTCTACCATGGCCGACAGGAAACGCCTCGCGATACTGGGTTCCACCGGCAGCGTCGGCGCCAGCACGCTCGACGTCGTGGCACGCCACCGCAGCCGATTCGAAGTGGTTGCGCTCACCGCTCGGCACCAGGTCGACGCGCTGCTGGAACAGTGCCGCGCGTTCCAGCCGAAGTTCGCGGTCCTGCTGGAGCCGGGAGCGGCCAGGGAGCTGCAGCGACGCGTGCGGCAGGCGGGGCTCGGCTGCGAAGTGTTGAGCGGCGCCGGAGCGCTCGAGCAGGTGGCGAGCCTGCCCGAAGTGGATACCGTCATGGCCGCAATCGTGGGTGTCGCCGGGCTGCGCCCGACGCTCGCCGCGGCGCGCGCGGGGAAGAACATCCTGCTCGCGAACAAGGAGTCGCTGGTGACGGCGGGCGCCGTGCTGATGGACACCGTGCGCGCGTGCGGCGCGACTCTGCTGCCGATCGACAGCGAGCACAACGCCATATTCCAGGCGCTGCCGCGCGCGCGCGGCGGCGCCGACACCGCGGGCGTGCGCCGTATCCTTCTCACCGCCTCTGGCGGGCCATTCCGGTCGGCCTCGCTGCGCCAGCTCGAAGAGGCGACACCCGCCCAGGCCTGCGCGCACCCGAACTGGGTGATGGGACGCAAGATCTCGGTGGATTCCGCGACCATGATGAACAAGGGGCTGGAGGTGATCGAGGCGCGCTGGCTGTTTAATGTGCGGGCGGACCAGATCGAGGTCGTGATCCATCCCGAGAGCGTCGTCCATTCGCTGGTCGAGTACCTGGACGGATCGGTTATCGCCCAGCTCGGCAACCCGGACATGCGCACGCCGATCGCCTATGGGCTGGGTTTTCCCGAGCGCATCGACGCGGGCGTGGAGTTCCTGGATCTCCCCCGCATCGGGGCGCTGCACTTCGAGCGGCCCGATCGCGAGCGATTTCCATGCCTGCGGCTCGCATACGAAGCGCTGGCCGCGGGCGGCATCGCACCGGCGGTGCTCAATGCTGCGAACGAAGTCGCGGTCGCGAGCTTTCTCTCCGGGACGACCGGATTCCGGCAGATCCCGGCCATGATCGAAGCGGTGCTGTCCGACTTGCCGTGGCGGCCGGTCGGGAGCCTCGAGGATGTCTTCGCCGCCGACCACGCCGCGCGCGAGCGCGCGGAGGGCTGGTTGCGCGCGGCCGGGCGCCCGTTGCTTGCCGCCCACGGCTGCTGAGGCATGACCCTGCTGATCACCATCGCCGCCTTTGCGGTGGCGCTCGGCTGCCTGATCGTGGTCCATGAGTACGGCCATTTCATCGTCGCGCGCGCCTGCGGGGTCAAGGTCCTGCGCTTCTCGGTCGGGTTCGGCAAGCCGCTCTGGTTGAAGCGCTACGGACGTGACGCGACCGAGTGGGTGATCGCCGCGTTTCCGCTGGGCGGTTACGTCAAGATGCTCGATGAACGCGAGGGCCCGGTGGCCCACGACGAGCTGCGCCGCGCGTTCAACCGCCAGCCGGTAGGGCGCCGGGTGGCAATCGTGGTGGCGGGGCCGGCAGCCAACTTTCTGCTCGCCATCGCACTCTACTGGGTGCTGTTCGTCCACGGCGTACCGGGCTTGAAGCCGGTACTCGGGGAGCCGCCCGCCGGCACTCCGGCGCATCACGCGGGCTTCGTGGCCGGCGATACTCTCGCCCGGATCGACACCGAGCCGGTCGCGACCTGGCAGGACGCGCGCTGGATCCTCCTGCAGCACGCCATCCAGCGATCGACCGTTGACGTCGCGGTACGCCCGGCCGCAGGCGGGGCCGCCACGCGCCGACTCGATCTCTCGGGCGTGACCACGGCCGACCTCGACAGCGATTTTCTCCGGGCGCTGGGGCTGACGCGCTCCCAGCCGTCGCTGAAGCCGGTGATCGGCGAGCTCGTGGGCGGCGGCGCGGCCGAGCGCGCGGGACTCAAGGCGGGCGACGAGATCGTGGCGATCGCGAACCAGCCGATCGAGAACTGGGAGCAGGTAGTCAAGCTCGTGCGCGCGCATCCTGGCGCCCCGCTGGTGATCGAGGTGAGGCGCGGCGGCGCGCTGCAGCCGGCGATCGCGGTTTCCCCCGAGACCGTGATCGAGGGCGGGCAGAAGATCGGCAGGATCGGGGCGGCGCCGCAAATGGACCGCGCCGCGCTGGCGGATCTCATCGTTGACGTGCGCTACGGCCCGCTGGAAAGCCTCATTCGCGCGGCGCAAAAGACCTGGGAGACCTCGGTATTCAGCCTGCGCATGCTCGGCAAGATGATCATCGGCGAGGTCTCGCTCAAGAATCTCTCGGGCCCGATCACGATCGCCGATTATGCCGGGCAGTCCGCGCAGAGCGGGTTCGGCTCCTATCTCATGTTCCTCGCGTTGATCAGCATCAGCCTCGGTGTGCTTAATCTGCTGCCGATCCCGTTACTCGACGGCGGGCATCTCATGTATTATGCGATCGAGATTCTGCAGGGTCGTCCTCTCTCGGACCGTGCCATCGAGATCGGTCAGCACGCCGGTCTGGTGCTGCTGATCACGTTGATGGCTTTCGCGCTCTACAACGACATACACCGCCTGGTCGGCGGTTGAGTTCATGCGCTGGTTTCGCGCAGCATGGCTGCTCCTCGCATTCCATGCGATTGCGGCGGCCGCCCTCGAGCCGTTTGTCATCCGGGACATCCGGGTGGAGGGCATCCAGCGCACGGAAGCCGGCACGATCTTCAGCTACCTGCCGGTCAAGGTCGGCGACACGATGTCCGACGAGCGGGCGTCCGAGGCGATCCGCGCGCTGTTTGCGACCGGGTTCTTCCGCGACGTCAGCCTGGAGCGCGAGGGCGACGTGCTGGTAGTGGTGGTGCAGGAACGGCCCTCGATCGCCCAGATCGAGTTCGCGGGACTGCATGAGTTCGAAAAGGACCAGATCACGAGCGCGTTTCGCCAGATCGGCATCGGGGAGGGCCGCATCCTCGACCGCGGGCTGCTCGATCGCGCGGAACAGGAGCTCAAACGCCAGTACCTGGGCAAGGGCTACTACGCGGTCATCATCAGTACCACGGTAACGCCGCTGGAGCGCAACCGCGTCGCGATCAACTTCAACGTCGAGGAAGGGCTGGTTGCCAAGATCCGGCAGATCAGCATCATCGGCGCGCAGGCGTTCAGCGAGAGCGAACTCACGAGGCTGTTCGTGCTGCGCACGCCGGGGCTGTGGACCTGGTTCAGCAAGCACGATCAATACTCGCGGGAGAAGCTTTCGGCTGACCTCGAAACGCTGCGCTCGTATTATCTCGACCGCGGGTATCTCGAGTTCCGCGTCGACTCCACCCAGGTCTCGATCACGCCCGACAAGCAGGACATCTACATCACGATCAGCGTCACGGAAGGCCCCCAGTACACGGTATCGGACGTGCGGGTGGCCGGCGAACTCCTGGTCCCCGAGGAGGAGATACGCAAGCTGATCCAGATCAAACCGGGGGAGCGGTTTTCCCGCGCGCGCCTGACCGAATCAAGCAAGTTGATCGCCGACCGTCTGGGCAACGACGGCTATGCGTTCGCCAACGTCAATGCCGTGCCGAGCCTCGACAAGGAGAAGCGCCAGGTTGCGTTCACGTTCCTGATCGATCCGGGGCGGCGCGTCTACGTTCGCCGCATCAACCTGACCGGAAACACGCAAACACGCGACGAGGTGATTCGCCGCGAGATGCGCCAGCTGGAGGGCGCCTGGTACTCGGCGCAGAAGGTCACGCTGTCCAAGCAGCGTATCGACCGGCTCGGCTACTTCACCGAGGTCGGCGTCGAAACGCCCTCCGTGGCCGGATCGACCGATCAGGTTGACGTCAACATCGCAGTCGTCGAGAAGCCCACGGGGCAGTTGTTGTTCGGCGCGGGCTACGGCAGCGATGAGGGTCTAGTTTTTTCGGCATCGATCGCGAAGCAGAACATCTTCGGCAGCGGGCGGCACATGTCGCTGGGCGTTAATACCAGCAGGGTCAACACGGTCTACTCACTGTCCTATACCAACCCCTATTTCACGCTGGACGGCGTGAGCCAGGGTTTCGATATCTATTACCGGGACCTCGACCCCACGGCACGAGACCTGGGCCAGTACCAGACGAGGACCGTGGGCGGGCAAATGCGGTTCGGCGTCCCGATCTCCGAGCTCGACACGATCCAGTACGGCATCGGATACGACGACACGACCATCACGACTTTTCCCGACAGCCCGCCGCGCTACCTGGATTACGTGGCCGTCTTCGGCTCCCAGAACACCAACCTGTTCCTGACGGCCGGGTGGGCCCGCGACGGGCGGGATAGCCTGATCTATCCCACCAAGGGTGCGTTTCACAGAGCGAGCAGCGAGGTCGGCCTTCCCCTTGCCGATCTGGAGTATTACAAGCTCTACTATCAGTACCAGCGCTATTTCCCGCTGACGCGTTTCACCAGCCTGCTGGTCAACGGCGAGTTCGGATACGGGGACGGCTATGATGATAAGCCGTTGCCCTTCTTCAAGAATTTCTATGTCGGCGGCGTCAATTCGGTGCGCGGCTTCAAGTCCTTTACAATAGGCCCCAAGGATGTCAACGGTGACCCGACGGGTGGGCCGCGGAAGGTGCAGGCCAACACGGAGCTGCTGTTCCCGCTTCCCGGACTGGAGAATGACCGGTCGGTGCGGGTGAGCGCGTTCGTCGATTCAGGCGTGGTGGGGGAAACGATCGATTTCAGCCTGCTGCGTGTTTCCACCGGCCTGGCACTGCTGTGGGTATCGCCGATCGGCCCGCTCAAACTCAGCTTGGGCTGGCCGCTACGCAAGCAGCCGGACGACGATCTGCAGAAATTCCAGTTCACCATCGGCGGAATTTTCTGAGTGCGGCGGTGCATGCGCGGGCCGTCGCGAGACAACTGCAAGGAGAGCGCATTGAAGCATACAATTCCGAGGATCGCCGTGGTGCTGGCCGCGTTTGTCGCCATGGGCGCCGAGGCCGCGGACATGAAAATCGGCTTCGTGGACGTGGAGCGCATCAGCCGCGAATCCGCGCCGGCCGAGCGCGCGAGCAAGCAGCTCGAAAAGGAATTCGCCCCCCGTCGGCAGGAGCTGCAGCGTCGAGAGGCCCGCATCAAGGAGCTGCAGGGCCAGCTCGAGCGCGAGGCGATGACGATGACCGAAAGCGATCGCCGGGCAAAGGAGCAGGAGCTGGCGCGCACCAATGTGGAATTTCAGCGCATGCAGCGCGAATTTCGCGAGGACCTAACGATTCGCCGCAATCAGGAGATACAGGGACTGATGGAGCGGGCCAACCGCGTGATCCGAAAGATCGCCGAAGCGGGCAAGTTCGATCTCGTCATCCAGGATGCGGTCTATCGGGACCCGCGCATCGACATTACGGACCAGGTGCTCAAGGCCCTCGCCGAACCCCAATAGGCGATCCAGAAATGCGCGGCGCGCCGGCCGGCCCCGCTCGTGGTGCCGGTCGCATCCCGCGCCCGTGCCCATGAAAGACAGCGAAAGCAGATCCTACAGCCTGCGCGAAATCGCCCGGCGTTTCGGGGGTGATATTGCCGGCAATCCCGAATTCGAGGTGCGCCGGGTCGCTACGCTGGAGAACGCGGGGCCCGACTGCATCGCCTTTCTCGCCAATACGCGCTACCTTCCCCAGCTCAAGGCGACGCGTGCAGGCGCAGTGATCGTGGGCAAAGCGGCGCGCGCCGCGACCCGGGTCCCCCGGATCGTGTGCGCAAACCCCTACGCCTATTTCGCACGGGTATCGACCCTGTTCAACCCGGCGCCCGGCGCGCAGCCAGGAGTGCACCCGACCGCGGTCGTCGCTGGTTCGGCCCGGGTTGCCGTCGACGCCGAGATCGGCCCGTGCGCCGTGATCGAAGGCGGCGCGGAGATCGGGGCGGGTTGCGTCATCGGCGCCGGCTGCTGCATCGGAGAGGGAGTCGTGATTGGAGCCGGTACCCGGCTCTACGCCAATGTCAGCATATACCATGGCTGCGTCGTCGGCGAGCACGTCATTCTTCATGCGGGCGTCGTGATCGGCTCCGATGGCTTCGGCCTCGCGATGGAGGAGGGGCGCTGGGTCAAGGTGCCGCAGGTCGGATGCGTGGTGATCGGCAACGACGTGGAGATCGGCGCCAACACCACGGTGGACCGGGGCGCGCTCGACGATACCGTGATCGAGGAGGGCGTGAAGCTCGACAATCAGATACAGGTCGGTCACAACGTGCGGATCGGCGCTCACACCGCGATTGCTGCCTGCACGGGCATCGCCGGCAGTGCGAAGATCGGGCGCCACTGCCGGATCGGCGGCGCATCGGGCATTGCCGGGCACATCACCATCGCCGACGGCGTGGAAATTTCGACCTACACGCTGATCACCAAGTCGATCGACCGTCCCGGCACCTACACTGGGGCCTATGCGTTCGAGCCGCATCGGGACTGGCTCCGGAACGCGGCGCAGCTGCGCCATCTCGCGGAGCTGGCGCGCAGGGTACGGGCGCTGGAGAAAAAATCGAAGCAGCCAAAAAGGAGCAAGCCGTGAGCGGCATGGACATCAACAAGATCCTCGAATATCTCCCGCACCGCTACCCCTTCCTGCTGGTCGACCGGGTGCTGTCCTGCGAGCCGGGCAAGCGCTTGACGGCGTTGAAAAACGTCACCATCAACGAGCCGTACTTCCAGGGCCATTTCCCCCATCACCCGGTCATGCCGGGGGTGCTGATCATCGAGGCGATGGCGCAGGCCTGCGCCATCCTGACCTTTCACAGCGAGCAGCATCGGGCCGACGAACGCCTGGTCTACTATTTCGCCGGGATCGACAACGCCCGGTTCAAGAAGCCGGTCATGCCCGGTGACACGCTGCGCCTGGAAGTCGTCCTGGAACGCCACGTCCGAGGTATCTGGAAATATACGGCGCAGGCACTGGTCGAGGATGCAGTGGTGGCGGTGGCCGAGATGATGTGCACGGTGCGCTCGCTCCAGGCGGACGGACGGACTGCGCCGGTGCCGCATTCGTAAGGGGTCCGTCCTGCCCGTGAAGGCTCATCCCACAGCGATCGTCGACCCGCGTGCGCGCATCGCGCCGGATGTCGAGATCGGCCCCTACGCCGTCGTAGGACCGGATGTCGAGATCGGCGCAGAGTGCTGGATCGGCCCTCATGCCGTGGTCACCGGCCACACCAGGATCGGCCGGCGCAATCGCATCTTCCAGTTCTCGTCCATCGGCGAGATTCCCCAGGACAAGAAATACGGCGGTGAGCCGACGCGTCTGGAAATCGGCGACGGCAATACCATCCGCGAGTTCTGCACCTTTAATTGCGGAACAGCACAGGACGCCGGCGTGACGCGCGTCGGAGATGACAACTGGTTCATGGCATACGTTCACCTTGCCCATGACTGCCAGGTCGGAAGTCACACGGTGTTTGCCAACGGCGCGACGCTGGGCGGGCACGTGCATGTCGGTGACCACGCCATACTCGGCGGCTTCACCGGCGTGCACCAGTTCTGCCGCATCGGGAGCCACAGTATTACGGGGGGCGGCTCGATCGTGCTGCTGGATGTGCTGCCCTATGTGACGGTCTCCGGCAACCCCGCAAAACCCTACGGCCTCAACGTCAAGGGCCTTAAGCGCCGCGGCTTTACGGCCGACACCATCACCGGGCTCAATCGGGCCTACAAGACTCTCTACCGCTCAGGCCTCACGCTGGAACAGGCGAAGGCGCAGCTCGCGCGCCAGAGGACCGAATGCCCAGAGCTCCAGATCATCCTGGATTTCCTGTCCCCTTCGGGACGCGGAATCGCCCGCTAACGAGCATCGTGAAAATCGTCGACGATGCTCGACCCCTCACCCCTTCCCCCTCTCCCGAGGGGCGAGGGGAAATGGACTGCGGCAACTGGTTTGTCAACCAGTTAGCCGAGGTTGGAGATTGATGGAGCCGCTGACCATCGCCATGGTCGCCGGCGAGCCCTCGGGCGATGCGCTGGGGCTGCACCTCATCCAGGCGCTGCGCCGGCATGTTCCGAACGCCCGGTTTACCGGCATCGGAGGTCCGAAGATGACGGGCGCCGGCTTCGAGACCCTCTACCCGATGGAAAAGCTCGCGGTGATGGGCATCATGGAGGTGCTGCGCCATCTCCCCGAGCTCGCCGGCATCCGGCGCCGCCTCGCGGCGCATTTCCTGCGCGAGCGCCCACGGCTGTTCATCGGAATCGACGCACCCGAGTTCAATCTCGGCCTCGAGCTGAAGCTCAAGTCCGCCGGCGTGCCGACCGTGCACTATGTTGGTCCCACGGTCTGGGCGTGGCGCGCCGGGCGGATACACAAGATCCGGCGGGCGGTGTCCAAGCTGCTCGTCCTGTTCCCGTTCGAGGCGGCCATTTTCGAGCGTGCGCAAGTGCCGGTGGCGTACGTCGGGCATCCCCTCGCGGACCAGCTCGGCGCTTTTCCTGGGCCCGCCGCCATGCGCGAGCAATTGCGCCTGCCCGCCGCAGCCAAGATCGTGGCGCTGCTTCCCGGCAGCCGCGTGACGGAGCTGACGCGGCTGTCGGATCTGTTCGTGGCGACGGCCGAGAAAATCGCCGAAGCCGTCCCGGGCGTGCAGTTTCTCGTCCCGTTCGTGAGCCGCGAGACCCGCGACATCTTCGAAGCGGCGCTGTACCGCCGCGAAGCGGGTGCGCTCGCCATGAGCATGATGTTCGGGCATGCGCACGAAGCCATGGCAGCTTCCGACGTCGTGCTGGCGGCTTCGGGCACCGCGACGCTGGAAGCGGCGCTGCTGAAGCGGCCCATGGTCATCACCTACCGGGCGGCCCCGCTGAGCGTGCTCCTCCACCGTACGCAGTCGTACCTTCCGTACGTCGGGCTGCCCAACATCCTGGCCGGTGAGTTCATCGTCCCGGAGTTCCTGCACGACGAAGCCACCCCCGAAAACCTCGCGCAGGCGGTCACCAACCTGCTGTTCGACCCGATCATGCGGCAGCGCCTTGAAGTACGCCTGGGTCGCCTGCTCACGGAGCTGCGCCGGGATGCGGCCGGCGCAGCGGCTGCCGCCATTCTCCCGTTGCTCGACGGCTCGTCCGTATGAAGGGCCTTGGGGCACTGATCTGCGGCGTCGATGAAGCCGGACGTGGCCCGCTTGCCGGGCCGGTCTTCGCCGCCGCGGTGATCCTCGATCCCGCGCGGCCGATCCCGGGGCTCGCCGATTCCAAGGCGCTCAGCGCTCCGCGGCGTGAAGCCCTTGTGGCGGAGATCACGTTGCATGCGACGGCCTGGAGCGTGGCCAGCGCGAGCGTGGAGGAGATCGATGCCCTCAACATCCTGCAGGCGAGCCTCCTCGCGATGCGCCGCGCGGTGGAGGAACTCGCCGTCGTGCCGGCCGAGGTGTGGGTGGATGGCTTGCATTGTCCGCGGCTGGCGGTTCCCGTGCGCAGCGTGGTGCGCGGAGACGCCACGCTCGACGGCATCGCGGCGGCCTCGATCCTCGCGAAAGTCGCGCGCGATGCGGAAATGCGTGCGCTGCACGAGATCCATCCCCGGTACGGGTTCGACCAGCACAAGGGTTATCCCACCGTGGCGCACCTGGAGGCGCTGCGCGCGCACGGCGCTTGCGCGGCACACCGGCGCAGCTTCGGGCCGGTACGCTTGCTGACCGCTGCGCGCGCTTAGGCGCCGACGAGCCCCTCAAGGCCGTCCTCTTGAAGCAGATCAGTTCCGCGGCCAATCCGCGCTACAAGGCGCTGCGCAAGCTCGTGCAGTCGTCCCAGGAGCGGAGGAAGACCGGCCTGTCGGTCTTGGATGGAGTGCACCTGGCCGCGGCCTACCACAAGCACGTCGGGCTGCCCCGGAGCATTGCGGTCAGCCGCAACGGTCTTGCGAATCCGGAAGTGCGGGCGCTGCTGGAGGAGATGAGAGGAGCAGAGATCCTCGCGCTCGGCGATGCGCTGTTCGACGGCCTTTCCTCCGTCGCGACCCCGACCGGCATCGTGGCGGTCATCGAGACGCCCCGCTCCCGGGTGGTGCCGCAGGGCATGGAGTGTTGCGTGCTGCTCGAGGACCTCCAGGACCCGGGCAACCTCGGCTCGATTCTGCGCTCGTGCGCCGCAGCGGGGGTGGGGCATGTAGTGCTTTCGAAGGGCTCCGTGCACGCCTGGTCGCCCCGCGTGCTGCGCGCGGGCATGGGAGCGCATTTCATGCTGAATATCCACGAGGACGCGGACCTGCTCGCGGTAGCGCGGGATTTCCAGGGCACGCTCGTCGCGACGGCCCCGCGTGCGCCGCGAAGCATATTCGAGACCGGGCTGACGGGCGCAGTCGGATTCATGTTTGGAAACGAAGGCTCCGGTCTCAGCGCGGCACTGCTCGCGGCCGCGGACACCGTGGTATCCATACCCATGCCCGGCGCGGCCGAGTCGCTCAATGTCACGGCTGCCGCGGCGGTGTGCCTGTTCGAGCGCGTCCGGCAGCTATCAGCTGTCGGCTAGTAGATGCGCCGCAGCAGCTTCGCCTCATGCAGGATGGTGGTGGCAAGTTCCTCGACCGATTTGCTGGTGGCGTCGAGAAAAGGGATGCCTTCCTGGCGCATCAGCGCTTCCGCCTCGCGCACCTCGAACTCGCAGTTGGAAAGCGTCGCGTACTGGCTGCCGGGCCGGCGCTCGTTGCGGATTCTCTCCAGCCGCTCGGGCTTGATGGTGAGGCCGTAGAGCTTCCCGCGCAGGGAACGCAACTGAACCGGGAGGCGCATGCTGCTGAAATCCTCCGGTATCAGGGGATAATTCGCCGCGCGGATGCCATACTGCATCGACAGGTAAAGGCACGTCGGCGTCTTTCCGCAGCGCGAGACGCCGACGAGGATGACGTCGGCCTCGGAGAGGTCGCGGCTCGAGACGCCATCGTCGTGGGACAGGGCGTAGTTCACCGATTCGATGCGGTGGTGGTAGTTGACGAAATCGGCGACGCTGTGCGAGCGTCCGATGGCATGAGACGCCCGCACGCCCAGCTCGCGCTCGAGCGGCGAGATGAAGATCTCGAAGCAATCGAGGAACAATGCGTCGGCCTCGCCGACTACCTGCGAGATTTCGGTGAGCGCAAGCGTGCTGATGACGATCGGGCGCTCGCCATCGGCGGCACCCTGCGCATTGATCTTGGCCACGACATCGCGCGCCTTTTCGACGGTGTCGACGAACGGCAGCGTCACCTCATTGAAGCGCACCTTGTCGAACTGGGTAAGCAGGCTGTGACCGAGCATCTCGGCGGTGATGCCGGTGCGGTCGGAAACGAAAAAAGCCGTACGAGGTTTCGCCACCGGTGCTGCCCCCTGCGGGAATTGCCGTTAAAATAACCGCTTTCTCCGCAATGCACAATTCAGCGTCACTTCTGGAGCCATGAGCACGACCCGCCGCGTCCTCGATTTCGCCGCCTTGCGCATGAAGGATGTCGCCGACGTCGGCGGCAAGAACGCGTCCCTCGGCGAGATGATGAGCCAGCTCGGGGGCGCCGGCGTGCGGGTGCCCGGCGGATTCGCCACGACGGCGCAGGCCTACCGCGAATTTCTCGCGCAGGGCGGGCTCGACCAGCGGTTGGCGCGGCGGTTGCGCGGGCTGGATGTCGCCGACGTCTCCGCGCTCGCCCGCGCCGGCGCGGAGATCCGGGGCTGGATCCTGGCGCAGGAACTCCCCGGGCCGCTGCGACAGGACATCGCGGACGCCTACCGCAGGCTGGCGGATGGCGCCGGCGCGGATGCCACGTTCGCGGTGCGCTCGTCGGCCACGGCCGAAGACCTTCCCGATGCGTCGTTTGCCGGCCAGCAGGAGACCTTGCTCAACGTGCACGGGCTCGACCCGCTCTACGCCGCGGTCAAGGAGGTCTTCGCGTCGCTCTACAACGATCGCGCGATTTCGTACCGCGTGCACAAGGGCTACACGCACGAAGAGGTTGCCTTGTCGGCGGGCATCCAGCGCATGGTGCGCAGCGACCTGGGTGCGAGCGGCGTGATCTTCACGCTCGACACCGAGTCGGGCTTCGATCAGGTCGTGTTCATCACCTCCGCCTACGGGCTGGGCGAAACGGTGGTGCAGGGAAAGGTCAATCCCGACGAGTTCTACGTCTACAAGCGCGCCCTGCGCGAAGGAAAGCTCTCGATACTGCGCCGGGGGCTCGGCTCGAAGGCGGTCAAAATGGTGTACGCCGACGCGCGGCAGGGGGGGGCGTCGGTGACGACGGTGAGCGTGCCGGAGCTCGACCGGCGCCGCTTCTCGATCGACGACGCCGAAGTCGAGGAGCTGGCGCGCTACGCGATGGCGATCGAAGACCATTACCGGCGGCCGATGGACATCGAGTGGGGCAAGGACGGCATCGACGGCAGGCTCTACGTCCTGCAGGCGCGTCCGGAGACCGTGAAAGCGGCGGAGAAAGTCGACACGCTGCGCCGCTACCGGTTGAAACAGCGCTCCGAAGTGCTCGCGACGGGCCGCGCGATCGGCCAACGGATAGGCAGCGGCCCGGTCCGCGTGATCCGCAGCGCCGCCGAGATGTCGCGCATACGCGACGGCGACGTGCTGGTGACGGACATGACCGATCCCGACTGGGAACCGGTGATGAAGCGCACGGCGGCGATCGTCACCAACCGCGGCGGCCGCACCTGCCACGCTGCCATCATCGCGCGCGAGCTCGGCGTACCCGCGGTGGTGGGTTGCGGCGACGCCACGCAGGTGCTGAAGGATGGGCGCCCGGTCACGGTGTCCTGCGCCGAAGGAGACACCGGATTCGTCTACCGGGGAGTCCTCGAAACCGAGGTGCTCGACCTCTCGTTGAAGGGTATCCCGAAGGCGCCGGTCAAGATCACCATGAATGTCGGCAACCCCGAGCTCGCTTTCGAGTTCCAGCGTCTGCCCAACGAGGGGGTAGGGCTCGCGCGGCTCGAGTTCATCATCGCGCGCATGATCGGCGTGCATCCCAGGGCGGTGCTCGCCTATCCCGATCTCGGGTCCGATCTCAAGCTCGCGGTCGAGGAGCACAGCGCCGGCTACCCCGACCCGGTGACGTTTTATGTGGAGAAGCTCGTGGAGGGCATCGCCACGCTCGGCGCGGCGTTCTGGCCCAAGCCGGTAATCGTGCGTCTGTCCGATTTCAAGTCGAACGAGTACTCCGCTCTCACCGGCGGCGCACGCTACGAGCCGCGCGAGGAGAATCCGATGCTCGGTTTCCGGGGCGCCGGGCGCTACCTCGATCCCTCGTTCCGGGATTGCTTCCAGCTCGAATGCCGCGCGCTCAGGAAGGTTCGCAACGACATGGGACTTGCCAACATCGAGATCATGGTGCCGTTCGTGCGCACTGTGGCGGAAGCGCGGAAGGTCCTCGAGCTGCTCGCGGCCAACGGCCTGAAGCGGGGGGAGAACGGGCTGCGCGTCATCATGATGTGCGAGCTGCCGTCGAACGCGATCCTCGCCGACCAGTTCCTCGAGCATTTCGACGGGTTTTCGATCGGCTCCAACGACATGACCCAGTTGACGCTCGGGCTCGACCGCGACTCGGGGCTCATTGCGGCAAGCTTCGACGAGCGTGATCCGGCAGTGAAGCAAATGATGCATCTCGCGATCCAGGCTTGCCGGCGCGCCGGCAAGTACGTCGGCATTTGCGGGCAGGGGCCGTCCGACCACCCGGATCTCGCGAAATGGCTGGTGGAGGAAGGCATCGAGAGCCTCTCGCTCAACCCCGACACCGTCGTGGAGACCTGGCTCTACCTCGCAAAGGAGACTTCAAGCGAAAAAAGAGCCTAGACGCCCCGCCAGCAGGCCGCCGGAGCGCGCAAATCCTTGGACGCGGCGCCGAATTTAGATAAAATACGCAAACCGCCGGCCTATGCGATGAGCAACAAATACATCTTTGTCACGGGTGGGGTCGTATCCTCTCTGGGCAAAGGCATCGCCGCCGCTTCTCTCGCCGCGATTCTGGAATCCCGCGGCCTCAAGATCTCGATGGTCAAGCTGGATCCCTATCTCAACGTGGATCCGGGGACCATGAGCCCGTTCCAGCACGGCGAGGTATTCGTCACCGAGGATGGCGCCGAGACCGACCTGGATCTGGGCCATTACGAGCGCTTCCTGCACGCCAAGATGTCGAAGCGCAACAACTTCACCACCGGCCAGATTTACGAGAGCGTGATCCGGAAGGAACGCCGGGGCGACTACCTCGGCGGCACCGTGCAGGTCATCCCCCACATCACCGACGAGATCAAGCATTTCATCCGCCGCGGGGCCGGCGAAGCGCAGGTGACGATCGTCGAGGTCGGCGGCACGGTGGGCGACATCGAGTCGCTGCCCTTCCTGGAAGCGATCCGCCAGATGGGGATCGAGCTGGGGCGCGAGAACTGCTGCTTCGTCCACCTCACGCTCGTGCCCTACGTCGCGACCGCCGGCGAGATCAAGACCAAGCCCACGCAGCACTCGGTGAGGGAATTGCGCGAGATCGGGATCCAGCCGGACGTGCTGCTCGGCCGCAGCGACCGGCCGCTGCCCGAGGACGACCGCAGGAAAATCGCGCTCTTCACCAACGTGCCGATGGAAGCGGTGATCTCGGCGACGGACGTGGACAGCATCTACAAGATTCCCGCGATGCTGCACGCCCAGAAGCTCGATGACATCGTGTGCCGGAAGCTGAGTCTCGCACCGCCGCCCGCCAATCTGTCGAGCTGGGACCGGCTGGTCCACGCGCTGGAGCATCCGCAGCGCTCCGTCAACATCGCGCTGGTGGGCAAGTACGTCGACCTCACCGAGTCGTACAAATCCCTGACCGAGGCGCTGATCCACGCCGGCATTCATACCGGGGCGCGGGTCAAGATTCATTACGTGGATTCCGAGAGCATCGAGAAGAACGGAATCGCCAGCCTCCAGAACATGGACGCGATCCTGGTGCCGGGCGGCTTTGGCAAGCGCGGCGTCGAGGGCAAGATCAAGGCGATCCGCTACGCGCGCGAGGCCGGGGTGCCGTATCTGGGCATCTGCCTCGGCATGCAGCTGGCCGTGATCGAGTTTGCCCGCAACATGGCGGGGCTCGCCGGTGCCCACAGCACCGAGTTCGATCCCGAGACACCCCATCCGGTGATTGCCCTCATCACCGAATGGCAGGATCGCGACGGCCGCGTCGAGCGGCGCGACACGCAGTCCAATCTGGGCGGCACGATGCGGCTCGGCGGCCAGGAGTGCGTCCTCGAGCCGGATTCCGCCGTGCGCCGGATCTACGGCCAGGACCGCATCGTGGAGCGGCATCGCCACCGCTATGAAGTCAACAATCACTACCTGGCGCGGCTGAAGGCGGCGGGGCTGAAAGTCAGCGGGACGTCCGCCCAGGACAATCTGTGCGAGATGATCGAGCTGCCGGGCCACCCCTGGTTCGTGGGCTGCCAGTTCCATCCGGAATTCACCTCGACCCCCCGTAACGGCCATCCACTGTTCAAGGCGTTCGTGCAGGCTGCGCTGAGCTACTCCGCGCAGCCGGGCGAAGCGACCGGGGTGGCGGCGGATCCGGGTCGGTTGAAGAGCATCGCCTGAGGACTGCTGCCGTGACCTCCCGCCCGCGACGGTCGCAGCTCGCGGCGTCGCTGCACTGCGGCGGCCGCGCACGGCGCGCGGGCCATGGTAGGCGGGGCTGATGGACCTCTGTGGCTTCAAGGCCGGCCTCGATCAGCCTCTGTTTCTGATAGCGGGCCCGTGCGTCGTCGAGTCCCGCGACCTGGCACTCGACACGGCGGGAGCACTCAAGGAGATTTGCACCGGCCTGGGCGTGCACTTCATCTACAAGTCGTCGTACGACAAGGCCAACCGGAGTTCGCTCCAGTCCTTTCGCGGTCTGGGAATGGACAAGGGTCTCGAGATCCTGGGCGAAGTCCGCAAGAAGGTGGGGGTGCCGGTCCTCACCGACGTGCACGAAATGGAGGACATCGACGCCGTGGCGAAGGTTGTGGACGTGTTGCAGACGCCGGCATTCCTGTGCCGGCAGACCGATTTCATCTGCGCCGTGGCGGCCGCGGGCAAGCCGGTGAACATCAAGAAAGGCCAGTTCCTCGCTCCCGGAGACATGCGCAACGTCGTGGACAAGGCGCGGGCGGCGAGCGGGCGCGACAACATACTGGTGTGCGAGCGCGGTGTGTCCTTCGGCTACAACAACCTGGTCTCCGACATGCGTTCGCTCGCGATCATGCGCGCCACCGGCTGCCCCGTCGTGTTCGACGCCACGCATTCGGTCCAGTTGCCGGGCGGGCAGGGCACCTCGAGCGGCGGGGAGCGCGAGTACGTGCCGGTGCTGGCGCGCGCCGCGGTGGCGAGCGGCATCTCGGGGCTGTTCATGGAGACCCACCCCGACCCGGACAAGGCGCTTTCCGACGGTCCCAACGCGTGGCCGCTCAAGCTGATGAAGCCGCTGCTCGGCACGCTGCAGGCGCTCGATGGCATGGTCAAGCAGCGCGGCTTCGCCGAGGACCTGCTCTAGGCGTTCGGCGGATTTCAATCCCAGACTACGACAGGAACAATAATGAGTGCGATCGTTGACGTTATTGCGAGGGAGATTCTGGATTCGCGCGGCCAGCCCACCGTGGAGGCGGACGTGCTGCTCGAGTCGGGCGTGATGGGCCGCGCGGCGGTGCCCGCGGGGGCGTCCACCGGCAGCCGTGAGGCGATCGAGCTGCGGGATGCCGACGCCGCGCGCTACGGCGGGAAGGGCGTTCTGAGGGCGGTCGAGAACATCAACACCGAGATCTGCGAAGCGGTGATCGGCGTGGACGCGACCGAGCAGAGCTTCGTGGACAAAACGCTGATCGAGCTCGACGGCACGGAAAACAAGGCGCGCCTCGGCGCCAACGCCGTGCTCGCCGTCTCGCTGGCGGTGGCGAAAGCCGCGGCCGAGGAGTCGGGCCTGCCGCTGCACCGCTATCTGGGCGGGGCCGGGGCGATGGCGATGCCGGTGCCGATGATGAACGTGATCAACGGCGGCGCGCATGCCGACAACGGCCTCGACATGCAGGAATTCATGATCGTGCCGGTGGGCTTCACTTCATTCCGCGAGGCGCTGCGCTGTGGTTCCGAGGTGTTCCAGGCGCTGAGGAAGCTGCTCGTCGACCGGGGGTTGTCGACGGCGGTGGGCGACGAGGGAGGCTTTGCGCCCCGGCTGCCCAAGCACGAGGCGGCGGTGAAGACGATCCTCGACGCGATCGAGGCCGCCGGCTACCAGCCGGCGGAGCAGGTCGCGCTCGCACTCGACTGCGCGAGCTCCGCATTCTTCGAGGACGGAGAGTACACGCTCGCCGCGGAGGGGCTCGCCATGTCCTCGGCGCAGTTCGTCGACTATCTCGCGGAATGGGTCGAAAAGTACCCGATCATCAGCATCGAGGACGGCATGGCG
This sequence comes from Burkholderiales bacterium, assembly GCA_036397875.1. Classification (GTDB taxonomy): domain Bacteria; phylum Pseudomonadota; class Gammaproteobacteria; order Burkholderiales; family SG8-41; genus SG8-41. Next base: position 49,713 of record DASWIC010000048.1, read on the forward strand.
GAGGACGACTGGGACGGCTGGAAGCTCCTCACCCGGCGGCTCGGCAAGAAGGTGCAGCTGGTGGGAGATGATTTGTTCGTGACCAACACCCGGTTCCTCAAGCAGGGCATCGACCGGGGCGTGGCCAATTCGATCCTGATCAAGATCAACCAGATCGGGACGCTGACCGAGACCTTCGCCGCGATCGAGATGGCGAAGCGCGCGGGTTATACCTCCGTGGTGTCGCACCGGTCCGGCGAGACGGAGGACACGACCATCGCCGATATCGCCGTCGCATCGAACGCGCTCCAGATCAAGACCGGCTCGTTGTCGCGCTCCGACCGGCTCGCCAAGTACAACCAGCTGCTGCGAATCGAGGAGGATCTCGGGGAGGCGGCGAGCTATCCCGGTCGCGGGGCGTTCTACCAACTGCGGTAATGGGTCGTGCGCAATGGGCAATGCGCGATTCCGTAATCCGCCACCCATTGCGCGATGAAAGCGCTGACGCTCGTTCTTGCGGCCCTGATCGTGCTGATCCAGTATCCGTTGTGGATGGGAAAAGGGAGCTGGTTCCGAGTGTGGGAAGTGGATCAGCAGATCCGCGCGCAACGCGAGACCAACCGTGACCTGCAGGGGCGCAATGCCGCGCTGGAAGCCGAGGTGCGCGATCTCAAGGTCGGATTGGATGCAGTCGAGGAACGGGCGCGCAGCGAGCTCGGCATGATCCGGCGGGACGAGATCTTTTTCCAGGTGCTGGAGGCATCGCCCGCGGCGGCGCCCCGGGAACCCGCGGCGCGCTGACATGGCTGCGCCCGGCGCGATGGGCCCCGCCAGGGTCATTGACGGAGCGGCCGCCGCCCGCGAGATCCAGGCCCGGCTCAAGGAGCGGGTCTCGGCGCTCGGCCGGTTGAACGTACGGCCGGCGCTTGCCGCGGTCCTGGTCGGCGACGATCCCGCCTCGCGGATCTACCTGCGCAACAAGGCGCGCGCCTGTGCCGAGTCCGGCGTTCGTTCCGAGGTGCACGAGCTGCCGGCGGATTGCGCGCAACCCAGGCTCCAGGCCACTCTCGAGAAGCTCAACGCGGACCCCGGCGTCAGCGGGATCATCGTTCAGCTCCCGCTGCCGCGGCATCTGGACGCGGCAGCGGTTGCGACGACGATCTCTCCCTCAAAAGACGTCGATGGGTTGAGCTGGCACAACCTGGGCGCCCTGATGGCGGGGCACCCGTTGTTCGAGCCCTGCACGCCGCGGGGGGTGATGGCGCTGCTCGACCGGGCGGCAGTCGAGATCGATGGGCGGCGGGCGGTCGTAATCGGGCGGAGCACGATCGTCGGCAAGCCGATGGCGCTGATGCTGATGGCGCGCGGCGCAACCGTGACCATGTGCCACAGCCGCACCCGCGACCTCGCGGCGCACACGCTCCGTGCCGACATCCTGGTGGCCGCGGCCGGCCGGGCGGGCCTCGTCACCGGTGACATGGTGCAGCCGGGCGCCGCCGTCATCGACGTGGGCATCAACCGCCTGGCGAGCGGCAAGCTTGCCGGCGACGTGGATTTCGCGTCGGTCCGCGCGGTCGCCGCCTACATCACGCCGGTACCGGGCGGCGTGGGGCCGATGACGATCGCCATGGTCATCGCCAATACCGTGCTCGCCGCCGAGCGCAACCTCCCGTCGCGGCTGGCGTGAGCGGCGGGCGACGCTCAGCACGAAAAGGCATTGGAGAAATTGAAGAACAGCTCCGGGCTGAAGTAACCCCGGAACGCGAAATAGGCGACGAGCGCCGCGAGCACGGCCAGCATCATCCACAGCAGGATGCGCCTGCCCTGCGACATGCGCACTTCGAGCATGTGTGTCGCGCCCGGTCTATAGCCAGAAGGCATTATTGCACAACCCCCGCGCTCCCCCGGCTGACCGCGCCGGGCGCAGACCGCTGCCTCGACCTATCCGGCGCATATGAAAAGAACGCGGGGTTATGAAGGCACCGCACCGCGGTTGATATAATTTCGTGTTTTCCACTCGCTTCCCGCGCACACTTGGATTCACGCACCATTCCGGCACCCGGCTTCGGCTGCACCTTCGACGATCTCTATGCGCGCGAGGGGGTGGTCCGGCTCGACCAGCATTTTCTCGCGCGGCTGAAGGAAAGCGATGGGGCGCTCCACGGCGAGCTGGTGCGAGCGCGCGGCGATCCCGCCACGCTCGCGCCGAAACAGGAATCCGCGCTGCTCCTCGCGCTGGCGCCGCACCTCGAGCAGTTCGTCGCGTGCCTGTTCGGGATCGAAACCGAAGTCCAGGCGCTGGCGGCGGAGCATCACCGGATGGCACCGCTCTACCGGGTCAAACGGCAGTTCGTGCAGCGCAAGGCGATGCATCGTTACGCAGCGCACGAGGCCGTGGCCTTCGACGGCGCCGCGCTCGAGCGCGAGCTGGAAGCGGCGTTCGGCGAGCCTTTCACCGAGCTCGCTTACGCGCGTCACGTCGCGCGCTGGCAGGAGAACGAAGCGGTGCACGCGGCGCACCTCGAATCGGCGCTGCGCTACGCGGCGTGGGCCGCGCATACCGAGGCAGGAAGGGCGCGCCGCGCGTCGGGAGTGCTGTTTAAGGCGCCGGCCAAGATCGATCCGCGGCGGCTGATCCCGGTGGCAAGCGATGAAGCGGGCGGATACCGGAGCCACCGCCTCGAGCCCCACCATCTGCGGCGGCGCGATGGGTTCAAGCTCACCGATCCCGGCGCGGATCTCGTGCACGCGCTCGACGAGGCGAATTACTGCATCTGGTGCCACGAGCAGGGCAAGGACTCCTGCTCCAAGGGCCTGCTGGAGAAGGGCGCGACGGGGCGCGGGACGGCTTCCTTCAAGAAAAGCGCATTTGGCGTCACCCTGGCGGGCTGCCCGCTCGAGGAGAAGATCTCGGAGTTCCACCAGGCGAAGGCCGAGGGGCACGCCATCGGCGCGCTCGCCATCATCGTCGTGGACAACCCCATGGTCGCGGCGACCGGCCATCGGATCTGCAACGACTGCATGAAATCGTGCATCTACCAGAAGCAGGAGCCGGTCGACATTCCGCAGGCGGAGACGCGCACGCTGCGGGACGTGCTCGAGCTGCCGTGGGGGTTTGAAATCTATTCGCTGCTTACGCGCTGGAACCCGCTCAACATCCGGGCGCCCTATCCCAGGCCGGCAAGCGGCAGGCGCGTGCTGATCGCCGGCATGGGCCCGGCGGGAATCGCGCTCGCGCATCACCTGATGAACGAGGGGCACACCGTCGTCGGCATAGACGGGCTCAAGATCGAGCCGCTGCCGGCCGGTCTCTCGGGCGTGGATGAACACGGGGCGCCAGTGCCATTCCAGCCGGTGCGCGACGTGCGTGACATCACCGAGCCGCTCGATCGGCGCGTCATGGCGGGCTTCGGCGGCGTGGCGGAATACGGCATCACGGTGCGGTGGGACAAGAATTTCCTCAGGGTGCTGCGGCTCCTGCTCGAGCGCCGGCGGCAGTTCGCGATGTTCGGCGGCGTGCGCTTCGGCGGCACATTGACCGCCGACGAGGCTTTCGCCATGGGCTTCGACCACGTTGCGCTCGCGCTCGGTGCCGGGCGGCCGACCGTGCTCGACCTGCCGAACGGGCTCGTGCGCGGCGTGCGGGCGGCATCGGACTTCCTGATGGGGCTGCAACTGACCGGTGCGGCGAAAACGGACTCGCTCGCCAACATGCAGTTGCGGTTGCCCGTCGTGGTGATCGGCGGCGGATTGACTGCCATCGACACCGCGACCGAGGCGCTCGCGTACTATCCCCTGCAGGTGGAGAAGTTCCTACGGCGCTACGAGCAACTCGCGCGCGAGCACGGCGAGGCGGCGGCGCGGACCGCGTGGGACGAGGAGGAGCGGGGCATCGCGGACGAATGGCTGTCCCACGCGCGCGCGGTACGCGACGAGCGCATGCGCGCCGCCGCGGAGCAGCGCGCGCCCCACCTCATCGAGTTGCTGCAGGGGTGGGGCGGGGTCACCATCGCCTACCGCAGGCGGCTGATCGACAGCCCTTCCTACACCCTCAATCACGAGGAAGTGCACAAGGCGCTCGAGGAAGGCATACGGTTCGCGGAAGGGCTGGTCCCGCTCGCGGTGGAGGTCGACGCGCGGGGGCATGCTCGCGCCCTCAAGGTTTCGGTGCAGCGCAGGGGAGAGGACGGCCGGTGGGTGGAAGCCGCGCGGACCGAGCTGCCGGCGCGGACGCTCCTGATCGCAGCCGGCACCCACCCGAATACGGTGATTGCACGGGAGGAGCCGGGGCGTTTCAAGCTCGACGGCGAGTATTTCCAGGCCTGCGATGAAAGTGGCGCGCCGGTCGCGGCCGAGCGGTCCATCTCCAAGCCGTCGCAGCCGCAGGTGCTGCTCGCGCGCCGCGACGATGGGCGCTTCGTGAGCTACTTCGGCGACGTGCACCCGTCGTACTTCGGCAACGTGGTCAAGGCGCTGGGCAGCGCCAAGCAGGGCTATCCGGTGGTGAGCCGCGTGCTCGAGCGGGTCAGTCCGGCGTCGGCATCGAGCGACTCGCAGTTCACCGGGCGCCTGAACCGGGAGTTGCGCGCGACCGTGCACGAAGTGAACCGGCTGACCCCCCTGATCGTCGAGGTCGTGGTGAAGGCGCCGGCTGCGGCGCGGCGGTTCCGGCCCGGCCAGTTCTATCGCCTGCAGAATTTCGAGATGCTCGCGCGCCAGGTCGACGAGACGCGACTGATGATGGAGGGCATCGCGCTCACGGGCGCGTGGGTGGACGCGGCGCGCGGCCTGGTCTCGCTGATCACGCTCGAGATGGGCGGCTCATCCGATCTGTGCGTGCTGCTCAGGCCGGGAGACCCGGTGGTGGTGATGGGGCCGACCGGCACGCCGACCGAGATTCCCAAAGGCGAGACCGTGATCCTCGCGGGAGGGGGGCTCGGCAACGCGGTGCTGTTCTCGATCGGCCAGGCCATGCGGCGCGCGGGGAACCGGGTGCTCTACTTCGCGGGCTACAAGCACATGACGGACCGCTACAAGATCTCGGAGATCGAGGCGGCCGCGGACACGGTGATCTGGTGCTGCGACGAGGAGCCGGGATTCACGCCCGAGCGCCCGCAGGACCGGGCGGTCGTCGGCAACATCGTGCAGGGCATGCATGCCTATGCCAGCGGCGCCCTGGGCGCGCAGCCGATCCCGTTCGGCGCCGCGGACCGCGTCATGGCCATCGGCTCGGACCGCATGATGGGCGCGGTGGCGCGCGCGCGGCACGACCTGCTGAAGCCCTTTCTCAAGCCCGGCCACCGCGGCATCGGCTCGATCAATTCGCCGATGCAATGCATGATGAAGGAAATCTGCGCGCAGTGCCTGCAGCCGCACCTGGACGCGCACACCGGGAAAGTGAGCTACGTCTTCTCCTGCTTCAACCAGGATCAGCCGCTCGACCGCGTGGACTGGACGGCGCTCGATGCGCGGCTGCGCCAGAACTCCGTGCAGGAAAAGCTCGCGGCCGAATGGATCGATCACTGCCTGGTGGATCTCGGCGCGCGCGACATGCAGCGGATCTGAGGGCCTCGCGTTACGCCGTAGCGCGCAGCACGCCATCGAGCGTCGCGCCCAGTTCCTCCAGTTGGGCGGGACTGATAATGAGCGGCGGGGACAGCGCGATGATGTCGCCGGTTACCCGGATCAAGAGCCCATTCTCTAAGCACTTGAGGAAGGCCTGGTAGCCGCGCGCTCCCGGGCTTCCGGGCAGGGGCTCGAGCTCGATTCCCGCCATCAGGCCGAAATTGCGGACGTCGATCACCGGGCCCGCGCCGTTCAGGTGGTGCACGACCTCCGCGAAGCGGGGCGCGAGCTCCCGCGCGCGCTCAAAGAGCTTCTCCTCGTGGTAGAGCGCGAGCGTCGCCTCCGCGGCGGCCGTGGCAAGCGGATGGCCCGAATAGGTGTAGCCGTGAGGGAATTCGATCGCGTCGAGTGGCGCGCGGTTCACCACCGTCTCGTAGATGTCGCGGCGCACGATCACCCCGGCGAGCGGGACAGTGCCGCTCGTGACGCCCTTGGCGAAGGTGATCATGTCCGGCGTCACGCCGAACGTCTGGGCCGCAAACGCGCGCCCCGTGCGGCCAAAGCCGGTGATCACCTCGTCGAAGATCAGAAGCAGCCCGTGCCGGTCGCAAATCGCACGCAGCCGCTCCAGGTATCCCTGAGGCGGAACCAGCACGCCGGTCGAGCCGGCAATGGGCTCCACGATCACCGCCGCGATATTGGAAGCGTCGTGCAGCGGGATGATGCGCGACTCCAGGTCGTCGGCAAGATGCGCCCCCCAGGCCGGCTGCCCGCGGCTGTAAGCGTTGCGCTCGAGGTTGTGGGTGTGCGGCAGATGATCGACCCGCGGGAGCATATTGCCGAAGGCCTTGCGCGTGGCGGGAATGCCGCCCACCGAAATGCCGCCGAAGCCCACCCCGTGATACCCGCGCTCGCGACCGATGAGCACGTTGCGGTGACCTTCCCCGCGCGCGCGCTGGTAGGCGAGCGCAAGCTTCAGCGCGGTGTCGACCGCCTCCGAGCCCGAATTCGCGAAGAAGACGTGATCGAGCCCCTCGGGGGCCATCTGGGCCACCAGCGCGGCGGCGCGGAATTCCCCGGGATGCCCCATCTGAAACAAGGGCGAATAGTCGAGCGTCTCGGCCTGGCGGCGGATCGCCTCGACGATTTTCGGGCGGCAGTGCCCCGCATTCACGCACCACAGGCCTGCCGTGCCGTCGAGGATTCGCTGCCCGCTTTCGGTCGTGTAGTGCATGTCCCGGGCGGAGACCAGAATCCGCGGCGCAGCCTTGAACTGCCGGTTGGCGGTGAAGGGCATCCAGAACGGCTCGAGCGGGTAATCGCGCGGGGGCATGGTTCGCGGGCAGTCTCAAATGGGTCGTTACTATTTTGCCAGCGCCGCCGAGGTTCAGCCATACTGCGGACGAATGAGTCGAATCGCGTTGTGCCTGGTAGCACTCCTGCTGACGCCCGCGCTGGCGCCGGCCCAGCCGGTCGTCAACGTCGGCTCAAAGCGCTTCACCGAGTCCTACATCCTGGCCGAGATCATGTCAGGCACGGTGGCGGCGGCAGGGGAAGCCCGGGTGCGGCACCACCAGGGGCTCGGCAATACCGCGATCCTGTTCTCCGCGCTGAAGAGCGGCGCGATCCATGCCTACCCCGAGTACACCGGGACCATTGCCTTCGAGCTGCTGGGGCTGCAGCGCGTGCCGGGTCTCGCGGAACTCAACCGGTTGCTCGCGCCACACGGGGTGGCCGCGAGCGTGCCGTTCGGATTTGGCAACACCTATGCCCTGGCGATGCGCGCAGAACACGCCGAGGCGCTGGCGATTTCACGACTGTCCGATCTGGCGCGGCATCCCGGCCTCAAGCTCGCGCTGTCCCAGGAATTCCTCAACCGCAGGGACGGGTGGCCCGCGTTGCGCCAGGCATACGGGTACTCCTTCGCCGGCGTCCGCGGCCTCGATCACGGGCTCGCGTACGAGGCGCTCGCGGGCGGCCAGGTGGACGTCATCGACGCCTACACGACCGATGCCAAGATTGCGCGTTACCGGCTGCGCGTGCTGGAGGACGATCTTCGGTTCTTTCCGGCATACGATGCATTGATCCTCCACCGCCGCGAATTCGAGAGGGAGTTTCCGCGCTCGTGGAACGGATTGCAACGGCTGGCGGGCCGCATCAGCGTCGAGCGGATGACGGCAATGAACGCGGCAGTCGAGCTTTCGGGCTCGTCGTTCGCGGCGGTCGCGAAGCGTTTTCTGGACGCGGCCCCCACCGAGGCGCAGGAAGCGCCGAGCAGGCGGCGGTCGTTTCTCGCTGCGCTGGCGGGCCCCGACCTCTGGCGTCTCACCGTCGAGCATCTGGCGCTGGTGGGGGTCTCACTCGCGCTGGGAGTGGCGGTTGGCCTGCCGCTGGGTGTCTGGGCGGACCGGGCGCCGCGCGCGCGCTACTGGATACTGGCCGCGGCCGGGGTGCTGCAGACGGTGCCGGCTCTTGCGCTACTCGCGTTCCTGATCGCCGCGCTCGACCGCATTGGCACGCTGCCCGCGATCATTGCCCTGTTTCTGTATTCATTGCTGCCGATTGTCCGCAATACGGAATCGGGGCTGGGCGGCGTCCCGGGCTCCCTGCGGCAGTCGGCGATCGCCCTGGGGCTGACCGACTGGCCGCGATTGCGGTTGATCGAGCTCCCCCTCGCCGCACGCTCGATACTCGCGGGCATCAAGACGGCGGCGGTTATCAATGTGGGCACCGCCACCATCGCGGCCTTCATCGGCGCAGGGGGCTACGGCGAGCGCATCGTGGCCGGGCTCGCGGTCAACGACCATGTGTTATTGCTGGCGGGAGCCGCCCCGGCGGCACTGATGGCGCTGGCCGTCCAGTGGGCTTTTGACCTGTTCGAGCGCCGGTTCTTCCGGGAACCGCCCGGCCAGCAGTCGCGCCGGTCGTGAATCCCGGCACACGCGGGCTCGGCCCATAGCCCCGGGATCGAGGGAACGGGACCGGGTCCGGACTGAACTAATCATCGGCCAACCTGTCCCTGCAAGGAGGATCGGTTCGCGTCATTCGGGCGCGGTGCGGCCGGGTATACTTGCCGTATTCGAGGGCGAGCCTGCCGCCCGACTCGGACAACAAGAAACTCAGGGACGGGTTTGATGAGCGATCGCGAACTCGATCAGCAGCTGGTCGAGCGCGCGCAGCGTGGCGACAAGCATGCGTTCGAGCTGCTGGTGGGCAAATACCAGCGCAAGCTTGCCCGGCTGCTGTCGCGCTTCATCCGCGACTCGACCGAAGTCGAGGACGTGACGCAGGAGGCCTTCATCAAGGCCTACCGGGCGTTGCCGACGTTTCGCGGTGACAGCGCGTTCTACACGTGGCTGTACCGGATCGGCATCAATACCGCCAAGAACTACCTGGTGGCGATGGGGCGGCGGGCGCCGACCACGACGGACATAGACAGCGAGGAGGCGGAGGGCATCGAGGACGGCGACCAACTGCGCGACCTCAACACGCCGGAGAACGAGTTGATGAGCCGGCAGGTCGCGGAAACCGTGAACCAAACCCTCGCCGCGCTGCCTGAGGAACTGAGGACCGCCATCACCCTGCGGGAAATCGAGGGACTCAGCTACGAGGATATTGCCAATATAATGAGTTGCCCGATCGGCACGGTCCGATCGCGGATTTTCCGGGCACGCGAGGCGATTGCCGCGAAATTGAGGCCGCTGCTGGGGACCCGGAAAGACAGGAGATGGTGAGATGGACAGGATCTCGGAATGTATGGACGGCGAGCTGAAGAAACACGAGACACGCGTTCTGGTCGAGTGCATCAAGCAGGACACCGAGTTGCGACATTGCTGGGATACTTTCCACCTCATCGGCGACGTGATGCGCGGCGAACCGGCGCTGTCGGAGGAATTCGAGCGCCGGGTGGCCGAGCGGCTCGCCCACGAGCCGACGATACTGGCGCCGCGGACCCCAACCGTGAGGCGGTTTGCGACCTACGCCCTGTCGGCCGCGGCTTCGCTGTCCGCGATTACCCTGGTCTGGTGGATGGCGTTTTTCAACAACCCCCTCGTCCCTCAGCCTGAAATCGCCCAAGTCCCGATCACCCCCTCGCCCATAGCAGCAGTCCCTCCCTCCGAGCAGTTGGCCAGCGTTCCCAGCGACGGGACGATGAATGAATATCTGATCGCGCACCAGGAATTCTCGCCGAGCAGCGAGATCCAGGGCCTCGCCCCCTACATCCGCGGCGTGTCGAGCCTGCAATCGCCCAAGGGCCGCTAGTGCCCTGGTAACCCGGATACGATAGGAACGGTATGACCAGGCTCGCGGCAGCAGGCAAGTCACGGCGCGTCCGCAAATGCCGGACAGGAGCGGCGCGAGCGTGATATCCGTCTGGTTCTTCGTTCTCCTGGGACTCGTCGCGCCGGCTCTCGCGGCGGAGCAGGACGGGCTCACGTGGCTGACCAAGATGGCGAACGCATCGCGCCGGCTGAATTACAGCGGCACCTTCGTCTACCAGCATGGTGACCGCATCGAAACCTCCCGCATCGTCCATTTCGTCAACCCCGCGGGGGGCGAGTTCGAGAAGCTCGAGACGCTCGACGGGCCGGCCCGCGAGGTGATCCGCACCAACGACCAGGTCAGCTGCTATCTGCCGGATGCAAAGATCGTGATCGTCGAGAAGCGCAGCGCGCACCGCTTCCCGGCGCTGTTTCCGGAGCCACTGGTCGGCGTCGCCGACAACTACACGGTGGTCGCAGCCGGCAGGGACCGCGTGGCGGGCTATGATTGCCAGGTGGTCGAGCTCGAGCCCAAAGACCGCCTGCGCTACGGCCACCAGTTCTGCGCCGAGGCACGCTCGGGGCTGCCGTTGCGGGCGCGTACCTTCAGCGAGAACAAGCGGCCGCTCGAGTCATTCGCGTTTACCGAAGTACAACTGGGCGGCCGCTTCAGTCGCGATCAGGTGCGGTCGCGCTATGCGGCGAAAAGCCGGAACTGGAAAGTCGATCATTCGGCACTGGTATTGAGCGATGTGCCGGCCGACACCGGATGGACGCTGACGCGGCAGCCGGCGGGATTCAAGAAGCTGACCGAGCTGAAACGCTCCATTGCCGGTCGCAGCAACGTGGTGTCCCATATCGTGTATTCCGACGGGCTGGCCGCGATCTCGGTGTTCATCGAGCCGCTGCCCAAGACCCGCCTGGCCAGAAGTCTCTCGCATCAGGGGGCCGTCAACATCTACGTCCGTCCAGTAGCGGACCACATGGTGACGGTGCTGGGAGAAACGCCCGCTGCGACGGTAATGCAGATCGCGAACTCGCTCGAATTCAGGAGTGGACGGGGCAGGTAACGTTACTGGCGTTCCTGGCCGCGGCCTGTTCCGGAACCGGTTCTAGACTATCGAGATTGATTATGCTCAAGCGTTTAATCCTTGCGCTGCTCCTGCTTGCAGCGCCGGTCGCATTCGCCGCGCAACTGCCCGATTTCACCGAGCTGGTCGAGAAGCAGGGACCGGCGGTGGTGAACATCAGCACCACGCAGTCGGTACGCAACCCCCTTCTGCCCCAGTTACCCAACCTGCAGGAGGACGACCCGTTCTACGAGTTCTTCCGGCGCTTCTCCCCGCAACCGGGGCCGCGCGAGTTCCATTCGCAGTCGCTCGGCTCGGGTTTCATCATCAGTCAGGACGGCTACATCCTCACCAACGCCCACGTGGTCGAGTCCGCCGAAGAAATCACCGTGAAGCTCAACGACAAGCGCGAATTCAAGGCCAAGGTCATCGGCTCCGACCGCCGTACGGACGTCGCGCTGATCAAGATCGAGGCGAGCGGCCTGCCCGCGGTCCGGTTCGGGGACCCAGGCAAGCTCCGGGTCGGCGAATGGGTGCTGGCGATCGGCTCGCCCTTCGGGTTCGAGAACACGGTGACGGCCGGCATCGTGAGCGCCAAGGGACGCTCGCTGCCGCAGGAAAACTACGTACCTTTCATACAGACCGACGTGGCCGTCAATCCCGGCAACTCGGGCGGGCCGCTGTTCAATTTGCGGGGTGAAGTGGTGGGCGTCAACTCGCAGATCTACAGCCGCACCGGCGGCTTCATGGGGCTCTCCTTCGCGATACCGATCGACGTCGCCAACGACATTGCACGGCAGTTGCGCACCACGGGCAGGGTGACACGCGGTCGGATCGGCGTCGTGATCCAGCCGCTCTCCAAGGAACTGGCCGACGGCTTCGGTCTGGCGCGTCCGCAGGGTGCGCTGGTCAATTCGGTCGAGAAGGGCGGGCCCGCCGACAAGGCGGGTATCGAAGCCGGCGACGTCATCCTGCGCTTCGACGGGAAGGCCGTGGCGTCCTCGGGGGACCTGCCGCGGATAGTGGGTGCGACGCGTCCAGGCAGCAGCGTAACGATGCAGATCTGGCGCAACAAGAACCCGCGCGACGTGCAGGTGGTGGTGGCCGAAATGCAGGACGAGCGCGCGGCGCGGCTCGGACGGCGGGGCAGCAAGCCGCCGGCCGCGGTACCGAGTCAGTACGGGCTGGCGCTGTCCGACCTGACCGATGCCCAGAGGAGCGAGCTCAAGGTTTCCGGTGGCGTGCTGGTCGAAAACGTGCAGGGCGCGGGCCAGCGCGCGGGCGTGCGCCGCGGTGACGTGATTCTCGCGGTCAACAATCAGGACGTGAAGTCGGTCGAGCAGTTCAACGAGATGATGGGTCAGTTCGATAAGGACAGCATCGTCGCGCTGTTGATCCGCCGCGGGACCAATTCGCTCTACGTCCCGTTCCGCGTCGACGTCGGCTGACGCGCCGCGGGCGCGGACCCCGAGCCCGGCTCGACCCCCGCGCGGCTCGGGCGTAGCTGGCTAAGTCGTTCTGATTTCGGATAAAATACGCTGCTTTAGGGGCACTTACCGGTGCCCTTTTCCATGCAGCGTATCCGTAATTTCTCGATCATCGCCCATATCGACCACGGCAAGTCGACGCTCGCCGACCGTTTCATCCAGCTGTGCGGCGGTCTGGCGGAACGCGAGATGGAAGAGCAGGTCCTCGACTCGATGGATCTCGAGCGCGAGCGCGGCATCACCATCAAGGCACAGACCGCAGCGCTCGAGTATCACGCGCGCGATGGCAATCAGTACTTGCTCAACCTGATCGACACCCCCGGGCACGTCGATTTCTCCTATGAAGTTTCGCGCTCGCTCGCGGCCTGCGAGGGCGCGCTGCTCGTCGTGGACGCGTCGCAGGGCGTGGAGGCCCAGACCGTGGCCAACTGCTATACCGCGACCGAGCAGGGGGTGGATGTCATCCCGGTGCTCAACAAGATGGATCTGCCCCAGGCCGAGCCGGAGCGGGTCATCGGCGAGATCGAGGACATCATCGGCATTCCCGCGCGTGACGCCCTGCGGGTGAGCGCCAAGACCGGCGACGGCGTTCCCGAGATCCTGGAAGCCGTGATTCAACGCATTACGCCGCCTTCCGGCAATCCCGCCGGCCCGTTGAAGGCCCTGATCATCGACTCGTGGTTCGACAACTACGTGGGGGTGGTCATGCTGGTGCGCGTCGTGGACGGGGCACTGAAGCCCAAGGACCGCATCCTGCTGATGTCCAGCGGCGCGAATTACCTGTGCGAGCAGGTGGGCGTGTTCACGCCGAAAGCGACGACCAAGGACAGCCTCGCCGCCGGCGAGGTCGGCTACATTACGGCCGGCATCAAGGAGCTGAAGGCGGCACGCGTCGGGGACACCGTGACGCTTGCCCATCGCCCCGCCGCGCAGGCGCTGCCCGGCTTCAAGGAGATCAAGCCGCAGGTGTTCGCCGGACTCTATCCGGTTGACCCGGGCGAGTACGAGGCATTGCGGGACGCGCTGGAAAAGCTGCACCTCAACGATTCCTCGCTGCGCTTCGAGCCGGAGTCCTCACAGGCGCTGGGCTTCGGCTTCCGCTGTGGCTTTCTCGGGCTGCTGCACCTCGACATCGTCCAGGAGCGGCTGGAGCGCGAGTACGGCATGAACCTGATCACCACCGCGCCCACCGTCGTCTACCAGGTGCTCACGCGCGACGGCTCCGTGCACGAGATCGAGAACCCGTCCCGGCTTCCGGATGCCGGCACCATCGCCGAGATCCGCGAGCCGGTCATCAAGGCCTCGATCCTGACGCCGCACGATTACGTCGGCGCGGTACTCACGCTCTGCAATCAGAAGCGCGGCATCCAGCGCAATATGCAGTACCTGGGGCGGCAGGTCATGCTGACCTACGAGCTGCCGCTCAACGAGGTCGTGATGGACTTCTTCGACCGGTTGAAGTCGGTGTCGCGCGGCTACGCTTCGCTCGATTACGAATTCCTGGAGTACCGCGCCGGTGACCTGGCGCGGCTCGACATACTGATCAACGGCGAGCGGGTGGACGCGCTGTCGCTGATCGTTCACCGCGAGAACGCCCAGCGCCGCGGGCGGGAGCTGGCGGTCAGGATGCGGGAGCTGATTCCGCGGCAGATGTTCGACGTCGCGGTGCAGGCCGCGATCGGCTCCCATGTCATCGCGCGTGAGACGGTGAAGGCGATGCGCAAGAACGTGCTCGCCAAATGCTACGGCGGCGACATCACGCGCAAGAGGAAGCTCCTGGAAAAGCAGAAGGCGGGCAAGAAGCGCATGAAGCAGGTGGGCAGCGTCGAGATCCCGCAGGAGGCGTTTCGCGCCATCCTCGAAGTCGAGAAGTAATGGGTAATGGGTGATGAGTAATGTGTAAAGCGCCAGAGCGGTTGAGTTGGGTATTCGTCCCAACCCATTACCCATTACTCATTACCCATTACCGGACGGTGGCGGAGTGAATTTCGCCCTCATTCTTTTCCTGCTTCTGGTCGCGACCGGGGCGGTGTGGCTGCTCGACCGCTACTGGCTGCGCCTGCGGCGCGCGGCGGGCCGGCCCGAACCGTGGTGGGTGGAGTATCCGAAGAGCTTCTTCCCGGTGATCCTCGTCGTGTTCCTGCTGCGCTCATTCCTGGTCGAGCCCTTCAAGATCCCCTCGGGATCGATGCTGCCCACCCTGCTGGTGGGCGATTTCATCCTGGTCAACAAGTTCACATACGGGATCCGGCTCCCGATCGTCAACGTCAAGATCGCCGACCTCAACGCGCCGCGACGCGGGGAGGTGATGGTCTTCCGCTACCCGGAAAATCCGGCGCTCGATTACATCAAGCGCGTCGTGGGGCTGCCGGGCGATCGCATTGCCTACCGCAACAAGCGGCTGTCCATCAATGACCACGAGATCGCGGTCCGCGCGGACGGAGAATACCGCTACATCGAGTCCGGGCTCAATATCATCGCGGCCCAGCGCATGACTGAAACGCTGGGAGAGCACAAGCATGCGGTGCTGCTGCAGGCGGAGATTCCAAGCGTGCACCTGTCGGGAGTGCGGCACTTTCCTTTCCGCGAAAATTGCGCCTACAATGAGACGGGCTTCACGTGCACCGTGCCGCCGGGGCATTACTTCCTGATGGGGGACAATCGCGACAGCAGCAGCGACAGCCGCTACTGGGGGTTCGTGCCCGAGACGCACATCGTCGGCAAGGCGTTTCTGATCTGGTGGAATTTTGACGACTTCAAGCGGATCGGACAGCTCATCAACTGAGAAGGGTGGAACATGCGTGGACAGAAAGGCATCACCTTATCGGGCCTCCTGCTGTGGTCGGTGGTACTGGTCTTCGCCGCATTGCTCCTCTTCAAGATCGGCCCGCCGTATATCGAATTTCTGTCTATCCAGGCGAATTTGAAAGCCGTCGCCAACGATCCCGAAGGGCGCGCGGGGGTGCGGCGGGTGGTCGAGGACCTGTTCGACCGGCGCTCGGCGATCGATAACATCTCCTCGGTAAAAGCCACCGACATCATCATCACCAAATCGGGCGACGGCGTGGTGCTGAGCTTCGAATACACGGTGTGCGTGCCGGTCGTATTCAATATCCGGGCCTGCATGGACTATCACCCGACATCGAGCAAATAAGGCCCGCATGCGGCAACCGACCGACTGATGGAACGGGAGGATTTCGATCTCAGCATCGGTCGTCGCTTTTCCGATCCGGAACTGCTGCGCCGGGCGCTGACCCACCGCAGCCACGGCCCGGCTCACAATGAGCGCCTGGAGTACCTCGGCGACAGCGTGTTGAATTGCGTCGTGGCGCTCGAACTGTACCACAAGTTTCCCGGCCTTCCCGAGGGCGAGCTGTCACGGCTGCGCGCCAATCTGGTCAACCAGTCGTCGCTTGCCGCCATCGCGCAGCGATTCGCCTTTGGCGGGCGGCTGCGGCTGGGGGAGGGCGAGCTGAAGAGCGGCGGGGCGCGGCGCCCGTCCATCCTCGCCGATGCGGTCGAGGCGGTGGTCGGCGCCGCGTTCCTGGACGGCGGCTTCACCGCAGCCCGGGATGTCGTGCTGGTCATGCTGGGAGCCGAGCTCTCCGAGATCGATCCCGCGGTCTCGGGGAAGGATCCCAAGACGCTGCTGCAGGAGTATTTGCAGGGCCGCAGGCTCGCGCTGCCGCTGTACTGCGTGGTCGCGACGCGCGGCGAGGCGCACGAGCAGCAATTCCAGGTCGAATGCGCCATTCCCGAGCTTGGCCTCCGTACCGTGGGCGAAGGCGCCAGCCGGAGAAGCGCCGAGCAGGAGGCGGCGCGCCAGGCCTATGAGCTTGCGAGCCGCGCCTGAGGCCGGCGGGGCGCATCGCTCCGGCCGGGTGGCGCTGGTGGGACGGCCCAATGTCGGCAAGTCGACGCTGCTCAACCATCTGGTCGGCAGCAGGATCAGCATTACCTCCGGCCGGCCACAGACGACGCGCCAGCGCGTGACGGGCATCGTCACCCGGCCCGACGCGCAAATCGAGTTCGTCGACACCCCCGGGTTCCAGACGGAGCATCGGTCCGCCCTCAACAGCGCCATGAACCGCAGCGTGACGGCGGGGCTCAAGGATGTCGACGCCGTCGTCTGGCTGGTGGAGCCGCTGCAATACGGCGAGCGCGACGCGGCCGTGGCGGCGCTGCTTCCCCGCGGCATTCCGGTGGTCGTGGCAATCAACAAAACGGACACCCTCGGGGACAAGGCGCGTCTGCTTCCGTTCATCGCGCGGCTCGCGGAGCTGCGCGCGTTCGAGGCGATCATCCCGATATCGGCGGCAAAGGGCTGGCAGACGCGAGAGCTGCTCGATGCGATCGTGCGGCTGCTGCCGGAAGGCCCGCCCCTCCACGACGAGGATGACATCACCACCGCGAGCGAACGCTTTCTGGCGGCGGAGCTGCTGCGAGAGAAATTGTTCCGCCGGCTCGGCGACGAACTGCCGTACGCATCGAGCGTCGAGATCGAGCACTTCAAGCAGGAGCGGGGGCTGCGCACCATCCACGCCTCGATCGTCGTCGACAAGGAGGGCCAGAAGGCCATCGTGATCGGCAAGGGCGGATTGCAGCTGAAAAACATCGCCACCCAGGCGCGCCGGGACATGGAGCAGTTGTTCGGAGGCAAGGTTTTCCTCGAAGTGTGGGTCAAGGTGAAGCGCGGGTGGGCCGAAAGCGCGGCAACCCTCAGGCGATTGGGATTCGATGATTGAAAAATAAGGGCGGGGGATGAGGGAAAGGTCCCGGCAGGACGGCCAACCGGGCTTCGTGCTGCATCATTACGCGTACCGCGAGTCGAGCTTGATCGTGGAAGCCATTAGCCGCGACCACGGGCGCGTGGCACTCATGGCGCGGGGCGCTCGCCGTCCCAAATCGGCGCTGCGCGGAACCCTGCTTTCGTTTCAGCCGCTGCTCCTGTCGTGGAGCGGACGCACCGAGTTGCGCACCCTGACACGGGCCGAGTGGCAGGGAGCTTACCGTCCGCTCAAGGGGCAGGCGTTGATCTGCGGCTTCTATCTCAACGAGCTACTGCTGAAGCTGCTCGCGCGCGATGATCCGCACGAGCAGCTCTACCGGATCTACGAGGAAACGCTTGTCGCGCTCGGGCAGGGCGGCGAGCAATCGCCGGTGCTGCGGAGTTTTGAAATAAGCTTGCTGCGCGAACTCGGCTACGCGGTCATTCTCGACCGCGACGTCGAGCGCGACGAGCCGGTAGCGCGCGAGTGCAGCTACGTCTATGTCGTCGAGCGCGGCCCGGTCAGCGCGGCCGGGGCACCGCGAAACGGGGTAGAATTGTCCGGCCAGACGCTGCTCGACATGCAGTCCGGCGTTTTCACCAGCGCAGCGACGCAGCAGCAGAGCAAGCTGTTGATGCGAACGCTGATCAATCACTGCCTCGGCGACCAGGTCCTGCACACCAGGCAGCTGCTGCGCGACCTGCAGGAGCTGTGAGTGAGCACGATTCTGCTGGGCGTCAATATCGACCACGTCGCGACCCTGCGCCAGGCGCGTGGCACGGCTTACCCCGATCCGCTGGAAGCGGCACTCGCGGCCGAGGATGGCGGGGCCGATTACATCACGCTGCATCTGCGCGAGGATCGCCGGCACATCCAGGACCGCGACGTTGTCGAAATGCGCCGGGCATTGCGCACGAGGATGAATCTGGAGGCCGCAGTGACTCCGGACATGATCGCGTTTGCCAGGCGCGTGCGGCCGCAGGATGTCTGCCTCGTCCCCGAGCGACGCGCCGAGTTGACGACCGAAGGCGGGCTCGACGTGGCGGGCGCATTGAAGCGCGTCGAGCGGGCGTGCCGGGCTCTGGGCGCGGCCGGGATCCGGGTCTCGCTTTTCATCGATGCCGACCGCAAGCAGGTCGACGCCGCGCTCAAATCCGGCGCTCCCGTCATTGAATTGCACACCGGAGGCTACGCCGACGCCCGAGGTCCCGGCGGCCGCCGCAGGGCGCTCGAGAGGATCCGCGCCGCTGCGGAGTATGCGTCGGGCAGGGGCCTGCTCGTCAACGCCGGGCACGGGCTCAATTACGGGAACGTCGGGCCCATTGCGGCCATTGCCCCGATCCGGGAGCTCAACATCGGTCATGCCATAATCGCCAGGGCCGTGTTCGTGGGCATCACCCAGGCCGTGCGCGAAATGAAGACGCTGCTCGAGCGCAGCCGATGATCTACGGAATCGGCATCGACCTCGTGGAGCCGCAGCGCATTGCGCGGCTGCGCGAGAAATACGGCGAACGCTTTGCCCGGCGGGTGCTGACACAGCTCGAATGGCCGGGATATACCCGGACCGCCCGGCCGGTGCTGTTCCTCGCAAACCGGTTCGCGGCCAAGGAGGCCTTCTCCAAGGCGATGGGAACCGGCTTTCGCTACCCGGTGACGCTGCAATGCATTAGCGTGATCCAGGAGCGGTCGGGAAAACCCGCCTTCGCGTTTCACGCGACCCTGGAGCAGCTCGTCAGGAGCCGGGGTATTGTCAGGCATCATCTGACGATCAGCGACGAGCAGAGCCTCGCCTGTGCCTGCGTGGTGCTGGAGGCGGAATGACGGCGCGCAGCGTTCAGCTCGGTCCGGTCATGCTCGACCTGGAGGGCACCGGTCTCACCGAGACGGATCGCAAGCGGCTGGGGCATCCCCTCGCGGGCGGAGTGATTCTTTTTTCGCGCAACTTCGCCAGCCTCGGGCAACTGGCAGCGCTGACCGAAGCAATCCACGCCTTGCGCAACCCGCCGCTCGTTATCGCGGTCGACCACGAGGGCGGGCGGGTGCAGCGCTTCCGCGATGGATTCACGACGCTCCCCGCCATGCGCGAGCTCGGATGGACCTGGGACCACGGCCAGCAGCATGCGCGCCAGCTCGCGCAGGAAGTGGGATACGTGCTCGCGGCCGAGCTTCTTGCCCACGGCGTGGACCTGAGTTTCGCGCCGGTGCTGGATATCGATTGGCGCTCAAGCAGCGTGATCGGCGATCGGGCATTTCATTCCGATCCGCGCGCAGTTGGAGAACTCGCGCGCGCGTTGCTCCACGGATTCAGGCAGGCGGGCATGAGCGGGGTTGGCAAGCATTTTCCGGGGCACGGACATGTCGGCGCCGATTCCCACCATGAGGTGCCGGTTGACGAGCGCACCTATGAGGAAATCGAGGCGGACGATCTCGCGCCGTTCCGGCGGCTGATCGAGGCCGGGCTCGGCGGCATCATGCCCGCCCACGTGATTTACCCCCGGGTGGATGACCGCCCGGCAGGTTTCTCCCCGGTATGGCTCAAGCAGGTATTGCGGGGCCGGCTCGGATTCGACGGCGTGATATTCAGTGACGATCTCAACATGGAGGGCGCCAGCGTCGCGGGTGATGTGACGGAACGGGCCCGCGCGGCCCTTGGCGCCGGCTGCGACATGGTCCTGCTGTGCAACAACCCGCAGGCAGTGGACGTCCTGCTTGACAAGCTGGACTACGCGATGCCGGCGGTGAGCCTGGCGCGGCTCGCCCGCATGCACGGCAGACCGCTGCCGGGGGGCATGGTGCGCCTGCGCGAGGATGCGCGCTACGCCCACGCACTGCACGCCATCGCGGGTATCGGAAGGCGGGACGGCGAACTGCCCCTTGCCTGATGGCCCCGGCCGCACATTCCCACACGCAGCACCGCCACCAGCGGTCGCGGTTTGTGCTGCCGCTCGTGCTGACCGCGGTTTTCGCGGTGGTCGAGTTTGGCGGGGGATTGTGGTCGGGTTCGCTCGCGCTGCTTGGCGATGCGGGCCACATGATTTCCGATGCGGTAGCGCTGGGGGTCGCCGCTGTCGCCGCGTCCCTCGCCCGGCGCCCGCCCGGGCGCGAGCATTCCTACGGCTGGCAGCGCGCGGAAGTCATCGGAGCGCTACTGAATGGCGTGCTGATGCTCGCCATAGTGGTGACGCTGGTGGTGGAGGCCGTGAGCCGCCTCCTCGCTCCGCGCGAGGTCGCCGCAGAGGCGGTCATTGCGATCGCGGTCATCGGCATGGCGGTCAACGTAGCCTGCATCGCGTTGCTGGGCCGCGGCGAACCCGATCTCGGCGCACGCGCAGCGCTTCTGCATGTTTCCGCCGACCTGGCCAGCTCGTTTGCCGTTCTTGTTACGGGAGTGGTCATCCATTTCACCGGCTGGTTTCCCGTCGACCCGATTCTCTCGCTCGCGATCGGCGCGCTGATCCTGGTGAGCACACAACGCGTGCTGCGCGACGCGCTGCACGTGTTGATGGAGGGGGTCCCGCCGGCGATGGAGCTCACCGCCATCGGGCAGGCGCTGGCGACGGTCCCCGGGGTAACCGAGGTGCACGACCTGCACGTCTGGAGCATTACTCCGGGCAGTATTGCGCTGTCGGCGCACCTTGAGATCGCGGATCTTCAACGCTGGCCGGTGATACTCACGGAGGCGTCGGCGATGCTGCAGACACGGTACGGCATCGGTCACGTCACGCTGCAACCGGAGGTGCCGGGCTGGCGCGGCGCCGCCGTCGTCCGCGTCTGGCGAGGCGACTCGGGACCGAGGTCGGGACTCCCCTGAACCAGCGCGCTAGGCGCGCTCGATGTATTCGCCGGTGTCGGTGTTGACGTTGATGCGGCTGCCCCCCGTGACGAACTGCGGCACCATGACGGTGATGCCGGTGTCGGTCTTGGCGGGCTTGAACGAGCCCGTCGCGGTGGCGCCCTTGAGATTGGGCTCGGTTTCGGTCACGGTGAGCGTTACGGTCGGGGGCAGTTGGACGCCGATCGGGCGCTCATTGTGAAAATTGACCTGCACGTCGACATTGGGAACCAGATAGCCGGCCTGTCCCTCGAGCAGCTCTTGCGGGAGCGCCAGCTGCTCAAACGTCTCCTGGTCCATGAATACGTGGCTCGCGCCGTCGCTGTAGAGGTATTGCATGGCTCGCGGCTCGACGTAGGCGCGCTCGATCTTGTCCTCGGTGCGGATGCGCTCATTGCGCTTGGTGCCGGACTCGATGTCCTTCATCTCGACCTGCATGAAAGCGCCGCCACGGCCGCCGACATGGACGTGATACGACTTGAGCACGCGCCAGACTCGCTTGTCCCACTCAATCAGGTTGCCGGCGCGAATTTCGGTTGCCAGGACTTTAGCCATTTCGCCACACTGTCTGAAAAAAGCGCGTCATTCTATCACCGCGGCCGCTATAATACGGGCTCGCGTCGCCTTACCTCGGAGCGGTTCCGGCGCATGCTTGAAGTCATCGTCAGGCATTCCACGCCCCTTCGTCTCGCGCAGGAACGATAGCCGCGCGTGACCGCCGTTCACGGTGCCCCCGATCCCGTGGTGTTCGACGCCGCAGCAACCATCGCGAGCCTGCCGCATCTGCCCGGCGTCTATCGCATGCTGAGCGGCGGGGGCGAGGTTTTGTACGTCGGCAAGGCGCTCGACCTGAGGAAGCGGGTCGCCTCCTACTTCCGGAGGGCCGGCGGCAACGTGTCGCCGCGCATTCAGCTGATGCTCGGCCAGGTCGCCACCGTGGAGACGACCGTCACTCGATCCGAGGCCGAGGCGCTGCTGCTCGAAAGCAATCTGATCAAGTCGCAATCGCCACGCTATAACATACTGTTTCGCGATGACAAGTCCTATCCTTATCTTATGCTGAGCGGCCATCGTTTCCCGCGTCTGGGATTCCACCGCGGTAGCCTGGACCAGCAGCACCGCTACTTCGGGCCGTTCCCCAACGCAGGCGCGGTGCGCGAAAGCATCCAGCTCCTGCAAAAGGCCTTTCGCATTCGCACGTGCGAGGATTCGGTATTCGGCAACCGGTCGCGACCGTGCCTGCTGCACCAGATCCGGCGCTGCACTGCGCCCTGCGTGGGCCTGGTCACCGAGAGCACCTACGCCGAGGACGTCGCCGCCGCCGCGCTGTTTCTGGAGGGAAAGGAAGACGAGGTCATCGACCAGCTGGCCGCGCGCATGAATGACGCCTCCGATCGCATGCGCTACGAGGAGGCAGCCGCCTTCCGCGATCAGATCGCGGCGCTGCGCAAGGTGCGCGAGAAGCAGTTCGTCAGCGGGGGAGGGGAGGATACCGACGTCATCGCCTGCGGGCGGGCGGGCGGCGTCGTCTGCGTGAACCTGGCGATGGTCCGTGGCGGCCGGCATCTTGGCGACAGGAACTTCTACCCCCGCAACGCCGACGGCTGCAGTCCGGAGCAGGTGCTGGAGGCATTCTTGCTTCAGCACTACGTACAGCACGGCGCGCCCCCCCACATCGTGATCGGGGCGAGACTGGACACGCGGGCGCTCGAGCAGCTGCTGACCGGGCGCGCGGATCGCCATGTGCGGATTTCCGCCCATCCGTCCGGCGCGCGCAAGGCGTGGCTCGACATGGCGGCGAAGAACGCGGAGCTCGGCGCGGGGCAGGCGCTGGGATCGCTCGCCACCCAGGAGGCGCGCCTGGCGGCGCTGCAGCAGCTGCTCGACCTGCCGGACACCGCGCGCCGCATCGAGTGCTTCGACGTGAGTCATACCATGGGCGAGGCCGCAGTGGCGTCGTGCGTCGTCTACGACGGATCGGCGTTGCAGAGCAGCGAATACCGGCGCTATAACATTAGCGTCAAGTCGGACGGCAAGCCGCCGCTTGACGTCGGCGCGATCGCGCGGACGCAAGACGCCGCTCATTGCGCCGCGATTACGCCAGGTGACGATTACGCAGCGCTGCGTGATGCCCTGTCGCGCCGCTACCGCAAGCTCGTCACGGGAGAGGGCAGGGTGCCGGATCTCGTCTTGATCGACGGCGGCAAGGGCCAGCTTGCGGTGGCGATCGACGTTTTCACGGAGCTCGGATTGACCGGAGTGGCACTGGTGGCGGTGGCCAAGGGGGAAGCACGCCGGCCGGGACAGGAACAGTTGCTCGTGGCGGGCAGCCCGGTGCCGCTTGCGCCGGGGTCCGGCCATCCGGCATTGCATCTCATCCAGAGCATCCGCGATGAGGCGCACCGTTTCGCCATCCAGGGGCACCGCGCTCGCCGCGGCAAGGCGCGCAGCCGCTCTGCGCTCGAGAATATCGCGGGAATCGGCGCAAAGCGCCGCCAGAAACTGCTGGCGCGGTTCGGCGGCCTGCGCGGGCTGCAGGCCGCCAGCGTCGACGAGCTGGCATCGATCGCGGGCATCAGCCGCGTGCTGGCCGAGAAAATCTACCATGAGCTTCACTGATCGGGAGAATTTGCCATGAGTTGCGCCGATGCCGCTTAACGTGCCCAACCTGCTGACCTGGCTGCGGATCGTGCTGATTCCGCTTTTCGTCGGCATTTTCTATTTCGAGAAGAGCTGGGTGTCCGGGCCCAACCAGAACCTGGTCGCGACCGTCATCTTCACCGCCGCCGCGCTGACCGACTGGCTCGACGGCTGGCTCGCGCGCAAGCTCGATCAGACCTCGGCGTTTGGCGCCTTTCTCGATCCGGTTGCCGACAAGCTGATGGTGGCTGCGGCACTGATCATCCTGGTCCAGCTCGAGCGCCTGGACGCTATCATCGCCCTCATTATTATCGGGCGCGAGATCGCGATCTCGGCGCTGCGGGAATGGATGGCGAACATCGGGGCCGCGAGAAGCCTGGCGGTGTCGTTCGTGGGGAAGGTCAAGACCGCCTCGCAGATGGTGGCTATCCCGCTCCTGCTCTATCACGACCGGATCGGCGCGTTCGATCCACAGCAGGTGGGGACGTGGCTGATCCTCCTTGCAGCTGCGCTCACGCTCGCCTCCATGGCGTATTACCTCAAGCTGGCCTTGCCGCTGGCGTGGCGCAAGTCCTAGCGGTCGGCGCCGCGCCGCCCGTCACCCCGGCATTCGCATTGCACGGCTGCGCGCTGCCGTCGCCTCGTCCCGAGTTGCCAGGGCAGGGGCGCTGACCTATAATTTTCCATACGAAACGCGGGAATAGCTCAGTTGGTAGAGCGCAACCTTGCCAAGGTTGAGGTCGCGAGTTCGAGACTCGTTTCCCGCTCCAGGATTCAAGGGAAAACGGCGTTTGCTCCGTTTTCCTTTTTCTGTTTGAGGGTCTCGTTGGCGGGGTGGCAGAGTGGTCATGCAGCGGCCTGCAAAGCCGTGTACGCCGGTTCGATTCCGACCCCCGCCTCCAGGTTTTTCGGACGCTGGCTCCAGGTGCCCACGAAAGGCTAGGATGACGGGCGAGTGGTGGAATTGGGATACACAAGGCACTTAAAATGCCTCGGCGCAAGCCATACCGGTTCGAGTCCGGTCTCGCCCACCATTGGGTTACGTACTGGGAAGTGTCATGATTGTGTTTGATTTAGGCTGCGCCAACCACCATCGCTTCGAGGGCTGGTTTGCTTCGAGCGAGGACTACGAGCGCCAGGTCGGCGGCCGGCTGGTCCTGTGCCCGCTGTGCGGCAGCGCCGACATCGCGCGGCTGCCTCACGCGACCCACATCCGGACCGCGGGCAAGGATGCCCCTGCGCGCGCCGATTCTGCCTCCGCTACCCCGCAGCAGTACGCCAATGTCGGCAACGAGGTGCTGACCAAGGTGATCGAGCACATCGTCAACAATACGGAAGACGTCGGAGCAGCGTTTCCCGAGGAGGCGCGCAGGATCCACTATCATGAATCGCCCGAACGCAGGATACGCGGCACGGCGTCACGGGACGAGGTTGATGCCCTGCGCGACGAGGGCATCGAGGTCGTCGCGCTGCCGGTTCCCACCCATCGGCTGGGCAAGACGCACTAGGCCGCTCCACTAGCAGGCCGGGAGCGATGTTCAAGCACATACTTTTGCCGACCGATGGCTCCAAGCTGTCGGAGCGCGCGGTCAGGCTCGGCATCCGGTTGCTCGACGCGATCGCCCGCCAGGCGCGATCGCGCAGGGTGCGCTGACGCGCGGCTCCTGCGCGCCCGGATTGAACAAGATTCCATGATGAATCCCGCAGCCGCTCCGGTTCATGCTCTCACCGAGAAGCTGATCGCCAGGAAGGACGGCGCCATCGGCTGGATCATCTTCAACAACCCGGAGCGCCACAACGCCAGCTCGTACGAGATGTGGCAGGCCCTGCCAGTGGTGCTGGAGCAGTACGTCGCAGACCCCGCGGTGCGTGTGATTGTTCTCCGGGGCACTGGGGAAAAGGCGTTCAGCGCAGGCGCGGATATTTCGCAGTTCAAGGAAAAGCGCAGCAGCGCGGAAGCCGTCAAGCAGTACAACGACGCGGCGGATGCGGCGATTCAGGCGCTGCGGGAATGTGCCAAGCCGACGATCGCGATGATCCGGGGCTATTGCATCGGGGGCGGCGTCGCGATCGCGGTTGGGTGCGACATCCGCGTCGCGGCGGACGACGCGCGCTTCGGCGTGCCGGCGGCGAAGCTCGGCCTGGGCTATCGATTCGACGGGATCAGGCGCCTCGCGTCCATCGTCGGTCCGGCGTTCACCGCGGAGATTTTCTTTACGGCGCGCCAGTTCACCGCGCCGGAGGCGCTGCAGATGGGACTCGTGAACCGGGTGGTGGCGGCCGGTGAGCTCGAGCGCTTCGTCCAGGACACTGCCGGCACCATCGCGAGCAATGCCCCGCTCACCATCGCCGCGGTAAAGCGATCCCTGAGCGAGTTGCACAAGGACCCTGCCGAACGCGATCTCGCGCTCTGCCAGCGCCTGGTGGACGCCTGCTTCGCCAGCGAGGACTACCGGGAAGGGCAGGCGGCCTTCCTGGAGAAGCGCATGCCCCAATTCAAGGGCCGCTGAGCCGGCCGAGTCGCGGGAATGCGCCGCCTTATCCCACGATGAAACGCGAGAAGCTCCATGCCATTTGACGCGAGCCGTCGCGACCTCATGGTCGGCGTGATCGGGTCCGGCGCGATGGGCCGGGGGATTGCCCAGGTCGCCGCGGCGGGCGGCATTCAGGTTCTCATGACCGACAGCCGGCCCGGGGCAGCCGCCGAGGCGCGTGAATTCATCGACAAGATGCTTGCGCGCGCCGCCGAAAAAGGCTCGATCACGAAGGACGAGGCGGTCGGCGCGGTGAACCGCATACGGATCGTCGGCGGGCCGGCGGACCTGAAGCCGTGCCAGCTGGTGGTCGAGGCGATCGTCGAAAACCTGGAAGCCAAGCAGAAGCTGTTCGCCGAGCTGGAGAACATCGTCACGCCGGAGTGCATTCTCGCGACCAATACCTCCTCGCTTTCCGTGACTACGATCGCCTCCAAGCTGAACACCCCGCAGCGCTTTGCAGGCTTGCACTTCTTCAACCCGGTGCCGCTGATGAAGCTGGTCGAAGTGATCGACGGTCTGCAAACCGCGGATTGGGTGGGCGAGGCGCTGATGGCGATAGGGCGTCGCATGACGCGCGAGCCGGTGCGCCTGAAGGACGCGCCCGGTTTCCTCGTCAACCAGGTGGGGCGGGGCTTCACCCTGGAGGCGGCGCACCTGGCCTACGAGGGGATCGCGGGATTTGCCGACGTGGACCGCGTGATGCGCGACGTTGGCGGGTTCCGCATGGGTCCGTTCGAATTGATGGAATTGACGGGCCTGGACGTGACACACCCCGCGTCCGAGCTGATTTATCACCAGTTCTTCGAGGAGCCGCGCTACCGGCCCAACCTCATCATGCGCAGCCGCTTCGAGGCAGGCGTGCTGGGGCGCAAGACGAAGCGCGGTTTTTACGACTACGACGCGGAGATGAAACCGATCGTGCCGCCGGAGCCGTCTGCGCCCGCGGCGCGGCCCGCGAGCGTCTGGGTCAGCCCGGTCGATGCGCAGGGCCATGCCGCGCTGGCAGGATTGCTGGGCACACTGGGCGCCCGCCGCGAGACCTCTGCCGAGCCGAGTCCCGGTGCGCTCATCCTCGTGACGCCCATCGGCGCGGATGCCACCACCTGCGCGGTGGAACAGGGACTCGATCCCAGGCGCACGATGGCGGTCGATACGCTGTTTCCCATGGTCAAGCGCCGCACCATCATGGGCACGCCGGTGACCGACGCGGCCTTTCGCGAGGCCGCGCACGGCCTGCTCGCCGCCGACGGCATACCGGTAACGGTGTGCCGCGACAGCCCCGGGTTCATCGCGCAGCGGATCGTGGCCATGATCGTCAATATCGGCTGCTCGATCGCGCAAAGCCGCACCGCCGGGCCAGCCGACATCGACAAGGCGGTGATGCTGGGGTTGAATTATCCAAGCGGCCCGTTCAGGTTCGGCGACGTGCTGGGTCCTCAGCGCGTCCACGAAGTGCTGTCGGCCATGCACCGCATCTACGGCGACCCGCGCTACCGCCCCAACATCTGGCTTGCGCGGCGTGCAAAGCTGGGTGTCTCCCTGCTGACCGCCGAACCTTGAGGCCTGCAAATATCACGATGTCCTGAAAGGAGTCTCCCATGCTCGATGCCTACATCTACGAAGGCTTGCGCACCCCGTTTGGTCGCCACGCGGGCGTGCTCGCCAAGGTGCGGCCGGATGACCTGCTTGCCGACGCGATGCGAAATCTCATGAAAAAAGCGGCATTCAAGCCGGAGCAGGTCGAGGATATCGTCGTGGGCTGCGCCAACCAGGGCGGAGAGGACAGCCGCTGCGTCGCGCGGCACGCAGGGCTCGTGGCGGGACTGCCGGTGGAAACGCCGGGGACGGTGCTGCAGCGCAATTGCGCGAGCGGCCTGGGTGCGTTGGTGCACGCGGCTCACGCCATCACGGCAGGCGAGGGCGACGTCTACCTCGTCGGGGGCGTGGAAAGCATGAGCCGCTCGCCATTGGTCATGAGCCGCGCGGAATCCGCGTTTGCGCGCGATATCAGGCTCTATGACAGCACCATCGGTCCGCGCTTCTCGAATCCGAAGCTGGTCAGGCAGTACGGCGACGACCAGATGCCGCAGACTGCCGACACGCTCGCGCGGCAGTACGAGATCAAACGCGAAGAGGCGGACCGTTTCGCCTTGCGCTCGCAGCAGCGCTACAGCGTAGCCAAGGGGGAAGGCTTTTTCTCCGGAGAGATCGCGCCGGTCGAGCTGCCGCCGACGCGCAAAGGGCCGGTGCCCCCGGTTGCGGACGACGAGCATCCACGCCCCAACACGGACCTCGAAACGCTCGCGAGGATGCGGCCGCTCTACGAGGGCGGCGTAACCACGGCCGGTAACGCCTCCGGAGTCAACGACGGCGCGGTCGCATTGCTCCTGGGCTCGAAGCTGGCGGGCGACAAGGCCGGCGTCAAGCCGCTTGCCCGCGTGATCGCCAGCGCGGCCGTCGGCGTGCCGCCCCAGATCATGGGCATTGGACCGGTCGCGGCCAGCAAAAAGGCACTGGCGCGGAGCGGACTCACGCTGAAGGACATGGACGTCATCGAAATCAACGAAGCGTTCGCCACCCAGGTGCTGGCCTGCCTCAAGGGGCTCGGGATCGCATTCGACGACAGCCGGGTGAATCCGAACGGCGGCGCAATCGCGGTCGGTCATCCCCTTGGCGCGTCGGGAGCGCGGCTCGCCCTGACCGCCGCGCGCCAGCTCCAGCGCACCGGCGGCCGCTACGCCCTCGTCAGCCTGTGCATTGGAGGCGGGCAGGGCATGGCGGCGATACTCGAGCGCACCTGACAAGCCCCTTCCCCGCGCGGTCGCGACCCCGCCCCCGGGGAAGGCGGATTCCCGGCAGGACCCGCATCGGCCAGGCCATTCCTCTGGCACCGATATTGCGTTGTTCCCATGGGTTGGGACGGACGCCGCCCTTAAGCGGGCGGAGTGTCTGTCTTTTCGCGTGTCACGACGAGAAATCGTCGATTTACGGCCAGCCAGGACGAATATGCCGCGACAAGAATGGGTCGCCGATACGCTGCTGGGACGGTCATCCCACCTGGTGCGGTATTTGGGATCCGGCCTCATTACGCTGCTCTCCATAGTGATGGTGGCGATTCTGTGGCGCAAACTCGGCGCCATCACCGACCCCGGCCTGCTTCTGCTCTTTACGGTTGCCGCTTCCACCTACCTCGCCGGTGGCATGGCCGGAATGCTGAGTGCCGCCATCGTCCTGTTCTGCTCGTTTATCCTGTTTTCGCACCCGCTATACCCGTTCCGCTATTCCGAGCTCGACTGGCGGCAGATGATGGTGATCGTGGTCGCCTGTCCCGTGATCGCGCTCATGGTGGGCTCGCTCAAGGAGCAGGTGGACCGCCTCAAGCTGGTTACGCGCGAAGCCGAGGCGCTGAGGGAGGAGGTACGGCGGGCAGAGGCGGTCAAGGAAGCGCATTTTCTTTGCGAGCAGCGTTTTCGCCTGCTGGCGGACTGCATCACCGATTACGCCGTTTGCCAGCTCGATGCCGGCGGCGCGGTCAAGCACTGGAACACCGGGGCCGAGCGGCTGCTCGGCTATTCCGCGCCGGAGATCGTGGGCCAGAGCTACTCCCGGTTCTTCATTAAGGAGGACATTTTGGCCCGGCACCCGGAGCGCCTGATGGATCAGGCGCGCTTTTCGGGCCGCGCGGGACAGGAGGGATGGCGGATACGTAAGGGCGGAGCGCGGCTCCACACCCAGAGCTCGATCATTCCGCTCAGGACCCCCCAGGGCGTGCCTGCGGGCTACCTGATGGTGATCCATGACCTCACGCGCCTTGAGGAGGCCAACCTCGGCGCGCTTAGGGCCCAGGCCGAGCTCGAGGCGCTGAAGAAGCGTCTGAGCCCGACGGACGACGCTCCCGATTCG
>DASWIC010000049.1:0-62259 GCA_036397875.1 Burkholderiales bacterium
AATTTTGTTGATCAGCCCGGCGATTTTGATTTATTGTTGCAGCGCGTGATCGCGATGCGCGGCCCGCGCGAGTTCTTCAGCTTGGGCTGATGTGAAGACCATGACGCAAAGACGCGAAGCCGCAAAGAGGAAGAGAATGGATTCGTTCATGTGCGCGGTTTATTCCGGTATTCTTTGCGACTTTGCGACTTTGTGTCGAAGGGGTTTCTAATGAGGATCACGCTCGCCACGTTGCAGAAGATGGCGCAGGAAGGGAGCAGGATCGCGATGCTCACCTGTTACGACGCGAGCTTCGCCGCCGTGCTCGAGGCGGCGGGAGTCGATTCGCTGCTGATCGGGGATTCGCTCGGCAACGTGCTGCAGGGGCACGAGTCCACGCTCCCCGTGACGCTGCGCGACATGGTCTACCATACCCAGTGCGTCGCGCGGGGGTCGAAGCGCGCATTCATCGTCAGCGACATGCCCTTCGCCACGTTCCAGATCTCGCCCCAGGACGCGTTCCACAACGCCGCGGAGCTCATGGCCGCCGGCGCGCACATGGTGAAGATCGAGGGCGGCCGGCCGATGCTGGACACCATCGAGTTTCTCACCGACCGCGGCATACCGGTATGCGGCCACCTGGGATTGACCCCGCAGTCGGTGCATGCGCTCGGTGGCTACCGGGTGCAGGGGCGGGGCGAGGACGCGGGACAGCAGCTGCTCAAGGAGGCGAAGCTCCTCGAGCAGGCCGGCGCCGGGATGATCGTGCTGGAAGCGATCCCGGCCGCGCTCGCGGGCGCGGTCACGGACGCGCTCAAGATCCCGACCATCGGCATCGGCGCGGGCGTGGACTGCTCGGGACAGGTGCTGGTGCTGCACGACATGCTCGATGTGTATCCCGGCCGCAAGGCCAAGTTCGTCAAGAATTTCATGCGCACCACGGGCACCATCCAGGGCGCGGTCGAGCTCTACGTCAAGGAAGTGAAGGCGCGCACCTTCCCCGGCCCCGAGCACTCCTTCTAGTCCTGCTTCTCGCATGGACTTGATCCACTCCGCCCTCGACCTGCGGGCGCGCCTGCAGCGCGAGCCGAACAACGTGTTCGTGCCGACCATGGGCAACCTGCACGATGGCCACATTCAGCTCATCAACATCGCCAAGCCGCGCGCCGCGTGTACCGTGGTCAGCATCTTCGTGAACCGGCTGCAATTCGGACCGCGCGAGGACTTCGACCGCTATCCGCGCACCCTGAGCGCCGACAGCGAGCGGTTGAGAGCCGCAGGCGTCGACGTCCTGTTCGTGCCGGAAGAGAAGGAGATCTATCCCGAGCGCCAGACTTTCGTGGTCGAGCCCTCGGACCTGCAGTTTATTCTGGAGGGCGCGCACCGGCCGGGGCACTTCCGCGGCGTCGCGACCGTCGTGCTCAAGCTCTTCAACCTGGTGATGCCCCATTCCGCGATTTTCGGCAAGAAGGACTACCAGCAATACCTCGTATTGCGCGACATGGTGAAGCAGTTCGCGCTCCCGATCGAGATCATTCCCGCCGAGACGGTGCGCGCGCCGGATGGGCTGGCGCTGTCGTCGCGCAACGCCTACCTGTCCGCGGAGGAGCGCACGGAAGCGCCGCGGCTCTACCGCGTCATCAAGCAGGCCCGGGCGGAGCTCGAGGCAGGCGCACGCGATTTCCAGCGCATCGACCAGCAGGCCATGACGGAGTTGTCACGCCACGGCTGGCAGCCCGATTACGTCGCCGTGCGCCGCCAGGCCGACCTGCGCCAGCCCACGGAACGCGATCGCGATCTGGTCGTCGTCGCCGCCGCGCGGCTCGGGCGCACCCGGCTCATCGACAACGTCGAGGTGACGCTGCGTTGAAGATGGACCCCGATCGAGTGGCAAGTCCGTGAAGCATCTGAGCACTCGCGGGCGGGTCGCCGTCGTGGTGGTGCTCTCCGCGGTTCCCGCTCTGGCGCTGATGGTCTACGGGGCGCTCGAGCAGCGCTACCTGGCGGAAAGCCATGCGCGCGAGGAGCTGCGGCGTTACGCCAGGCTGGTGGCCGCGCGCGCGGAGCAGACCGTGGAGAGTGCGCGCCAGCTGCTGGTCGCATCCTCCGGGGCGGTGCCGGCGCTGCTGCGCGACCGGCGGGCCTGCCACGAGCATTTCCGTGACTTGATGCGGGCCGACCGGGGGCTCTACCTCTCCCTGGGTGTGCACCTCGCGAGCGGTGACCTCCATTGCAATGCGCAGGCGTGGGACGACGGCGTCAACGTGAGTGACCGTCCCTATTTCCGCGAGGCGGTCACTAGCGGCAGATTCTCGACCGGGGGCTTTCAGGCCGGCCGTGCCGCCGGCCGGGACGGCATCGATATCGGCCAGCCGGTGCAGGACGCGGAAGGCATAGTCGTCGCCGTGCTGTTCGCGCGGCTCGATCTCAAGCCATTCGGCGAGCTCCCCGGCGCAGCGCCGAGACCGCCCGGCGCCGTGGCTACGCTGCTCGATCGCGACGGCATCGTGCTCGCCCAGGTCCCGCCGCAGGGGGCGCGCATCGGAGCCAAGCTCTCCGAGCCAGGCTTGGGCCAGGCATTGTCCGCCGCGAACAGCGGCGTGCTCGAGACGACCGACGCGGGCGGCGCGCCGCGCGTCTACGCGTTCCAGGGCGTGGTGGAGAACCCCGACGGCACCGCGCCGCTGCGCGTCGTGGTCGGCATCCATCAAGGCGTGATCTACGCGGAGGCGCGCACGACGTTCATCAAGACCGTCGGCGCCCTGGTGGCGGTCACGATGCTGCTGTTGCTCGGCGGATGGTACGGCGCGGAGGTCATGGTGCTGCGCAACCTGCGCAAGCTCCTCGACGTGGCGCGCCGCGTCCAGGCGGGCGACCTTACCGCGCGCACCGGGCTGCCGGGCGGGCGCGAGGAAGTCTCCCGCCTGGGAGAAGCTTTCGACCAGATGACGCAGGCGCTGCAGAACCGCGACGCGGAGCTGCAGCGGGCGCTGCGCGAAACCCACGAGCTGGCGATCACTGATCCCCTGACCGGCCTGCATAACCGGCGCTACCTGTGGGAGCTGCTGGGACGCGAGCTGCTGAAAGCGCGCCGCAACCGCACTCCCGTCGCCGCGATCCTGGCGGACATCGATCACTTCAAGCGCTTCAACGATACCTGGGGCCACGAGGCGGGAGACGTCGTGCTCAAGCGGGTCGCCGACGTCATTCGCGAGCACGTGCGCGGCTCCGATATCGGCTGCCGCTACGGAGGGGAGGAGTTGGCGGTCATCCTGCCGGACACGACGCTGGAGGTTGCGGTCGAGCGCGCGGAAAGGATACGCAGCGACGTCGCGGCGGTGCGCCTCGAGTACGGCGGCAAGCCGCTCGACGCCATCACGTTGTCGTTTGGCGTGGCGGTTTTTCCGCAACACGCCGGCGATGCGGAAGCGCTGTTGCGCGCGGCCGACGAAGCGCTGTACGAAGCCAAGAAGGCGGGACGCAACCGGGTCGCGGTGAGCCAGGCGGTACCAGCTGCGTGATCGGAAGGAATTGGTGCCGGGAGAGAGAATCGAACTCTCATGGTGTTGCCACCGCGGGATTTTGAGTCCCGTGCGTCTACCAATTCCGCCATCCCGGCCATCGTGCCCCTCATGCGGATGAATATGACACCATCCGCATCTCGAATCTCCCCTCTCCCATCCCCTCATCCCATGCCCTTCTCCTAAGAGGAGAAGGGAATCTCGAGACTCCCCTCTCTGCTCGGGAGAGGGGCGGGGGTGAGGGATGGAGGGGCGGGGGTGAGGGTTGGGCGCGCAATTATCCCGCATCACGCTCCTATAATCCAGGCATGCGCCTCAGCGATTTCGACTACACGCTGCCGCAGGAGCTGATCGCGCAGTTTCCCCCGGCCGAGCGCGGTGCGAGCCGGCTCCTGCACCTCGACGGCCGGACCGGCGCGCTGTCCGACCGGAGTTTCCGCGACATCGTGGAACTCGTCGCGCCCGGGGACGTCGTCGTGCTCAACGACACGCGCGTCATCAAGGCGCGGCTTGCCGGCCGCAAGAAAACCGGCGGACGCGTCGAGGTGATGGTCGAGCGTATCCTGGGGGGCGGCGAAGTCCTGGCGCAGATCGGGGCGAATCACCCGACGCGGGCAGGCAGCGCGCTGGTGCTTGCCGACTCGGTCGAAGCCACCGTGCTGGGACGCGAACGCGAGTTCTTCCGGCTGCGCTTCGAGGGATGCGACGACGCGCTTGCGCTGCTCGAGCGCCACGGCGCGGTGCCGCTGCCGATGTACATCACACGCGCCGCGGGCGAGCGGGACGCGGAGCGCTACCAGACGGTGTACGCGCGCAAGCCCGGCGCGGTCGCCGCGCCGACCGCCGGCCTGCACCTCGACCCGGTGCTGCTGCAGGCGCTGCGCGACCGGGGCGTCCCGGTCGTTTTTCTCACCCTTCATGTGGGGGCCGGGACGTTCCAGCCGGTGCGCACGCAGGAGCTCGCGCGCCACGAGATGCACGGCGAGTGGTACGACGTGCCGCAGGCGACGGTGGATGCCGTCGGCCGGGCGCGCGGCGGGGGCGGGCGGGTGCTCGCCGTGGGCACGACGACCCTGCGCGCGCTGGAGACCGCGGCGGCCGGCGGCGCGCTGGAGAGCGGCCGCGGCGAGACCCGGCTGTTCATACTTCCCGGTTACCGCTTCCGCGTGGTCGAGCGACTGCTCACCAATTTCCACCTGCCGCGGTCCACTCTGCTGATGCTGGTGTCGGCATTCGGCGGCATGGATAATGTCCGCCGCGCCTATCGCCACGCGATCGAGAGCCGCTACCGGTTCTATAGTTACGGCGACGCCATGCTCATCGAGCGCGCGGAGGAGTTGAGCCAGTGACCATGTACGGAGTTCGTGCTCCGGAAGGCGTGACTCGTGACGGGTGACTTGATTTTCGTGGCGTCCTGGCGCCTTGGCGGTTCAGACCGAAGTATTTTTCCTGCATAAATGCAATTTCAGGTACTTTCCACCGATGGCGCGGCGCGGCGCGGCCGGCTCGGGCTGGCGCACGGCGTGGTGGACACGCCGGCATTCATGCCGGTCGGCACCTACGGCGCGGTCAAGACGCTGAGCCCGCTGGAGCTGCGGGATATCGGCGCGCAGATCGTGCTGGGCAACACGTTTCACCTGTGGCTGCGGCCCGGAGCGGAGGTGATCGAGGCGCATGGGGGGCTCCACCGCTTCATGGGGTGGGACGGTCCGATGCTCACCGACTCCGGCGGCTTCCAGGTGTACAGCCTCGGAGCGTCGCGCAGGATCACGGAAGAGGGCGTGAAGTTCCGGTCGCCGGTCGACGGCGCGAGTTGTTTTCTCACGCCGGAGGAATCGATGCGCGTCCAGCGCGTGCTCGCCGCCGACATCGTGATGGTGTTCGACGACTGCACGCCCTATCCGGCGGACCACGGGCAGGCGCGCGATTCCATGCGGCTGTCCCTGCGCTGGGCGGCGCGCTCCCGGCGCGCTCACGAGGGCAACCGCAATGCACTGTTTGGCATCGTGCAGGGCGGCATGCACGAGCAGCTCCGCGACGAATCGGCGGCCGGCCTGAAAGACATCGGCTTCGACGGCTATGCGATCGGCGGGTTGTCGGTGGGGGAGCCGAAGCGCGAGATGCTGCGGGTGCTCGAGCACACGGCGCCGCGGCTGCCCGCGGACCGGCCGCGCTACCTCATGGGCGTCGGCACGCCGCAGGACATCGTGACGGCGGTCGCGGCGGGCATCGACCTCTTCGATTGCGTCCTGCCCACGCGCAACGCGCGCAATGGCTGGGTCTACACGCGCCGCGGCGTGGTGAAGCTGAGGAACGCGCGTTACCGGAGCGATATCCGTCCGCTGGACGATGCATGCGCGTGCTATACCTGCCGTCACTTTACCCGGGCGTACCTGCACCACCTGCAACGCGTGGACGAGATGCTGGGCGCGCGGCTCAACACCCTGCACAATCTTTTCCATTACCAGGAGCTGATGCGCGGCCTGCGCGCCGCGATCGAACGCGGGAAGCTCGCCGATTTCCGCGCGGAATCCGAGCAGGCGCAGGGGAAATCGGTGTAGAATTCGCCATTTTTCGGGGTGCGTCCGCGCCCGACCGAGTCACGGAGACAGTATGTTAATCAATCCAGCCTGGGCCCAGGGCTCCGGCGCCGCCGCGGTAGGCGGCGGCTACGAGAGCATCATCCTGATCGTGCTGATGTTCGCCGTGCTCTATTTCCTGATGATCCGCCCGCAGATGAAGCGCGCGAAAGAGCACAAGACGATGATCGAGGCCCTGCAGAAGGGCGACGAGGTGGTCGCCGCGGGCGGCATGCTCGGCCGCATCAGCAAGATCGGCGACGCGTACGTGACGCTCGAGATCGCCAACGACGTCGAGGTCCAGGTGCAACGGCCGGCGGTGCAGCTGGTGCTCCCGAAGGGGACCATCAAGAATATCCAGTAATGAACCGCTACTCCCCCTGGCAGTACTTCCTCATCGCCGCCGCGCTGGCGGTGGGCCTCCTCTACACGGTGCCCAACTTCTTCGGCGAGGTGCCGGCGGTGCAGATCCAGCCGCAGCGGGCGGCCCTCAAGGCCGACAGTGCCCTCATGGGCCGCGTCGAGGAAGTGCTCAAGCAGGGTGGCATCGCGCCCGCCGGAGTGTTCCTGGACGCGGCGAGCGTCAAGGCGCGCTTTGCCGACACCGACACCCAGCTCAAGGCCAAGGATCTGCTGCAATCGCAGCTCGGCGACGATTACGTGGTCGCGCTGAATCTGCTCTCCAACAGCCCGCGCTGGATGGCGTCGATCGGCGCGCTGCCGATGTACCTGGGGCTCGATTTGCGCGGCGGCGTGCACTTCCTCCTGCAGGTGGACATGAAGGCGGCGGTCGCCAAGAAGATGGAGGCGACGCTGAACGACATCCGCAACAGCCTGCGGGAGAAGCGGATCTCGTACTCCGGCGTCGCGCGCGAAGGACAGGCGGTCACGGTGCGCTTCCGCGACCCGTCGATGCGCGAGAAGGGGCTGCAGGAACTGTCGCGCTCCCTGCCCGATCTCGATTTGAGGACCATCGACGGCGCGGGTGAATTCCGCATCGTCGCCACGCTGAAGCCCGAGGCCCAGAAGCGGACCCAGGACTACTCGCTGCAGCAGAACATCACGACGCTGCGCAACCGCGTCAACGAGCTCGGCGTGGCCGAGCCCATCATCCAGCAGCAGGGCGCGGATCGCGTGGTCGTGCAGTTGCCGGGAGTGCAGGACACCGCCAAGGCAAAGGACATCCTCGGCCGCACGGCGACCCTGGAGGTGAGGATGGTGGACGATGAGGCCACCAACAATCCGGCGGCGATCCAGGCGGCGCAGGCCGGGCAGGTTCCCTTCGGCGACGAGTATTACGTGGAGCGCGGCGGCGCGCCGATCCTGGTGAGAAAGCAGGTGGTGCTGACCGGCGACCGCATCAACGACGCGCAGCCCGGCTTCGACAACCAGACCGGCGAGCCGGCGGTCCACATCAACCTCGACGGGACCGGCGCGCGCATCTTCCACCAGGTCACGCGCGAGAACGTGGGCAAGCGCATGGCGATCCTGCTGTTCGAGAAGGGCAAGGGGGAGGTGGTCACGGCCCCCGTGATCCGCAGCGAGATCCCGGGCGGCCGCGTGCAGATCAGCGGGCGCATGACGACGCAGGAGGCGCACGACGTCGCGCTGCTGCTGCGCGCGGGCGCGCTCGCCGCGCCGATGGACATCATCGAGGAGCGCACGGTCGGCCCCTCGCTCGGGGCGGAGAACATCCGCATCGGATTCCGGTCTACCTGGTACGGCTTCGCGATGATCGCGGTGTTCATGATCGCCTACTACACGCTGTTCGGGGTGTTCTCGATCATCGCGCTCTCGGCCAACGTCCTGTTTCTGATTGCGCTGCTTTCCATGCTCCAGGCGACGCTGACGCTGCCGGGCATGGCCGGCATCGCCCTCACCATCGGCATGGCAATCGACGCCAACGTGCTGATCAACGAGCGCGTTCGCGAGGAGCTGCGCAACGGCAATACGCCGCAGGCGGCGATCCACGCCGGCTACGACCGGGCGTGGGGGACGATCCTCGACTCCAATCTCACCACCCTCATCGCGGGGCTCTTCCTGTTTCTCCTGGGCTCCGGTCCGGTCAAGGGGTTCGCGGTGGTTCTGTGCCTGGGGATACTCACCTCACAGTTCAGCGCGGTGATGGTCTCGCGGGCCATGGTCAATCTCTACTACGGAAGCCGCCGCCGGCTCGAAAAGGTCTCGATCGGCCAGGTCTGGCGGCCGCAGGCGGCAACCAAAGTATGAAGGCCCTTCGACAAGCTCAGGACAGGCAGAAGGCAGAAGGAGCGGGAGCGTAGCCATGGAGTGGTTCAGGATCACGCGCGACATCCCGTTCATGCGCCATGCGCTGATCTTCAACGTGATCTCGCTCGTCACGTTCCTGATCGCGGTGGGCTCGCTCGGTGTCCGCGGGCTCAACCTCGGCGTGGATTTCACCGGCGGCACGGTGATGGAAGTGGCCTACGCGCAGGCGGCCGACCTCGGCAAGATCCGCGAGTCCGTGGCGCGGCTCGGCTTCACCGAAGCCTCCGTCCAGAATTTCGGCACCTCGCGCGACGTGCTGATTCGATTGCCGCTCAAGCAGGGAGTGAGCAGCGCCAAGCTCTCGGAGCAGGTGCTGGAGGTACTGAGAAAAGACGATGCGCGGGTCGAAATGCGCCGCGTCGAATTCGTCGGGCCGCAGGTGGGACGCGAGTTGCTCGAAAACGGCGCTCTGGCGCTGCTGTTCGTCTCGCTCGGGATCGTCGCCTATCTCGCATTCAGGTTCGAGTGGAAGTTCGGTGTCGCGACGATTATCGCGAATCTCCATGACGTCGTGATAATCGTCGGCTTCTTCTCGATCTTCCAGTGGGAGTTTTCGCTCCCGGTGCTGGCCGCGGTCCTGGCGATCCTGGGCTACTCGGTGAACGAGTCGGTGGTGGTGTTCGACCGGGTGCGCGAGGTCTTTCGCAACCGCAGGATGCGCGGCATGTCGGTGCCGCAAATCATCGACCACGCGATAACGGCCACGATG
This sequence comes from Burkholderiales bacterium, assembly GCA_036397875.1. Classification (GTDB taxonomy): domain Bacteria; phylum Pseudomonadota; class Gammaproteobacteria; order Burkholderiales; family SG8-41; genus SG8-41. The sequence continues at coordinate 9,078 of DASWIC010000049.1, forward strand.
TCGCGCACCATCATCACCCATGGATCGACCCAGATCATGGTGTGCGCGATGCTGATCCTCGGCGGCGAGGCGCTCTACTATTTCGCGCTCGCGCTCACCATCGGCATCTGCTTCGGCATCTACTCCTCGGTGCTGGTGGCGAGCCCGATCGTGATGTACCTCGGCGTCTCGCGCGAGGACCTCGCCCGGCCCGAAGTCCAGAGGAAGCCCGGCGAATCCGGCGCGGTGGTGTAGGCTGCGGTGAGGCACGGCCAAGCCGTCGTTCCCGCGAAGGCGGGAACTCAGGCACGCGGTGGCTCGATAGTGAAAATTGCCTGGACTCCCGCCTCCGCGGGAGAGACGCGAATGCTGCATTTCCCGGATTTCGGTTGAGCCAGAAGTGGAGATCGTCACCACTTTCGTCGATATGGTTCTCCACCTCGATCGCCACCTGCAGTGGCTGGTCGTGAACTACGGCCCGTGGATCTACGCCATCCTCTTCCTGATCGTGTTCTGCGAGACCGGGCTCGTGGTGACGCCGTTCCTGCCGGGGGATTCGCTGCTCTTCGTGTCGGGGACGATTGCCGCCGCAGGGGACATGACTATCCACGGGCTGTTCGCCGCGCTCGCAACCGCCTCGTTCCTGGGCGACAACACCAACTACTGGATCGGGCGCTACGTGGGGCCGCGGGTGTTCAGGCGCGAGGGCTCCCGGTTTCTGAACCCGGCGCATCTCGAGCGCACGCAGCGCTTTTATGACCGCTACGGGGCGAAGACCGTTTTCTTCGCGCGCTTCGTCCCGATCGTCCGCACCTTCGCCCCGTTCGTGGCCGGTATCGGCCACATGCGCTACCCGCGCTTCGTGTTCTACAGCTTCTCGGGCAGCATCGCCTGGGTCGGCTCGCTCTCGTACGCGGGCTACACCTTCGGCAACGTGCCGTGGGTGAAGCAGAACCTGACGCTGGTGATCGGCATCATCATCCTGCTCTCGATCTCGCCGGGCATCGTTGAGTACCTCCGCCACCGCTCGCGCCAGCCAGGAACCAAGTAGACTCTGCGGGAGTCACGCAGCGTCATTCCCGCGGAGGCGGGGATGACAGATGCAGAGGGTCCTGATTCCTGTCCGTCATGAATTTGTATCTGCGGTTGTTCATCCTTTTGTTCCGGCTGATCGGTCTGCCGCGCGCGGGGCCGCTCGAGGAGTCGCGCGTCGGATTCCGGGTGCTGCCGACCGATTGCGACATCAATCTCCACATGAACAACGGGCGCTACCTCGCGTTCATGGACCTGGGACGGTTGCACTTGGTCGCCCAGATCGGTTTGCTGGGGATCATCCTGCGCAGGCGCTGGGGAGCCGCGCTCGGGGCCGCGGAGATCAATTTCATCCGCCCGCTCTCGCCGTTCCAGAGGTTCGAGCTCGTCACGCGGCTCGTGACCTGGGACGAGAAGTACGCCTACATGGAGCAGCGCTTCGAATCGGACGGAGCGCTGTGCGCGCACGCTTTCGTCAAGGGCCTGTTCCTGGAGAAGGGCCGGCGGATCCGCCCTCCGGACGTGGCCGCGGCGCTCGGCATCACCGTCGCGCCGCCGCCCATGCCCGAGGAGCTTCGGATCTGGGCCGAGCTCGGCAACGTCAAGAAGCAGAATGCGTGATGGATGACGAGTGATGAGTGACGAGGTCAAGCGCCTCGTTTCTCATCCTCAGCCGCGGGTGCAGCGCGCAAGTTTATCGGAGCGCCATCGGCGGTTCAATCACGGACATTCCGTCGCGGAAAGCACTGGAATCGTCCGCATCGCCGCAGCGCGGCGCTTCCGCGCAACCATCGACGGTCGTCTGGTATTCTCCGTTGGGCAATCGTGACGAATGGATCGCATGGAACTTGCCAATCAGATCATATTCGTGGGCGCGCTGCTCATCGTGCTGAGCATCGTTGCCAGCGCATTCTCCTCGCGCTTTGGCGTTCCGATACTGCTGGTCTTTCTGCTGCTCGGCATGCTCGCCGGCGAGGACGGGCCCGGCGGGATCCGGTTCGACGATTTTCAGCTTGCGTACCTCGTTGGCACCATCGCACTCGCCGTGATCCTGTTCGACGGCGGCATGCGCACGCGGGCGGAGAGCTTCCGGGTGGGCCTGCGCCCGGCGCTGGTGCTGTCCACTGCCGGGGTCGTGATCACAGCCGTGATAACCGGCGTGTTCTCGGCGTGGGTGTTCGAGCTTTCGTGGCTGCAGGGGCTGCTCATCGGCTCGATCGTCGGATCCACGGACGCCGCCGCGGTGTTTGCCCTGCTGCACGCCCGCGGGATGGAGCTCAAGCAGCGCGTGGCGGCAACGCTCGAGATCGAGTCCGGCAGCAACGACCCGATGGCGGTGTTCCTGGTGCTGGTCCTGATTGAGTTGCTGGTCGCGGACCACGAAGGAGTTTCATGGGCGGTCGCGGTCGATTTCATGCGGCAGATGGGCATCGGTGCGCTGACCGGCGTCATTGCCGGGCGCGCGCTGGTCTGGCTCATCAATCGTCTTACGCTCGAAACCGGCCTCTATCCGCTCCTCGCCATGGCGGGCGGCGTGCTGACCTACGGCGGGACGGTCCTGGCGGGAGGCAGCGGCTTTCTCGCGATCTATCTCGCGGGGCTGGTGCTCGGGAACAGCCCGCTGCAGGCCATGAAGAATATCCATAACGTGCACGACGGGCTGGCGTGGCTGTCCCAGATCACGATGTTCCTGATGCTGGGCCTGCTCGTCACCCCGTCCGCGCTCGTTCCCGTGGCCCTGCCTGCGCTGCTGGTGTCGGTGATCCTGATGGTGGTCGCGCGGCCGGTCTCGGTGTGGCTGAGCCTGCTGGCATTTCGTTTTCCCTGGCGCGAAGTGACGTTCGTGAGCTGGGTCGGACTGCGCGGCGCGGTGCCCATCATCCTCGCGGTGTATCCCATTGTCGCGGGCGTCGAGCCCGGGCCGGTGTATTTCAACGTCGCGTTCTTCGTCGTGCTGATGTCGCTGGTGCTCCAGGGATGGACCATCGCGCCGCTCGCCCGTCTGCTCGGGCTCGAGGTGCCCCCGGGGGCGAAGCCGCTGCAATATGTCGACCTCGACATCCCGGGGCAGTTCGACCACGACCTTCTCGGTTACCAGTTGGAGCCCGATTGCATGGCCGTCGGACGGACGCCGTCGCAACTGCCGCTGCCACCGCAAACGGAAATATCCGCGGTGATCCGCGGCACCGACGTCGTGCCCCTCGCCCAGGCTGGCGCATTGCGCCCGGGCGACTATGTGTACGTGCTGGCGACGCCGCAATGCGTCGAAATCCTGAACCGCATGTTCGGCGCGCCGCACGCCCCCGAGCGCCTGGAAGAGCACCGCTTTTTCGGCGATTTCGTGCTCGATGGCGACGCCGCGCTCGACGACGTGTCGGCACTCTACGGGCTCGCGTTCGAGGCCGCGCGTCCCGGAGAGACACTGGCCCAGTACCTCGGTCGAAAATTCGACGGGCGCCCGGTGGTGGGAGACCGCGTCCGGCTGGGCGCGGTCGAACTCGTCGTGCGCGCGGTGGGAAATGGGGTGGTTACCGCGGTCGGCCTGAAGCTGCACGATTGATGCGTCAGATCCGCTTTGCCAGCTCGGCGGCCTTGCCGATATAGGTCGCGGGCGTCAACGCGAGCAGCCGCTGCTTTTCGGCGTCCGGGATCGCGAGGCCCTTGATGAGGGCGTGCACCGTATCGCGTGTGATGCCGTCCCGGCCGCGCGTCAGTTCCTTCAGCCTCTCATAGGCATCGGTGACGCCGTAACGCCGCATCACGGTCTGGATCGGCTCGGCCAGCACTTCCCAGTTGGCGTCGAGGTCCGCGGCCATGCGCCCGCGGTCGGCATCGATCCTGTCGAGACCCTTCAAGCACGAGTCGTAGCCGAGCAGCGCGTGGCCGAGCGCCACGCCCATGTTGCGCAGCACGGTGGAGTCGGTGAGATCGCGCTGCCAGCGCGACACCGGCAGCTTCTCGGCGAGGTGCCGCAGCAGCGCGTTGGCGATGCCGAGATTGCCCTCCGAGTTCTCGAAGTCGATCGGATTCACCTTGTGCGGCATGGTGGAGGAGCCGACCTCGTCCGGTTTCGCCTTCTGCCGGAAGTAGCCGAGCGCAACGTAGCCCCAGATGTCGCGGTCGAGATCGATCAGGATGGTGTTGGCGCGGGCGAAGGCGTCGAACAGCTCGGCGATCGAATCGTGGGGCTCGATCTGGGTGGTGTAGGCGTTGAATTCCAGCGCGAGGCCCTCGACCAGGCCGCGCGCGATTTTCTCCCAGTCCACGCCGGGATAGGCGGCGATGTGCGCATTGTAGTTGCCGACCGCCCCGTTGAATTTCGCCGTGAGCTTGACGCCCGCGATGTGCTCGCGCGCGCGCAGCAGGCGGTGGGCGACGTTGACGAGCTCCTTGCCCATGGTCGTCGGGCTCGCCGGCTGGCCGTGGGTGCGCGCGAGCATCGCGCAGCCGGCAAGCTCCGCCGCGAGCCCCGCCAGCTTCTCGATGACCCTGTCGAGCACGGGCAGCAGGATCTGGTCGCGGGCGCGCTTCAGCATCAGCGCGTGGGCGACGTTGTTGATGTCCTCGGACGTGCAGGCGAAGTGGAAGAACTCCGCGACCTTCATGACTTCCCGGTTGCCCGCGAGCTTCTCGCGCAGGAAGTACTCCACCGCCTTCACGTCATGGTTGATCTTCGCTTCGATCCGTTTCACGGACTCGCCGTCGGCTTCCGACAGCTTGCCGGCCGCTTCGTCGAGCTGGGCGAGCGTGGGCGGCGAGAACGGCGGCACTTCCTTGATCGAAGGCTCGGCGGCGAGGGTCTTCAGCCACTCGATCTCGATCCGCACGCGCAGCCGGATGAGGGCGAGCTCGCTGAAGGTGTCGCGCAGGGCGGCGACTCTGTTGTGATAGCGGCCGTCGAGAGGGGATAATGCGGTGAGGGGAGTCAATGCCATCGCTGCGCCATTGTACCAAAGGCGAGGCGCTCCGGCCGCCATCGGGAGACGAAAATCATGACAGACGCATCGCAGACGCTCGCCGAGTTCGCCGTCGGCCTGACCTGGGACCGCATCCCGCCCGAGGTCGTCGAGCGCGCGAAGGACTGCGTGATCGACACGGTCGGCGCTTGCGTCTACGGCTCGCAGCTGCCCTGGACCCGGACCGTCATCGAGTATGCCGAGCGCAACAGCGCGCCGGGCGGGTGCAGCGTGTTCGGCACGCCGGTCAAGGTGCGCGCGCCGTTCGCCTGCCTGTGCAACGGCGCGGCCGCCCATGCCTTCGAGCTCGACGCCCTGGTGGAGCCGAGCGTCGGCATCCACCCCAGCGCGGCGCTCGCCGTGCCCGGCCTCGCCCCCGCGCAGGGGCGCAAGTTGAGCGGCAAGGCCCTGCTGTCCGCTTACGTCGCCGGCTTCGAGGTGCTCTACCGCATCGGACACGCGGCGAACCACTCGATCGAGAAGGTCGGCTTCCATTCACCCGGCGTGGTGGGGGTCTTCGGCACCGCTGCCGTGGTGGGGAGGCTCTTCGACCTGGACGCGAAGAAAATGGCCAACGCGTTCGGCATCGCCGGCTCGCTGAGCTCCGGCCTGATGGAATTCTCGAAAACCGGCGGCATGGTGAAGCGCCTCCATCTCGGGCGCGCCGCGGAGGGCGGCTTCATGGCCGCCGTGCTCGCGCGCGACGGCTACACCGGTCCCGCCGGCGTGCTGGAGGGCAAGTATGGCGTTCTCAACGTGTTCTGCCGCGACGCGCAGCCGGAGCGGCTCACGAAGGACCTGGGCAAGGTGTGGCAGGTGATGACGACCAAGATCAAGCGCTACGCCTGCCATTCCACCGCGCAGGTGCCGGTGACGCTCGCGCTCGACCTCAGGGAAAAGCACAAGCTCTCGGGAGATGACGTGGCGGGGATTACCGTCGCCGGGGGGGAGAAGGTGGTGACCCAGCACGCCATCAACGAGCCGCGGGACATCACGATGATGCAATACAGCGTGCCCTTCAGCGTGGCCGTTGCGTTGTACAAGAATCCACTCGATCCACGGACGTTTTCCGAGGCGACCCTCAATGACCCGAAGATCCGCGCGCTCGCCAAAGGCGCGCAGGTCGAGCTGCTGAAGTCCGCGCCCGGCTACTCGTCATCGGCGAGCCGCCTGACGCTCAAGTTGAAGAACGGCACGGCGCTCACCGCCGAAGGGCACGATTTCAAGGGCACGCCCACGATGCCGCTCTCGCGCGGCGAACTGCTCGAGAAATTCCTCAAGTTGACGGCGCACCGCGACCGCGCGAAGGCGGAGCGGCTGTTCGCGCAGCTCGCCGAGGCGGAAAAGGTGGCGGACTTCAGCGCGCTCGATTTTGCCTTGTGACACGGATCACCGGTCACGGGTCACGCGTCATCAGGCTGCGCCAGGCATCGTGGCGCACCCGTGCGACGATCTCGAAATCGTGTCCCAGGGGCCTGACCACTGCCGCTTCGCCTTCCGCGAGGTAGGGCGCGCCCGCCGTGGCATAGAACGGATTGCCGTGGCTCGAGACGACGAGATTGGCGCCGGGCTTGATGGGCGTTGAGAGCAGCCGGCGCAGGCCGGCGTAGCGGTCGGCGCTGGCGGGAGTCGCCGGCCCGCCGCGCGCCTCGTTCGCTTTCTCCGTGCGGCCAAACGCGAGCATCGCGGTTTCCATCGTCCGGCAGCGCGGGCTGGCCAGCACGTTTCCGACCGGAATCTTCAGTTCCCGGAACGCCGCGCCGATTCCCCTCGCTTCCTCGCGCCCCTTTTCGGTGAGCGGCCGCTGGTTGTCGCAGTCGTCATCGCTCCTGGACCGGGAATCGTCGCGTGAGAAATCGGTCGAGGTGTGGCGGAAATAGATGACGTGGCCGCCGGTGCGCAGCTCGGCCAGCAATGCAGTCCCGGATAACGGCTTGGCGGGAAGCGCGCTGCGCCCGGCCGCGGGCGAGGGAGCTTGCTGAAACTGCTGCGCCAACGCGCCGGCGCCCGCCAGGAAGGCCCAGGACGCCAGTGCGGCGGCGCATGCAACTCTTCGCGGTGCGAGCCTGTCTGTCATGCCGGTTCACGATGATATGCTTGAGGCCCATCCGATGAAAGTCACCCGCCGTGCCGCGTTGAAGAGTCTCGCCGCCCTCGCGGCCGCGCCGTGGTGCGTGCGGGCGCGCGCTGCGGCGATCACCCTCACCGCGGGCGTCGCGCGCCAGCAACTCGTGCCCGTGGAATACCCACAGACCGAAGTGTGGTGCTACAACGGGACGGTGCCGGCTCCGGAGCTGCGCTTCCGCCAGGGCGAAACCGCGCGCATCGTGGTCGCGAACCGCCTGCCGCAGCCGACCACGGTGCACTGGCACGGGCTGCGGGTGCCGAACCGGATGGACGGGGTGCCGCACGTCACGCAGCCGCCGATCGCGCCGGGCGCGGATTTTGACTACGAGTTCCCGCTGCCGGATGCGGGGACGTACTGGTATCACCCTCATCTCGCGAGCTACGAGCAGGTCGCGCGCGGGCTCTACGGCGTCCTCATCGTGGAAGAGCGCGATCCGATCCGGGTGGACCGCGACGTGACGTGGGTGCTCTCGGACTTCCGGCTCAATCCGGATGCGTCCCAGCGCGAGGACTTCCGCAGCGTGTTCGACCTGACCCACGCCGGTCGCATCGGCAACACCCCTACTGTCAACGGCCGCTTTACGCTCAAGGACGGGGCGTTCGCGGTGCGCAGCGGGGAGCGCGTCCGGCTGCGCCTGGTGAACACGGCTGTCGCGCGCAGCTTCCTCCTGCGCTTCAACAGCCACGAGCCACGCGTGATCGCGCTCGACGGCCAGCCGGTCGAGCCGCACGCGCCGGAAGGCGGGCTGATACGGCTTGCCCCGGGCATGCGCGCGGACCTAGTGCTCGACTGCCCGCATCCCCCCGCATCGCGTCACCTCGTCATGGATGAGGACAACCCGCGCAGCGAGTCGCGCTTGATGGCGATCGATTACGGCGCCGGCCCGCCGCTGCGCGAGGCGGCGCCTGCGACTCCGATCGCGCTTGCGCCCAACCCGCTGGCCGAGCCCGATCCGGCGCGGGCGCAGCGGCACGAAATGGTATTCGAGGGCGGAGCGATGGGAACGCTGCGCGAGGCGCAGTTCGCGGGAGAGCGCGTGCCGCTCGCAACATTGGTCCGGCAGCACCATCTCGCGTGGACCATCAACGGCGTCGCGGTAAAGGAGCACGCGCACGAGCCGGTGCTGGCGCTCAAGCGCGACGGCCATTACGTGCTGTCCATGAAGAACGACACCGCCTGGCCGCATCCGATCCATCTCCACGGCCACGCGTTCCGGGTCATCGCCCGCGACGGCGCGCCGACGCGCCACCGCGAATGGCGCGACACGGTGCTGCTCGCGCCGCGCGAGCGCGTCGACATCGCCTTCGTCGCCGACAATCCCGGCGACTGGATGATCCATTGCCACGTGCTGGCGCACCAGGCAGGCGGGATGATGGCGCTGCTGCGCGTCGCCTAGGCGAATGGCCGCGCGCACCCTGAAAGACTGGGGCCTGCTCGCGGCGCTGGTCGCGTTGTGGGGCTCGAACTTCATGTTCGTCAAGCTCGGCGTGGCGCAAGTGCCGCCGGCCACGCTCGTCGCCTCGCGGCTGGTCATCGGCGCCGTGATCCTCGTTGCCATCGTCCGCGTCCTCGGCTACACCTTCCCAACGATCGGCCGCGCCTGGATGCCCTACCTCATCCTCGCGGTCGTGGGCAACTGCATGCCGTTCTGGTTCATCACGTGGGGCCAGAAGACGATCGACAGCGCGCTCGCCGGAATCCTGATGGCGATCATGCCGTTGACGACGGTGCTGCTCGCGCATTTTTTCGTCGCGGGCGAAGCCATGACGCGCAACCGCGTCGCCGGCTTTCTCCTCGGGTTCCTGGGCATCGTCGTGCTGATGGGGCCCGCCGCGCTCGCCGGCCTGGGGGGCTCGTTGTTCGAGATCCTGGCCCAATTGTCGGTGCTGGCGGGCGCGCTGTGCTATGCGGCGAACGGCGTGATCATTCGCGTGACGCTCAAGGGCGACGTGATGGTCGCCTCCGCCGCCATCATTGCCATCGCCGCGGTGGTGAGCGTGCCGGTCGCGCTGGCGGTGGACCAGCCGTGGCGGCTCGACCCGGACGGGTCAGCAGTACTGATACTCGTCTGGATCGGCATCGGCCCGACGGCCATCGCAACCCTCGTGCACCTCAAGCTCATCGCCTCCGCGGGGCCCACCTTCATGTCGCTGATCAACTACTGCATCCCGGTCGTCGCCTTGCTCATCGGCGTGGCATTGCTGGGGGAGGAACCCGGCGCCAACGCCTACTCGGGCCTGCTCCTCATCCTCGCCGGCATCGCGCTGAGCCAGCTGCGGCACGCGGGGGGCCAGACACAAGTGACGCGTAGCGGCTGACAAGTGACGAGAAAGGAGCAAGGCATAGCAGGTGGCGAATGACCAATACCCCAACTCGATTGTGGAATTGGTCCTGTCGCCGATTACTTGTCGCGCGGCACACGTCGCCCTCGCAGCCGTTCATTGGTTGAAATCGACCGTCTGCGCCCCCAAATTCCCAGGCGTGAGAACGGTCACGGCGCTTGGAACGGCTCTTGCTGTAAATGTCAACCCGAGAGCCCGAAACGGCGTTGTTTTCGGGCAAGAGGCGTAAAACGGCGATGAACATCATCTACAGCAGCGACAGCTACTACGTGGTGGAATACCCCGCGCAGCACGGCTACGAGCTGGTGGATAAACGCTGCGCCCGCGGGACGTTCTTCCAGGGCGATGTGGCGGATCGCTTCGTCAACTCGCTGCAGGCCGCGGTTGACGAAGATGCCTCCGTCGAGCGTGTGGACGAGTTCCTCAGCAGTTTCGACGTTCTGCTGAACCAGCCCCTCGTCGTTCACTGACGCTTGCGGACCGGCGTCCGCAGCCCGTTCCACTGCGTGATTCGTGAGTCGTGATTCGACTCACGAATCCGCGTCACTCCTCGCTCCTCACCGACTGCGCCTGGTCCACGAGGGCGGCCAAAATTTCGTCCATGCGCCGCACCGGCAGCGAAAAGTGCCCTTCGTCCGCGTAATAGCGGGCGCGGCATCCGGGAATCGCCGCGGCCAGGCGCTTTCCCATCGCCACCGGCACCGTGGTGTCCTGTTCCCCGTGCCACAGATGGCAGGGCACCCGTATCGATTCCACCCTCGTATCCCAGGGTTGTGCGTAAAGCGTCAAGTCGAGCGCTGCACCGCGGCCGCCCTGCCGGAACGCTTCCCGGTACGACTCGGCGAAGATCTCGAACACGTCCCGGTCTGACATCACCTCGCGATCCGGCGGCGGCAACCGGGAAGCGAGCAGCCTCAGCATCAAGCGGGGGCTGCTCCGCAACACGGGTGCCAAGGCGCGGTTGATGAGCCGCGACAGCGCCGGCGCGCCACGGGCGGCGGCGAACGAAGCGCGCGCGAGCGGATTCATTCCCGCGGTATGTTCGGCGAGGTCTGCCCGGCCGAGCCCACAGACGATGCCAATGGACGAGAGTCTGCCGGAAATCGCGCCGGCGCAGCCCACCGCGTATGGCGCGCCCCCTGAAATCCCGAGCAGCGGGAAGCGGACCAGCGCCAGGGCGTCCGCGAGCTCGAGCGCGTCACGCGCCCAATCGGAGATGCGGCGCCCCGCCTGGAAGTCAGAGAGCCCGTAGCCCGGGCGGTCTGGCGCGATCAAACGCACGTTGTGCCGCAGCGCGGCCTCGTGCGCCAGCCGGCCATCCAGCCGTGAGGCGGGAAACCCGTGACAGTAAAGCATCGGCCGGCCGTCCGGCGCCCCGTATTCGGAGTAGCCAAGGCGCCGCCCGTCGCGCAGCGTCAGCACGCTGGTCGAAGCATCGTGGACTGCGATTCGTGGATTGCGGGCGGTCCCGGGCGTGGCGTCGCTCGTCACTCGTCACCCATCGCCCGTCACGCCTCACTCGAGGCGCGACCACCCCGGCTCCTCGCGATCGAGCAGGCGCTTCAACGCCTCGAAATGCAACTCGGCCTGCCGGGTATCCTCCATCATCTGTCTGGCCGTCAGCAGCGCGACGCGCTCCGACACGATACGCAGCGGCTTGCCGGTGCCCATCGCCAGTACCTGCAACATGCACGCGCGCTCGAGATAGTAAAGGTCATCGAAGGCCAGCGCGACGGAGGGTCCGCACACCATGACGCCGTGGTTTCCGAGAAACAGCACGTCGGCATCCTTCGCCTGCGCACACATGCGCTTGCCCTCCGCCTCATCGAGCGCCAGGCCGCTGTAGTTGTCGTCGTACGCGACGCGCCCGTGAAACTTGAGCGCGTTCTGGCTTGCCCACTCGAGCCGCCCGCCCTCTACCACGGTGAGCGTCGTGGCGAACGGCATATGGGTGTGCATGACGCACCTCGCGGAGGGCTTCGAGTGGTGCATGGCGCCGTGGATGAAGAATGCCGTGGGCTCGACGCCATGCCGGCCGCTGATCTTGCGGCCCGCCGCGTCCACTTCCACCAGGTCCGCGGGGGTCACTTCCGACCAGTGCAGGCCCAGCGGGTTGATCAGGAAATGGCCCGTCCGCCCCGGGATCTCGACGCTGAAGTGGTTGCAGATGCCCTCGCCGAAACCGAGCCGGTTCGCCCAGCGCAGCGCCGCCGCGAGGTCCCTGCGCGCTTCGGACTCTGTGTATCTGTCAACCATGCCGGAAAAGCTCGACGCAAAGGAAAACGAAAGGCGCATAGGATCGAATCATCATGGGTTCAATCTGGATTCTTTGCGTCTTTGCGTCTTTGCGTCGAGACTTTGTCGAATTGGTCGGATTCAGGCGGCGAGCTCGATCACGGTGTAATCGCCGTGCGGGCGGGTGAAGTAGCGCGTCAGTATCTTGTAGGTATCGAGGTCGAAAGCTGCCGGCGGGCGCAGCCCCTCCAGCTCGTCCAGCTCGGCCTCGGAGCGCACCGTGCCCAGGTAGCACCAGCGGTCGAGGACGATGATCTCTCCTTGCGCGGCGCCGTTCTCGAGCACCCCGATCCGCCCCTTGAACGGCCACGGCCGCATTCGAAGCTGCGCCAGCGCGGCGCCCAGCCGCAAGGCGTGCTGAGCGCGGGATTCCTTGCCGACGCACGCGCCGCGGCAGCGCTTCAACTGGTGGGCAAAGCAGGGGCCTTTGCCTTTCTCCAGGCCCAGGACGATCGGGCAAAGCTGATGTGCGGCGGCAATGTCGCGCAAAGCCTCGAGCGCCGCGGAGCGCGAGCGAAAGAGCCCGTGGAGATCGTCGAACTTCAGCCGCGCCAGGTCGTGCGCGGTCACCAGTCGGGGCGGCTCGAGCAGCGCCTCGGCCCGCCAGTGCCAGGCGCAGAGCTCCGCCGCGCGCCGCAGCCGGCGGTTGTAGACCGGCGCGAGGTGCTTGACGAGCCGCGACTCCTCGATCAGCGCGCCCAGCTCGCCGGCGGTCTCGATCCAGTCGACCCGCTTCACCTGCTGCGCGATTTTCATGTCCCGCGCGTCGCGATGATCGCCCGCGAAATGTGCCAGTATCCGCGAGCGCAGGTTGATGCTCTTGCCCACGTAGAGCGCGGCGCCGTTCTCGCCGTAGAAGAGATAGACGCCGGGCGCTTCCGGGATTTCATCGAGGGCGCCCTCTGCCAGTCCCGCCGGAACAGCGGGTGCCTTGAGGAGGGCGTCCACCGCGGCGGCAACCGCCTCGGGGGCGACGCCGCTGCGCCATTGGTTCAGGAGCAGCCATACCGCGCGCGCGTCGCCGAGCGCGCGGTGGCGCATTTCACACGACAGGCCGTGACGCTCCATGAGCGCATCGAGATTGTGGCGCGCTTCCCGCGGGAAGAGCCGGCGCGATAGCTTGACCGTGCACAAAGCACGGGCCGTATATCGCAGTCCCGAGCGGCGGAATTCATTCCGGAGAAATCCATAATCGAATCGGGCATTGTGCGCGACCAGCAGTTTGCCCTCCAGCCGCGCCAGGAGGTGCGGCGCGATCTCGGCAAACGAGGGCGCAAGCGCGACCATGTCATCGGTGATCCCGGTGAGGGATTGGATGGCCGGCGGTATTCTCATGCCGGGGTTCACCAGGGTGGACCACTCGGCGACGCAGCGTCCGCGCTCGGCCTCGATCAGGCCCACCTCCGTCACGCGGTCGTGTACCGGATTCGCCCCGGTAGTTTCGACGTCGAGGATGACGAGCGGCTGATCTAACACGGCTGAGCTGCCGCGCGCCTAAGGCAGAAGGCAGAAGTCAGAAGGCAGACCAGGTCATCCTTCATCGTTCTGCCTTCATCCTTCGGTGACTTCGGTCACCGTTGTTCGCCCAGGGCCCGCGAGATCCTCTCGGCGGCCTGCCGCACCTGGGCGGCCCACGCCTTGTTGAGGCGGTCGGAGGGTGCGGATATGGAAAGGCCGGCGACGAGCCTGCCTTCGTCGTTGTAGATGCCGGCGCCGATGCAGGACACCCCCTTCTCGGCCTCTTCATTGTCGAAGGCGTAGCCGAGGCGGCGGACCTTTTCGAGCTCTCTCGACAGCGCGTCGGCGTCGGTCAGGGTATTGTCGGTGAACCGCGGCAGGCCGGTGCGCCGCGCGTATTCGATGCATTTCCCGGGCCCATCCTCGGCGAGAAATATCTTGCCCACCGCGGTGATATGCAGCGGCGCGCGGGCGCCGATGATGTGAACAACCCGCATCATCGCGTTGTTGCCCGAGGTGCGCTCGATATAGACCACCTCGTCGTCATGGCGGACCGACAGGTTGATCGTTTCGCCCAGCTCCTGGTGGAGGTCCTGCATGTGGGGCAGGGCCTCCTGGCGCACGCTGATGCGCGATTTCACGAGGTTGCCCAGCTCGAGCAGCCGGATACCGAGGCGGTAGGTGCCGGGCTCGATTCGATCCACCAGGCGGTTGGCCACCAGCACGGACAGGATGCGGTGCGCGGTGGAGGGGTGCAGGCGGGTTTCGGTGGCGAGCTGCTTCAGGTTGGCCGGGGAACTGTGGCCCGAAAGGGCCCTGAGCAGGCCCATCATGCGATCTATGACCTGGATCGAGGATTTCTCTTCTTTTTGTCGAGCCACGGCGGGGATTTGCATCGATATAGGCGGCCGATTTTACAATATGAAATCAGCACGGACAATGAAAAACGGTGGTTTTGGGCTACGCTCCGCGCCGCCACGACAGGTATCGCCAGTAATACATTGTTTTTGCTATACTATGAGGCTCCTCCGCTCGAAACGCATCGCAATCACACTCACCATGAGCAAGACAGCGACACCCTCGCGTAATCGCAACGGTAACGGGCGCAGCGGCAACGGTCATGGCCGCAACGGCAACGGACGCGCAGCGACGGCTGCGGTTTCAGCAGCGCCGGTAGTCAAGAACTACATCACACCGCAGGGTTACGCACGGCTCAAGACCGAGCTGACGAAGCTGCTCGACGCGGAGCGCCCTGAACTCGTCAAGACGATCCAGTGGGCAGCCTCCAACGGCGACCGCTCGGAGAACGGCGACTACCTCTACGGGAAGAAGCGGCTGCGCGAGATCGACCGCCGCATCCACTATCTCAACAAGCGCCTCGACGGCGCGGAAGTGGTGGATCCGGTGCGGCGCGGCGACTCCGACCAGATATTCTTCGGCGCCACAGTCACCTACGCCTACGTTCGGGGCGGGCGCGAGGAGCGCATCATCACCATCGTCGGGGTGGATGAGGTGGACACCAAGCGCGGCCAGGTGAGCTGGCTCTCACCGATCGCGCGGGCTCTGCTCAAGAAGCGCTCCGGCGACGTGGTGATACTTGCTACCCCCGCCGGCGAGGCCGAAATCGAGATCATCGGCGTCCGCTACCGGGCGCCCGCCTAAGCACCGATCCTGCTTTTGTCGCTGGCCGTTGCCCGGCGGCAAGTGCCCCGATAAGATTGGCTGCAACCGCTGGCTGATGTCGCGCGCGCGGGTGCGCGCGCAGCACCCGCAGGCTTCCAACCCGCGCGCGTTTCCGTGACCGTCTCCTTCTTTACTGCCGCCCTTTCCGCCTGGCGCGCCGCTCATGTCGCGGTGCCCGAGCTGCGCGCCGACAACGTCCCGCTCGAAGGCGTGGTGAAGCTTTCCATCAAGGCGGTGCCGGACGCCCGGACGGCCGAGAACCTCGGGACCGAGCGCGAGGGCACCGGTGTGGTGTTCGGCGAAAAAGGCCTGATCCTCACCATTGGCTACTTGATACTCGAGGCGGGCTCCATCCTGGTGGTGGCCGGAGACGGCCGCGTCTTTCCGGCGAGCGTCGTCGGCTACGATCATGGCACGGGCTTCGGCGTGCTGCGCGCCGGCATCGACTGCCGCCCCCTCGAGGTGGGAAGCTCGGCCGACGTGCGGGAGCTCGCCACAGTCCTGGTTGCCGCGCACGGTGCCGCCGGCGGCGCCTCGCGCGCCTGCGTCGTGTCGCGGCGCCGCTTCACCGGCTGGTGGGAATACATGATCGACGGCGGAATATTCACGGCGCCACCGCGCTTCGAGCACAGCGGCGCGGCATTGCTCGATGCCGAGGGCAAGCTGGTGGGGGTGGGTTCGCTGTGGGTCAGCGACGCGCTCGAGATCGGGGCGGCGTTTCCCGGTAACATGTTCGTCCCCATTGATCTCCTGAAGCCGCTGCTTGATGATCTGCTCGCGACCGGCCGCCGGCGCGAGCCGCCGCGGCCCTGGCTCGGCGTCTATTCCGAGGAGATCCAGGGGCACGTGGTGGTGACGCGCGTGCTGCCCCAGTCACCGGCGGACCAGGCGGGCCTTGCGCGCGGCGATGTCATCCTCGGAGTAGGCGGCCAGGCGGTGGGGCGCCAGAGCGAGTTCTATCAGAGATTGTGGGCGAGCGGCGATGCGGGTGCCTCCGTCTTGCTGCACGTGCTGCACAAGAAGACGGTGCGGCAACTGACGGTGCAATCGATGGACCGCATGGCGTTTCTGCGCCCGTGGCGCAGCTGAGTCGGCATCCGCCGGTAATTGATCGTGCGCGTCGGCCTCTTCGTCACCTGCCTCGTGGACCTCATGCGGCCGCGCATCGGGTTTGCCGCGTTGAAGCTGCTCGAAGCTGCGGGCTGCGAAGTTGTCGTCCCGCGCGCGCAAACGTGTTGCGGCCAGCCGGCCTACAACTCCGGCGACCGCGCCTCCGCCCGTGCGCTCGCGGCCAAGCTGCTCGACGAATTCGAGGGCGTTGATTATGTCGTCGTCCCCTCGGGCTCCTGTGGCGGAATGATCCGCACCCATTACCCGGATCTCTTCCGGGAGGCCCCGCAGGAGCGCGATCGCCTTCGCTTACTGTGCGACCGTACTTACGAGCTGACCGATTTCCTGGTCAATATCGCGAAGCTGGAGACCCTTCCCGCCACGTTCTCCGGGACCGTGACCTACCATGACTCGTGTGCGGGGCTGCGCGAGCTCGGCGTAAAGTCCCAGCCGCGTGCTCTGCTCGCGAGACTGCCGGGACTCACGCTCATTGAAATGGAGGAGGCCGAGACCTGCTGCGGCTTCGGCGGCACGTTCGCGCTGAAGTTCGGCGAGATCTCGACTCATATCGCCGACCGCAAGTGCGCCAACATCGCCGCCAGCGGCGCGGACGCCGTGGTGCTGGGGGATCTCGGCTGCATGCTCAACATCGAGGGCCGGCTGCGGCGGCGGGGCGACATGAATACCAAGGTCCTCCACATCGCCGAAGTCCTCGCCGGGGAAGGTGAATGAAAATCGCGTTCATGGGTTCGGGCGGCGTGGGCGGCCTGATCGGCGCCCGCCTCGCGCAAGTCGGCTGCGATGTTTCCTTCATCGCGCGCGGCGCGCATCTTGCGGCGATGCGCAGCCACGGGCTCACGCTGGAAAGCCCCGTGGGCAACGTGCATCTGCCCAAGGTGCGGGTGACGGATGATCCCGGCTCCCTTGCGGGCCCGTTCGATCTCGTCATCTTCGCCGTCAAGCTCTGGGACACGGGGGCCGCCGCCCGCTCGATCCTGCCGCTGCTGGGGCCGGATACCGGCTTTCTGTCGCTGCAGAACGGCGTGCGCAAGGACGACATCCTGCGGCCGATCGTGGGCGAAAAGGCGTTAATGGGGGGCGTCGCGTACATGGGGACCGCCATTTCCCGTCCCGGCGTGATCCAGCACACCGGCTCGATGCAACGGGTGGTGTTCGGCGAATATAACGGCCGGCGCTCGAAGCGTGCCGAAGCGCTGCTCGAATGCCTGCAACGGACCGGGATCGACGCCAGGCTCTCCGACGACATCCGGCGCTCGATCTGGGAGAAATTCGTGTTCCTGGTCGGCATGGCCGCGGTCACCGCCACCATACGGCTGCCGCTCGGGCCGATCCTCGCGCACCCGCTGACCCGCCAGTTCTATCTCGACGCGATGCGGGAAGCGGCCGCGGTGGGACGAGCCCACGGCGTCCGCCTGCCGGCGGATATTGCGGAGGAGCGTCTCGCGTTCAGCGACACGCTGCCGCCGACGATGACCGCTTCGCTGCAACTCGATCTCGAGCGCGGGAATCCGCTGGAAGTCGAGTGGCTGTCGGGCTCGGTGGTCGAGCTCGGCGCGGCGGTCGGCGTGCCGACGCCCATCCACCGCGTGGTGCGGGACATTCTCATCCTGCACGCCCAAGGAAGAAAGGCGTGAGTTGTGATTCGTGAGTCGTGATTCGACCTGGCAGGAATTGCAACGTCGACTCTCGCTTCGTCCAATCACCAATCACGATTCACGAATCACGCTTTCCGGGTAGGAATATGACGCCGCCGAAACTCACTGTCCGCAACATCCGCGCCGTCGGAGTGAAGGTGCCGATGACTTACGTGCTGGGCACGAGTCAGCAGGCGGTGCGCGAGGCGCCGCTGCTGCTCGTCGACCTCGAAACCGAGGAGGGCGTGAGCGGGCACGCGTGGCAGTTCTGCTACCTGCCGGCCGCCGCCCCTGCGATCGCCGTGCTGCTGGAGGAGGTGCTGCGGACCCTAAAAGGCGACCGGGTGGAGCCGGACGCCCTGTGGGCGAAACTGGCGAAGCGCTTCGTGCTGATCGGCGTGCAGGGCATCGTGCGCATGGCGATGGCGGCGTTCGACGTGGCAGCCTGGGACGCGCTCGCGAGGGCGGCCGGGATGCCGCTCGCGACCTATCTCGGCGGCGCGCCGCGGGCCGTTCCCGCCTATAACAGCTGCGGGCTGGGCCTGAAGGACAGCGTGGCCGTGGCCGATGAGGCGGAACGATTGCTCGCCGGCGGCTTCCGCGCGATCAAGCTCCGACTGGGATATCCGACGCTCGCAGGCGATCTCGCCGCGGTGCGCGCGGTGCGCTCGCGCATCCCCGCCGGCATCGCCCTGATGGTGGATTACAACCAGGCGCTGACCGTCGAGGAGGCGATTCGGCGCGGCCGCGCGCTGGACGGGGAGGGCGTTTACTGGCTCGAGGAGCCGATCCGGCATGACGATTTTGGGGGTTGCGCGGAAATCGCGCGCGCGCTCGCGACCCCGGTTCAGATCGGCGAGAACTTTTCGCTGGTGCACGACATGGAGCGTGCGCTCGCCGCGCGTGCCTCCGATTACGTGATGCCGGATCTGGAGCGTATTGGGGGCGTCACCGGCTGGCGGCGGGCGGCCGGGCTCGCCGCGGCGCAAGGGATCAGCATGTCATCGCACCTTTACCCGGAAGTGAGCGCGCATCTGCTCACGGTGACGCCGACGGCGCACTGGCTGGAGTACGTCGATTGGGCGAACGCGATACTCGAGGAACCGCTGCGGATTGCCGACGGCGCCGCGATGCTTACCAGCCGCCCCGGCAACGGGCTTGCCTGGAACCAGGACGCAATCCGCCGCTACCGCATGAGCTGACGGCTATAATCCAGACGCCGGCACGCATTGCGCCGGCGTCGGCATCATGCAGATCACTTCCATGCATTTCAAGGCGACGGCGAGCGCCAAGCTCACCAACGCCAATCTCCAGTCCGCGTTGAAGCGGCTGCAGGGCAACTTCGTGCGCGGTCGCGCCGACCGCGTCGCCGAGCTCGGCAATTACGAGGAGATCCGTGCCGCAGCCGCCGGGATCCGCGACCGCGCGCTCGCCGACCTCGACCTTTATCTGCGGGAATTCGAGCGCAACGCGACCGCGCGCGGGGCCATCGTGCACTGGGCGGGAAGCCGGGCGGACGTCAACCGCATCGTGCGCGAGATTGCGCGCCGGCACGGCGTGAAGAAGGCGGTCAAGTCGAAGTCCATGGTGACCGAGGAGTGTGCATTGAACGACGCGCTCGCGGCGGCCGGCATCGAGGTCGTTGAAACCGATCTGGGCGAGTACATTCTGCAGCTGGCATCCGAGCCGCCATCGCACATCGTCGCCCCGGTGGTGCACAAGACGCGGGACGAAGTGTCGGATCTGTTCCAGGAAAAGCACCGCACGCCGCGCAAGACCGACATCGCGGCGTTGACGCGCGAAGCGCGCGAAATGCTGCGCCAGCATTTCATCACCGCGGACATGGGGATATCGGGCGCGAATTTCATCGTGGCCGAGACCGGCTCCACGTTGATCGTCACCAACGAGGGCAATGGCCGCCTGGTGACGACGCTGCCGCGGGTGCACGTCGCGATCACCGGGATCGAGAAGGTGGTGCCGACGCTGGACGACGCGGCGACGCTGATGCGGCTGCTGCCGGCGCACGCGACGGGACAGACCATCTCCAACTACATCTCGATCACGACCGGCGTGAAGGGGGAGGGGGACCGCGACGGGCCGGAGCATTTCCACGTCATCCTGCTCGATGGCGGGCGAGCCGACCTGCTCGGGAGCGACCTGCAGCCGATGCTGCGCTGCATACGCTGCGGCGCGTGCATGAACCACTGCCCGGTGTACCAGAGCGTGGGCGGGCATGCCTACGGGTGGGTCTATCCCGGACCGATGGGCTCGGTGCTGACGCCGAGCTACGTCGGGCTGGAGAACGCGCTCGATCTGCCCAACGCCGCGACGTTCTGCAATCAATGCGGCGTCGTGTGCCCGGTGAAAATCCCGCTGCCCGATCTCATGAGGAAGCTGCGCGAGCGGCAGTTCGAGCGGGGCCTCAGGCCGTGGCCGGAGCGGCTCGGGCTCGCGGTGTGGAGCTGGGCGGCGCGCCACCCGGCGATCTATGCGATGATGACGGCGCTTGGCGCGCGCGTCCTGTCCCTCCTCGGCGGCGCGGGCAAGCGGATGCGTCACCTCCCTCTTGCCGGCGGCTGGACCGGGGGACGCGACCTGCCCGCGCCGGAAGGCCGCACGTTCCGCGAGCTCTACACTGCGCGCGCCCATCGCAGTGCGAATGCGGAATGATGCAGGATGAATGCGGAATGGAGTCGCCGATGGACAAGCCCGCAGAGCTGCAGAACGTGACGAGCGTGCCGCTGTGGATTGGCGGCAGGCGACAGCCGGCCCTGAGCAGCCGTTTCGGTCCGGTGACCAACCCCGCCACCGGCGCCGTCATCCGCAAGGCGCCGTACTGCAATGCGGTCGATATCGACGCGGCGGTCCGGGCGGCGGCCGCGGCACTGCCCGAGTGGCGCGACACGCCGCCGCTCCGGCGCGCCCGCGTCATGCAGAAATTCCTCCAGCGCCTGCAGGCGAACCAGAAGGAGGTCGCGCGGCTCGTCACGGAAGAGCACGGCAAGACTCTCCCCGACGCGATGGGCTCGGTCCAGCGCGGGATCGAGGTGGTCGAGTTTGCCTGCGGTGTCCCGCATCTCCTCAAGGGCGAGCACTCGGAGAACGTCGGCACCGGCGTGGATTGCCACACCGTGCGCCAGCCGGTGGGCGTGTGCGCCGGCATCACGCCGTTCAACTTCCCGGTGATGGTGCCGTTGTGGATGTTTCCGGTCGCGATCGCGTGCGGCAACACCTTCGTCCTCAAGCCGTCGGAGAAAGTGCCCTCGGCCTCGCTGCGCATGGCCGAGCTCTTCAAGGATGCGGGCCTGCCCGACGGGGTGTTGAACGTCGTGCACGGCGACCGGGAAGCGGTGGACGCGATACTCGGCCACCCGGGCGTCCACGCGGTCTCTTTCGTGGGCTCCACGCCGATCGCGAAGCATATTTACGAAACCTGCGCGAGAAACCACAAGCGGGTGCAGGCGCTCGGCGGCGCCAAGAACCACGCCGTCGTGCTGCCGGATGCCGATCTCGAGTTCGCGGCCGATGCGCTCATCGGCGCTGCCTACGGTTCGGCGGGCGAGCGCTGTATGGCGATATCCGCGGTAGTCGCGGTGGGCGCCGCCGCGGACCCGCTCGTCGGGCTGCTCCGGAAAAAAGCGGAGGCGATCGTGGTCGGGCCCGGCGACAAGGAGGGTGTGGACATGGGTCCGCTGGTGACCGCCCAGCACCGCGACAAGGTTGCCGGTTATATCGACCAGGGGGTGAAGGAAGGCGCAAAGCTCGTCCTCGACGGCCGCGGTCTCAAGGTCCGCGGATCCGAGAACGGATACTTTCTCGGCACGACGCTGTTCGACAATGTCACGCCGGAGATGAAGATCTACCAGGACGAGATCTTCGGGCCGGTGTTGATCGTGCTGCGCGCACGGACGCTGGAGGACGCGATTGCGCTCGTCAACCGCAGTCCCTACGCCAACGGCACCGCGATCTTCACCGAATCGGGCGGCGCCGCGCGGCGCTTCGAAAACGAGATCCAGGTCGGCATGGTCGGCGTGAACGTGCCGATCCCGGTGCCCGTGGCGTTCTATTCCTTCGGCGGATGGAAGAGCTCGCTCTTCGGCGATCTGCACGTGCACGGCATGGAGGGCGTCAAGTTCTATACCCGCACCAAGGTCATCACCAGCCGCTGGCCGCACCAGGACACGCCGGCGCCGGGTCTCAACATGCCGACCCTGGGCTGACGCCGGGGTCGGACGGCAGAAGGATGAAGGCGGAAGGATGACCTCGCGCGAGAACATCCTGGCGCGGATCCGGGCGCGGCAGGGAAAGAACCCGGTTCCGACCGATGCCGAGCGCGCGGCCGTGCGGGCGCATATCCAGGCGCATCCCGGCAGCGCGCGACCGCGCATGGACTGGGATCCCGTCGCGCGTTTCCGCGAGCGCGCGCTGGGCCTGGCGAGCACGGTGGATGAAGTCGAGACGCTCGCGGCCGTTCCCGCCGCCGTCGCACGCTATCTCGAGGCGTCCGGGTTGCCGCGCGCGGCCGTGTGCTGGCAGGAGCTGGTGGCGCTCGACTGGAGCGGCGCGGGGGTGCGAGTCGAGGCGCGCGCGGCGCGCGACACCGACCTCGTCGGGATTACCGGCGCATTCTGCGCCGTCGCCGAAACCGGCACCTTGATGACGATCTCGGGCCGCGATACGCCGGCGGCGGTGAGCCTGCTGCCGGAAACCCACGTCGCCGTGGTGAGGGCATCGCGCATCGTGCGCGGCATGGAGGAGGCGTGGCAGCTCGCGCGCGGCGAGCTGGGCCGGTTGCCGCGCTCGGTGAACTTCATCTCCGGCCCCTCGCGCACCGCCGATATCGAGCAGACGGTGACGCTCGGCGCGCACGGCCCCTATCGCGTGCACGTCATCGTGGTCGCGCGCGCGGACTGACTCCGCCTCGCGTGCGGGCGGTCCGGACTCGCGCGCAGTTGCGCGATTGTGGTCGAACCAACGCCGATGTCATAATGCCCCGGGTTCCGCCCCGCGGCGCTGCGGTGCAGCACGACCGGGGAACTTTTCGTCGCGCCGCGGGACCCAGCAATAACAAGAGAGAGAAAACACCATTTCTGCTGCATCGCAGGCCGAGGGCGATGCCCGCGCGCCATACCACTAAGCCCACGCCGGCGTCAGGCCGCGGCGGTTCGCGCAGCCGCGCGCCGCGCACGGCGGACTCACCGCTGACCGCGCACGACGTCTACCTGTTCAAGGAGGGCACGCACGCCCGCCTCTACGAGAAGCTCGGCGCGCAGCGCGCGGTTGCGGGCGGTGTCGCCGGCTTTACCTTCGCGGTGTGGGCGCCGGGCGCGCGCGCCGTCTCGGTGATCGGCGACTTCAACGGCTGGGATGCCGCCGCGCACCCGCTGGCTCCCAGGCGCGACGGCTCCGGCATCTGGGAAGGATTTGGCGGCGGGGTCACGGAGGGCGCGTGCTACAAATTCCACATCGCCCCGGGCGCAGGCGGGGCGATCGAGAAGGCGGATCCGTTTGCTTACTGCACGGAGTGCCCGCCGTCGACCGCCTCCCGCACCTGGTCCCTGGCCTACGAGTGGGGCGACGCCGGGTGGATGGCAGCGCGCGGCAGGAAGAACGCGCTGGGTGCGCCGATGGCGATCTACGAAGTGCACGCGGGATCCTGGAAACGGAAGGACGGCCGCTTCCTCGGCTACCGCGAGCTCGCGCACGAGCTCGCGGACTACGTCGAGAAGACCGGCTTCACGCACGTCGAGCTGATGCCGCTCACCGAGCACCCGTTCTACGGCTCCTGGGGCTACCAGACCACCGGCTACTTCGCGCCGACGGCGCGCTACGGCACGCCGCAGGACCTGATGTACCTGGTGGACCACCTGCACCGGCGCGGCATCGGCGTGATCCTCGACTGGGTGCCCTCGCACTTTCCCGACGATCCGCACGGCCTCGCGCGTTTTGACGGCACGCATCTCTACGAGCATGCCGATCCCAGGCAGGGCTACCACCCGGAATGGAACTCGAGTATTTTCAACTACGGCCGGCACGAGGTGCGCGCGATATTGATATCCTCGGCGCTGTTCTGGCTCGATCGCTACCATGTGGACGGGCTGCGCGTGGACGCCGTGGCATCCATGCTCTATCTCGACTATGCCCGCAAGGAGGGCGAATGGATCCCGAACCGCTACGGCGGCAGGGAGAATCTGGAGGCGATCCTTTTTCTGAGGACGCTGAATGAGGCGGTATACCGCGATCACCCCGATGCGTTCACGATGGCGGAGGAGTCCACCGCTTGGCCGATGGTGTCGCGCCCGACCTACCTCGGCGGCCTCGGCTTCGGCATGAAGTGGAACATGGGCTGGATGCACGATACGCTCGCCTATCTGCGCGAGGATCCCCTGCACCGCAAGTACCACCATGGGCGCCTGACGTTTTCGCTCATCTACGCCTTCAACGAGAATTTCGTGCTGCCGCTCTCGCACGACGAGGTGGTACATGGCAAAGGCTCGCTCGCCGGAAAGATGCCCGGCGACACCTGGCAGCAGTTTGCCGGGCTGCGCGCGCTCTACGGCTACATGTGGGGACACCCCGGCAAGAAGCTGCTCTTCATGGGCGGCGAGTTCGGCCAGCGCCGCGAGTGGACGCACGAGGGCGAGCTCGAATGGTGGATCACGGGGCTTCCCGAGCACGGCGGCGTTCAGAACTGGATCGGCGACTTGAACCGCTGCTACCGCGGCGAGCCGGCGCTGTGGCAGGCCGACTTCACGCACGAGGGATTCGAGTGGATCGACGCGAACGACGCCGAAAACAGCGTGCTGACGTTCCTGCGCAAGCCGCGCGGCCACGGCCCGCTGGTGCTGGTCGCGTGCAATTTCACGCCGATTCCGCGCGCGAACTACGTCATCGGCGTTCCGCGCGCCGGCCGCTGGACGGAGGCGCTCAATAGCGACGCGAAGCATTACGGCGGCGCCGGCTGGGGGAACTTCGGTGGCATCGAGGCCGCGCCCCTTCCCGCGCACGGCCGTCCGTACTCGCTCACCGTGACGCTCCCGCCGCTCTCCGCGGTCTTCTTCAGGAGCGAGGCCGATGGCTGACGCGCGCCTTCCTCCGGCCGCGCCGGACGGGCGCAGTCGCGCCGTCATCGACGCGGTGCAGCCCGCGGTGGATGGGGGTCGCTTCGCGGCGAAACGCATCGTGGGCGACCGCGTCGAGGTCGAGGCGCACTGTTTTGGCGACGGCTATGACGTGCTGTGCGTGATGCTGCACTGGCGCACCGAGGAGGCCGCGGCGTGGAGCGAAGTCGAAATGCAGCCGCTCGGCAACGATGTCTGGCGCGCGAGCTTCGTCGTCGAAAAGATCGGGCGCTATCGCTACACCGTGGCCGCGTGGGTCGATCACTTCCGCTCGTGGCGCGACGAATTTTCGCGGCGGGAGGATCCCGGCGACCTCGCGATCGCGGTCCAGGCCGGAGCCGGCCTCATCGAGGAGGCGGCCGGCCGCGCGCGGGGCGAGGACGCGAAGCAGCTGAAGGATTGGGCCGCGCGCCTGCGTGCCGCGCAGGGGGCCGACGCCATGCGGTCGGTGGGACTCGACGACGCGATGGCCGAAGTGGCGATGCGCTATCCGGACCGGACGCTTGCAACCCAGTGGCCGGTGGAATTGCCCCTGATCGTGGACCGCGAGCAGGCGCGGTTCTCGACCTGGTACGAGCTCTTCCCGCGCTCAACGGCGAACGCGCCGGGCCGCCACGGCACGTTCAAGGACGTGGAGCGGCGCCTTGCGTATGTCGCCGAGCTCGGCTTCGACGTGCTCTACCTGCCGCCCGTTCATCCGATCGGGCGCGAGCAACGCAAGGGCAAGAACAACGCCCTTTCCGCGGCGGCGGACGACGTCGGCAGCCCGTGGGCGATCGGGGCGGCCGAGGGCGGGCACACGGCGATACATCCCCAGCTGGGTACCCGCGAGGACTTCCGCAGCCTGGTCGCGGCCGCGCGGCGGCACGGCATGGAGGTCGCGCTCGACATCGCCTACCAGTGCGCGCCCGACCACCCGTACGTCAAGAGCCACCCGCAATGGTTCCGCCGGCGCCCGGACGGAACCGTGCAGTTCGCCGAGAACCCGCCCAAGAAGTACGAGGACATCTACCCGTTCAATTTCGAGTCGGAGGACTGGCGCGGCCTGTGGGCCGAGCTGAAGAGCGTGTTCGACCACTGGATCGGCGAAGGCGTGCGCATCTTCCGCGTGGACAATCCCCATACCAAGGCTTTCGCGTTCTGGGAGTGGGCGATCGCGGAGATCCGCCGCGACCATCCCGACGTGATTCTGCTCGCCGAGGCCTTTACCCGCCCGAAAGTGATGCACCGGCTCGCCAAGGTCGGCTTCACCCAGTCCTATACCTACTTCGCGTGGCGCAACACCAAGCGGGAACTCACCGAGTACTTTACCGAGCTTGCGCAAGGCCCGGGGCGCGAGTATTTCCGGCCCAACGTCTGGCCGAACACCCCGGACATCCTCACCGAGGCGCTGCAGTTCGGCGGCCGGCCGGCGTTCATGGCGCGCCTCGTGCTTGCGGCGACGCTCGCGGCGAGCTACGGTATCTACGGCCCGGCCTACGAGCTGATGGAGCACGTCGCCCGCGAGCCCGGGAGCGAGGAATACCGCGACTCGGAGAAATATCAACTGCGCCACTGGGATCTCGATCGCGCCGACAGCCTGCGGCCGTTCGTCGCGCGGGTGAACCGCATCCGGCGCGCGAATCCGGCGCTGCACGCCGACTGGCGGCTGCGGTTCTTCGACACGGACAACGACCAATTGATCGCCTACGCCAAGACCACCGAGGACCTCGCGAACGCGATCGTCTGCGTCGTGAACCTCGACCCGCACCACTCGCATTCGGGCTGGGTGGACCTCGACCTCGCGGCGCTCGGCGTCGAGCCCGGCGCGCAGTACCAGATGCATGATCTGCTCACCGGCGCGCACTTCCTCTGGACGGGGCCGCGGAACTTCGTGCAGCTCGACCCGGCGCGGGCGCCGGCGCACGTTTTTCGCGTCCGCCGCCGCGTGCACCACGAGCAGGACTTCGATTATTTCGCATGACCGGGAACACTAAGCCCAGTGACGCGCCGGTGGCCGAGGGCTCGCCGGCCGCCGCCGCCATCGGGGTGGTGGAGGACCCGCTCTGGTACAAGGACGCGGTCATCTACCAGCTGCACGTCAAGGCGTTCTTCGATTCGAACGGGGACGGGCTGGGCGATTTCCGCGGCCTGACGGAGAAGCTCGATTACGTCCAGCAGCTCGGGGTCAACACCATCTGGCTGCTTCCCTTCTATCCCTCGCCGCTCAAGGACGACGGCTACGACATCTCAAATTACCGGGACGTGCACGCGGATTACGGCACGCGGGCGGATTTTCGCAACTTCATGCGCGAGGCTCACAGCCGCGGTCTGCGGGTCATCACCGAGCTCGTGATCAACCACACCTCGGACCAGCATCCCTGGTTCCAGGCGGCGCGGCGGGCGCCCGCCGGCACGAGCAAGCGCAACTTCTACGTCTGGAGCGACGACGACAAGAAGTGGCCGGAGACGCGCATCATCTTCACCGACACCGAGAATTCAAACTGGGCGTGGGATCCGGTGGCGAAGGCCTACTACTGGCACCGCTTCTTCTCGCACCAGCCCGACCTCAATTTCGAGAATCCGACCGTGGTGAAGGCGGTGGTGCGGGTGATGCGCCTGTGGTTCGACCTCGGGGTCGACGGCATGCGGCTCGACGCGATTCCCTACCTGCGCGAGCGCGACGGCACCCACAACGAGAACCTGCCGGAAACCCACGACGTGCTCAAGGTCCTGCGGGCGGAGCTCGACCGCAACCATCCCGGCCGCATGTTCCTCGCCGAGGCCAACCAGTGGCCCGAGGACGTCGCCATGTACTTCGGCGCCGGCGACGAATGCCACATGGCCTACCACTTCCCCCTCATGCCGCGCATCTACATGGCGATCGCGCAGGAGGACCGCCACCCGGTGGTGGAGATCATGCAGCAGACGCCGGATATCCCGGACAACTGCCAGTGGGCGATCTTTCTGCGCAACCACGACGAGTTGACGCTCGAGATGGTGACCCACAAGGAGCGCGATTACATGTACCAGATGTACGCCGCCGACCCGCGGGCGCGCATCAATCTCGGCATCCGCCGGCGCCTCGCGCCGCTCATGCAAAACGACCTCGACCGCATCCGGCTCATGAACAGCCTGCTGCTGTCGATGCCCGGCTCGCCCATCATCTATTACGGCGACGAGATCGGCATGGGCGACAACATCTACATCGGCGACCGCAACGGCGTGCGCACGCCCATGCAGTGGAGCCCGGACCGCAATGCCGGGTTCTCGCGCGCCGATCCCCAGCGGCTGTACCTGCCGCCGATCATGGACCCGGTGTACGGCTACGAGGCGGTGAACGTGGAAGCGCAGCTGCGCGATCCGTCGTCGCTGCTCAACTGGATGAAGCGCATACTCGCCGTGCGCAAGCCGAGCCGCGCCTTCGGGCGCGGCCGGATCACGTTCCTGCGGCCAGGCAATCGCAAGGTCCTCGCCTACCTGCGCGAGCACGAGGACGAGGTGATTCTGTGCGTCGCGAACCTCGCCCGCTCCGCGCAGCCGGTGGAGCTCGACCTCGCGCGTTTTCGCGGGCGCATCCCGGTCGAGCTGCTGGGCCGCACCGCGTTTCCGCCGATCGGCGAGCGCTTCTACCTGCTGACGCTTCCGGCACACGGGTTCTACTGGTTCCGGCTGGCGACCGACGTCACCGCGCCGGACTGGCATGCCCAGGTCCTCCCGCCGGAGGAACGCCCGACGCTGGTGCTGTTCGACGGCTGGTCGAGCTTCTTCCGCGACCGCGTGGTGCCGTGGCGTATCGGCATCGCCGAGCGCGTCCGCGCCCAGCTCGAGGGCGAGGTCATGCCGCAATTCATCGCAGCGCAGCGCTGGTATGCCGCGAAAAGTGAATCGATCCGGCGCGCGAAGCTCACCGACCACGCCCTGTGGACCGTCGGCAAGCACAGCTGGCTGCTCGCGCTCTTCGAGCTGGAGGCGGGCGCGGGCGCGGCCACTTATTTCGTGCCCCTGACGCTCTCCTGGGAGAGCGCGGACGAGGATCGCCTGAAAGCGCTCGCGCCGGGCGTGGTGGCGAAGGTGCGCGAGAAGGCGGAAGTGGGCGTGCTGGCGGATGCGCTGGTGGACGAGGCGTTCGGCCGCGCGGTAGTGGGAGCCATTGCCGCCGGAGCCGAAATCGCGACGGCGCGCGGGACCATCCGCTTTACCCGCACCCGCGCATTCGATGAGCTGGCGGGCGCCGACTACGCGTCACTCGCGGTGAGCAGGCCCCAGATGCAAAGCAGCAATTCGGTAGTGACGCTGCAGGACCGGCTGTTTCTCAAGGCCTACCGTCGGCCGCAGGCGGGGGCGAATCCCGAGCTCGAGATGGGCCGCTATCTCACGGAAGTCGCGGCGTTTCCCAATGCGATACCACTGGCGGGGGCGATCGAATACACCGGCGCGGACGGGGTGCAGATGACGCTCGGGCTGCTCGAGGCCTACGTCGCCAACCAGGGCGACGGCTGGAACTACACGCTCGAATACCTCGGCCGCTATTTCGACCAGCAGCGCGCGGCCGCCGGGTCGCCGCCGGCGGATGCGCACGCGGCCTACCTGACGTTGATTCGCGTGCTGGGCAACCGCACCGGCGAGCTCCATTGCGCGCTCGCGCGGGCATCCGGGGATCCGGCGTTCGATCCCGAGCCGGTTGCCGCCGGCGATCTTGACGCGTGGACGCGCAGGGTGCGGGACGAGGCCGCGGCGACGCTCGATCTGCTCGAGAAAAACCTGCAGCAGCTGGTGCTTCCGGCGCGCGAAGCCGCGCTCGCGCTGCTCGCGCAGCGCAAGCAGCTCGCCGCGCGCATCGATGGCTGCGCGCCCGGCCGCGGCCCGGCGCTCAAGCTCCGCTACCATGGCGACTATCACCTGGGCCAGGTGCTGCTCGCGAAGAACGACTTCCGGATCATCGATTTCGAGGGCGAGACGGCGCGTCCGCTCGCCGAGCGCAGGGCGAAACACTCGCCGCTGCGCGACGTTGCCGGCATGCTGCGATCCTTCGACTACGCGCGCTGGACGTCGCTGCGCGGCGTCACGCCTTCCCCCCAGGAGCACGACCGGCTCGCCGCGCTTGCCGCGGACTGGCGCGACGCCGCGCGCCGGACCTTCCTCGAAGGCTACGAGGAGGCGACGCGCGACGCCGGACTCTACGGCTCGTTCACCGAAGCGCGCGCGCTGCTCGAGCTGTTCGAGCTCGAAAAGGCGCTCTACGAGCTGCGCTACGAGATCAACAATCGCCCGGGCTGGGTCCACGTTCCGCTGCAGGGGATCCACGAGCTGATGCGGTCCGCATCGGCGGCATAACGGGAGTGAAGTGAATTCTGCGAGAGGAGGCTGATATGGAAAGCGTCGACATGTTTCTCGAGCCGGTACGCGTGTTTCTCACCCAGGTCGGGGCGTTTCTCCCGCGGCTCGCGCTCGCCCTGGTGGTGCTGGTCGCGGGCTGGCTGCTCGCGAAGGGCGCGAAGTTCACCGTCGTGCGGGGACTGCGCGCGATCAATTTCAACGTGCTGACCGAGCGCGCCGGCATGGACGAGTTTCTCCGGCAGGGCGGCATGCGCAGCGACACCACGGACATCTTCGGGCAGCTGGTGTACTGGCTGGTGATCTTCGCGGTCCTGGTGATCGCGTTCAACAGCCTCGGGCTCACCTACATCACGGACCTCCTCGGCCAGGTCGTCCTGTTCGTGCCCAAGGTGATCGTCGCGCTGGTGATACTCGCGTTCGGCACCTACTTCGCCGCCTTCATCGGGGGCACCGTGATCACCTACTGCCGGAACGTGGGCATCCAGGACGCGGAGCTGCTCGGCCGGCTCGCGCAGTACGCGATCATCGTGTTCGTGGTCCTGATCGCGCTCGACCAGGTGAGCGTCGGCGGCGCGATCATCCGGCAGAGCTTCCTCATCATCCTCGGCGGCATCGTGCTCGCGCTGGCGCTCGCGTTCGGGATTGGCGGGCGCGACTGGGCCGCGGAGCTCCTCGAGCGCTGGTGGCCCCGCCGGAACACCGGCGGGAAGTAAGGGCAAGCGGCAATGCCCGCGGGCGAGCATCCGGGCGCGCGCCGCCCGCGGGCCGGCAGCGAGCCACCATGAGCCAGCCGATCACCGCGGTCTGGCCCGGCCGGCCCTATCCCCGCGGCGCGACCTGGGACGGCGGTGGCGTCAATTTCGCGCTGTTCTCCGAGCACGCGGAGCGGGCCGAACTCTGCATCTTCGACGACCGGGGCCGGCGCGAGATCCAGCGCATCGCTTTTCCGGAGCGCACCGACCAGATCTGGCATTGCTACCTGCCGGAGGCGCGGCCGGGCATGCTCTATGGCTATCGCGTCACCGGGCCGTACCGGCCGGAAGACGGGCACCGATTCAATCCCAACAAGCTGCTGCTCGACCCGTACGCCAAGGCGCTGACGGGGTCCATCAACTGGAGTGACGCCAATTTCGGCTACCGCGTCGGGCACGCCCGCGCCGATCTGTCGCTCGATCGCCGCGACTCCGCGCCGGGAATGCCCAAGTGCCGGGTCGTCGACCCGGCGTTCACCTGGGGCGACGACCGGCGGCCCGACATCCCCTGGCACGACACCGTGATCTACGAGCTGCACGTGAAGGGCTTCACCGTGCAGCACCCGGAGCTGCCGCCGCTCACGCGCGGAACCTACGCGGGGCTGGCCTCGGTGCCGGTGATCGAGTACTTGAGGCGGCTCGGCGTCACCACGGTGGAGCTGATGCCCGTGCATGCGTTCGTCGACGACCGGCGGCTGGTGCAGAAGGGACTGCGCAACTACTGGGGCTACAACTCGATTGGCTTTTTTGCGCCGGACAACCGCTACGCTGGCGAGCGGCCGGTGGCGGAATTCAAGTCCATGGTCAAGGCGCTGCACGCCGCGGGCATCGAGGTCGTGCTCGACGTCGTCTACAACCACACCGGCGAGGGTGACCACCTGGGGCCGACGCTGTGCTTCCGCGGCATCGACAATGCGTCCTATTACCGGCTGAAGGCCGGGGAGCAGCGCTATTACGTCGACTACACGGGCTGCGGCAACACGCTCAATCTGGTGCATCCGCGCGTGCTGCAGCTCATCATGGATTCGCTGCGCTATTGGGTGACCGAGATGCACGTGGACGGATTCCGTTTCGACCTGGCATCGACGCTGGCGCGCGAGCTGCACGAGGTCGACCGCCTCGGCGCTTTCTTCGACATCGTGCGCCAGGACCCCGTGCTCGCGCAGGTGAAGCTGATTGCCGAGCCGTGGGACCTGGGCGAAGGCGGCTACCAGGTCGGCAACTTCCCCGGAGGCTGGACCGAGTGGAACGACAAGTACCGGGACGCCATGCGCGCGTACTGGAAGGGCGACGGCGGCGTCATCGGGGAATTCGCGCGCCGGCTGACCGGCTCGAGCGATCTTTACGAGCAAAGCGGGCGCCGGCCGCACGCCAGCATCAATTTCATCACCGCGCACGACGGCTTCACCCTGCACGACCTCGTGAGCTATGACGCGAAGCACAACGAGGCGAACCTCGAGGACAACCGCGACGGGCACGACAACAACCTGGCGTGGAACTCGGGCGTCGAAGGCGAAACGGAAGACGCCGCCATCAACGCGCTGCGCGCCCAGCGCAAGCGCAATTTCCTGGCCACGCTGCTGCTCTCCCAGGGCGTGCCGATGCTCACCGCGGGAGACGAGATCGGGCGCACGCAGCGCGGCAACAACAACGCCTACTGCCAGGACAACGACGTGTCCTGGGTGGACTGGAACCTGACGGAGGGCAAGCGCCGGCTCCTCGAGTTCACGCGGCGCATGATCCGCCTCCGCCTCGACCACCCGGTGTTCCGGCGCCGTCGCTTCTTCGAGGGCCGGCCGATCCGAGGCTCCGGCGTCAAGGACATCATGTGGCTGCAGCCCGACGGGACCGAGATGAGCGACGAGGAATGGCAGCACCACCACGCGCGCGCGCTCGGGGTGCTCTTGAGCGGCGAAGGCCTCACCGAGATCGACCGGCGCGGCCGCCCGATCACCGATGCCGTATTTCTCGTGCTATTCAACGCGCATCACGAGGAAATCGCGTTCACGCTGCCGAACCCGGCCGTGGCCGCGCGCTGGCTTGCCGTCATGGATACGACGCACGAGGAGGGGCTCACGCGCAATGGGGTGTTCGAGGGCGGGAGCGCCTATCCCCTCCGGGGCCGCTCGCTGGCGCTGCTGCAGCAGCAGAAGGCAGCGCCCTGATAACCCTGCGCCGCCTGCCGGCGCGTTGCGCTAGCGCAGGTAGGCCTCGATCGCGTAGCGCCGCAGCATGCGGTGGCTGTTGAAATAGGAGGCGTTCTTGCTGATCGCGCCCTTCATGACCGCAATCCACCGCGCGCGGCTGCCGTGCCACATCGGCAGCACGACGTCCTCGAGCTTTGCATAAAGCGACCCCGCGTCCTCCCCGTTCGCGCTTTCGTCATCGTTGCCGATCGCCCAGCCGGTGACGCCTTCGATGCAACCCTCGACCCACCAGCCATCGAGCACGGACAGCTGCGGCACGCCGTTGAAGCACGCCTTCATCCCGCTGGTGCCGGAGGCCTCGCGCGGGCGCAGCGGGGTGTTGAGCCAGAGGTCGCAGCCCGAAACCAGGTCGAGCGCGACGACCATGTCGTAATCCGGGACAAAAGCGGCGCGCACCGCGCCCGCGAGCGCGCGGAGGTGCCGGTGGATGTGCTCGATCGCCCGCTTGCCGGCCTCATCGCGCGGGTGTGCTTTGCCGGCCAGCACCAGCTGGAACGGCTGGCGCCGCGCGATAGCGCGCACGCGCTCCAGGTTCGAGAACAGGAGCTCCGGCCGCTTGTAGGCGGTCATACGGCGCGCAAAACCGAGGATCGGCAGCTTGGGATCGAGGCTCACTCCGCACGATTTCTGGACGCGCCCGATCAGGCGCGACTTGGCGGCCTCGTGCGCGGCCCATACCTCCGCGTCGGAAAACTGGTCGGCGCGAGTGAGCAAGTGGGGCTCGTAGCGCCACCCCGGCGTGTAGCGGTCGTAGAGGACGGCGAAGTCCGTCGAGGTCCACGTCGCGGGATGCACGCCGTTGGTGATCGCGCGCACCCCGTATCCGGGGAACATCTGGCGCGACACCTCCGCGTGCCGCCGCGCCACGCCATTCACGTATTCGCTCAGGTTGAGCGCGAGCCGCGTCATGTTGAGCCGCTCGTCACCGGCCAGGCGCTTCAGTTCCTCGAGCCCGATCAGGTCGCCGATCACCTCGCGCACCAGGGCCCAGTCGAACTGATCGTGGCCGGTTTCCACCGGCGTGTGCGTGGTGAAATTGCACATCGCCTGCACCCCGCTCACCTCGAAGCCCGGCTCTTCGGTCCGGCGCCGGCTCGATTCGCGGAACCCCCGCAGGAGCTCGACCGCGAGGAGCGCCGAGTGTCCCTCGTTCATGTGATAGCCGCGGACCCGTACGTTGAGCGCCTGCAGCATGCGCACGCCGCCCACGCCCAGGACCGTTTCCTGGATCAGGCGGTAACGCCGGTCCCCGCCGTACAGGTAATGGGTGATCTCGCGGTCCTGCGCCGCGTTCTCCGGAAGGTCGGTGTCGAGCAGGATGACCGGCAAGCGTCGCTCGAGGTGGCTCTCGAGCATGTACAGCCACGCGCGAACCCAGACCTCGCGGCCTTCGATCGTCACGGCGACCTTGGCCTGCAACGGCCGGCAGCGCTGGGCAGGCTCCCAGTCGTCCGGGTGCTCGATCTGCCGGCCTTCTGCGTCGATTTCCTGCCGGAAATACCCCTTGCGGCTGGCGAGCGTGACGCCGATCAGGGGAATCTGGAGATCCGCGGCGGAGCGGAGCGTGTCGCCCGCGAGGACGCCGAGCCCGCCGGTGTAAGTCGGTATGTCGGCCGCGAGCGCGATCTCCATCGAAAAATAGGCGATGCGCGGCCGGTTGACGAACGGCGCGATCACGAGTCCGGCTCCGTCACGCCGCATAGCTTACCAGCATCGGCCGCGCAGTACCAGGAGAGGACGGCATGCTGAAGGGTGACGGATGAGGGATGTAGGATGAGGGATGAGGATGCACCACCGTTCCCAAGGCAAGATCGTCGGTGGGCGGACCGGCAAGTAGAATGGCGGCCTGCATGGAACGCCGTCACTCCATGCCGTTCGGCGCGCAAGTTCTCGGGCAGGGGCGCAGCCGGTTTCGCCTTTGGGCACCTTCCGCGAAGGAGGTTGCCCTCGTGCTCGCCGCGCCCGATCGCGTGAGTCCGATGACGGCGGTGGGCGACGGGTGGTGGGAGCGCGTCGAGACGGCGCCGGCGGGCACGCGCTATCGCTACCGGATCAACGGGGCGCTCGAGGTGGCGGACCCCGCGTCGCGCTTCAATCCGGCGGACGCGCATGGGCCGAGCGAGGTGGTCGATCCCGCCGCCTATGAATGGAACGATGGCGACTGGCGTGGCCGGCCATGGGAGCAAGTGGTGCTCTATGAGCTGCACGTCGGCGCGTTCTCTCCCGAGGGCACGTTCGCGGGCGTCGAAGCGCGCCTCGATTACCTCACGCTGCTCGGCGTGACGGCGATCGAGTTGATGCCGGTGGCCGAGTTTCCCGGCAGACGCGGCTGGGGCTATGACGGCGTGCTGCCATTCGCGCCGGATGCCGCCTACGGCCGGCCCGAGGACCTCAAGCGTACGATCGCGGCGGCACACGCGCGCGGACTCATGGTATTCCTCGACGTGGTCTACAACCACTTCGGCCCGGAGGGCAATACCCTTTCCGCCTACGCTCCGCAGTTTTTCACCGAACGGCACCCTACGCCCTGGGGCGCGGCCATCAACTTCGACGGTCCCGACGCACGACCGGTGCGCGATTTTTTCATACACAACGCGCTCTACTGGCTCGAGGAATATCACATCGACGGGCTGCGTCTCGACGCGGTGCACGCGATCCGCGACGGGACGCGAGCCGACATCCTCACCGAGCTCGCCGAGGCGGTACGCGCGGGCCCGGGCCGCACGCGCCACGTCCATCTCGTGCTGGAAAACGACAGAAACCAGGCGCGCTATCTGGAGCGCGCGCCGGACGGGACGGCGCGCTGGTACGACGCGCAATGGAACGACGACCTGCACCACGCGTCGCACGTCCTCCTCACCGGCGAGTCCGACGGCTACTACGCCGATTTCAGCGATGATCCGACGCGACTGCTGGGCCGGTGCCTCGCGGAGGGCTACGCGTACCAGGGCGAAGTCTCGCGCACCCGCGGGCACCAGGCACGCGGGGAGCCCAGCGCGAGCCTGCCGCCCGGCGCATTCATCTCCTTCCTGCAGACCCACGACCAGGTCGGCAATCGCGCTTTCGGCGAGCGCCTGGTGGCACTTGCCGACGAGGCCGCGCTGCGCGCCGCTATCGTGGCGTGGCTCCTTGCACCCATGCCACCGCTGCTGTTCATGGGGGAGGAGTTCGGCGCAGCGACGCCGTTCCTGTATTTCTGCGACTTTGCCGGGGAGCTGGCGGTCGCCGTTCGCGAAGGCCGGCGGCGCGAGTTCGGCCAGTTCGCGCGGTTTACCGATCCCGCAGCGCGGGCGGTGATCCCGGATCCGAATGATCCCGGCACGTTCCAGCGCAGCCGGCTCGACTGGAACTCCATCGGGCAGCCGCGGCACGCGCGCTGGCTTGCGCTTTATCGCCGGCTGCTCGCCGTGCGCCACGAGCGCCTCGCGCCGCGGCTTCCTGGAATGCGGGGTCATGCGGGCCGGTTCCGGGTGCTCGCCCACGGGGCGCTCGCCGTCGGGTGGCGCCTCGGCGACGGAAGCCGGCTCGAGCTCCGGCTCAACCTGACCTCCCGCGAAGTCGCGCTCGGTGCGCGGCCGGCCGGCGCGCTGCTCGATTGCGAGCCCCGCGCGGCGGAAGCCGCGCTCGCGGCCGGGAGGCTGCCGGGGTTCGCCGCGGCCTGCTATCTTGAGGCCGGACCCGCGTGATATGGACAGGTCAGCTCTCGACCGGCTGTGCGCGCTCGAAGGCATCGCGCCCGAGTACGCCGACATCTGGGGCAGGAATCACCGCGCCTCGGAAGGGGCGCGCATCGCCCTGCTGCAGGCAATGGGCATCGTCGCGGACGCTGCGGGAGTGGAAGGCGCGCTCAAGCCGCGCGAGGACCGCCCATGGCGGCGCGGGCTGCCCTCCGTTTCGGTGCAACGCGAGGACGTGGCGCCCTATCGCTGGGAGATTTGCTGCGACGAGCGCCGTCGCGGTGAGGCGTACCACTGGCGCCTCGCGCTCGAATCGGGGGAAACGCGCTCCGGCGAATTCCGTCCCGCCGATTTGCCGCAGCTCGCGGCGCACGCGATCGACGGCACGCGCCATCTCAAGGTCGCGTTCGAATGGCGGGAGCACCTGCCGCTCGGTTATCACCGCTTCACCTTGCAGCCGCCCGATGGCGCCGCCCCCGCTGTCCTCACCCTGATCATCGTGCCGCGGCGGTGCTACACGCCGCCCGCCCTGGACGGCACAGGTCGTGTCTGGGGCCCCGCGCTGCAGCTCTATGCCCTGCGCAGCGCGCGCAACTGGGGCATCGGCGACTTCACCGACCTCCACAACGCGATCGAGATTGCGGGCCGCGCCGGCGCCGGCATCGTCGGCGTGAGCCCGTTGCACGCGCTCTTTCCGCACAACCCGGACCGTATCAGCCCGTACAGCCCTTCGAGCCGCGTCTATATGAACGCGCTCTACGTGGATGTCGAAGCGGTCCCGGAGTTCGCGGAGTGCGAAACGGCGCGCGCGGCGGTGGCCTCACCCGAGTTCCAGGCGCGGCTGCGCGCGCTGCGCGCGGCGGAGCGCGTGGACTACCGCGGCGTGGCTGACGCCAAGCTGTGGGCGCTGCGCGCCGTTTTTGACCATTTCCACAGCCGCCACCTGCTGCCGCACTCGGCGCGGGGTGAGGCGTTCCGTGCTTACCAGCGCTCGGGCGGCAAGCCGCTCGCGCGCTTCGCGCTCTTTCAGGCGCTGCAGGAGGATTTCCATGCGCGCGACGAGACCATGTGGGGCTGGCCGGTGTGGCCCGAGCCGTACCGCGATCCGGCGTCGCCGCAGGTGCGGGCGTTCGTCGAGGCCAACCGTCAGCGGGTCGAGTTCCACATCTGGCTGCAGTGGCTCGCCGAGGAGCAGCTCGGTGCGTGCAGCCGCCGCTCCCGGGAGCTCGGGCTCGGCGTCGGCGTGTACCAGGATCTTGCGATTTCCGTGGACCGTGCGGGTGCCGAGGCCTGGGACTGGCGGAGCGTGTATGCGGAGCAGGCGAGCATCGGCTCGCCTCCCGACGATTTCAACCTGAATGGCCAGAACTGGGGCCTGCCGCCGCCGATCCCCGAGGCGCTGTCCGAAACCGCTTACGCGCCGTTCGTGGCGACACTGCGCGCCAACATGCGCCACGCCGGCGCGCTGCGGATCGACCACGTGATGGGTCTCATGCGGCTCTACTGGATTCCTCCCGGCGGCAGTCCGGCCGAGGGCACTTATGTCCACTATCCGTTCCAGGACCTGATCGGGGTGCTCGCGCTGGAGAGCGTGCGAAATCGCTGCCTCGTGATCGGCGAGGACCTGGGCACCGTGCCCGACGCGGTGCGCGCGGCGCTCGCGCCGCTCGGAGTGCTGTCCTGCCGGCTGCTGCTGTTCGAAAAGGAACCCGACGGCAGCTTCAAGGCGCCGGGAGCCTATCCTGCGCGAGCGCTCGCCGCGGCGAGCACGCACGACCTGCCCACGCTCAAAGGCTACTGGATCGGGCATGACCTGGAGCTGCGCGCGAGGCTCGGACACTTTCCATCGGATGAACAGCGGGAGCGGCAGGTGGTGGAGCGCGCGCGGGATCGCGCGCGCCTGCTGGTGGCGCTGCAGCGCGAGAGCCTGCTGCCGGCCGGCGCAACGGTCCATCCGGTTGCGGCGCCGGAGATGACGCCGGAACTCGCGCGTGCGCTTCACGTCTACCTCGCGCGCAGCCCGGCGCAGGTCATGATGGTCCAGATGGAGGACGTGCTCGGCCAGCTCGAGCAGGTCAACCTCCCCTCGACCGGCGTGGAGTACCCCAATTGGAGCCGCAAGCTGCCGCTCAATCTCGAGGAGTGGTCCGCGGACGCGCGCGTGACGGCGCTCGCGGAGGCATTGCGGCGGGAGCGCGGCGTGGGGGCGCGGCCGCGCGCGCGGGGAACTTTTCGATCCAGACGGGCACAAAAAAAGAAGGAGAAATCAAGGCGGTAGTTCGAACGCCGCGTTGCCGGGCGTACGCACCTGCGGGCGCGGCCCCCGCGCTGCGAAATGATGAATAATGATCCGAGGAGGGCGTGGGAGCCATGTCGCTGAGAACCCCTGAGACGTTCAATGTGCGCGGCCCGTACGCGGCCGCTGCGGCAGCTTCATGCGCGCGCTGAGCCCGCGCATTGACCCGGAGGAATTCTTCGCGCGCGTGGTGCGCGCGCCCATGCGCGTGCTGATACTCGACTACGACGGGACGCTTGCACCGTTCCAAGTGCGCCCGGAGCGGGCGGTGCCGTACCCCGGCGTGGAGGAGTTGCTCGACGACATCATGGCGGCCGAGCGCAGTCGCGTCGTTATCGTGACCGGCCGGACGGTGGGTGATCTCGTGCCGCTGCTCAACCTGCGGCGCCGTCCCGAGTTGTGGGGCGCACACGGCTGGGAGCGGCTGCTGCCGGACGGGCGCGGGGCGCGAGCGGAGCTGGATCAGGACGTGCGCAGGCGGCTTAACGAGGGGGAGCGCCGGGCGCGCGAGCTCGCGCGCGCCGGAGCGCGCGTCGAGACCAAGCCCGCGAGCGTCGCGCTGCACTGGCGGGGCACCTCGGCGCTCGCCGCCGCCAGGATCCGCGACGCGTTGCCGCAGCTCTGGGAGCCGCTGCTCGGCGCGGGCGAGCTCGAGCTGCTGGAGTTCGACGGCGGGCTGGAACTGCGGGCGCGTGGCTGCAGCAAGCAGCATGCCGTCGAGGCGGTGCTGGCGGAAATGCCGGGCGATGCGGCGGTCGCGTACCTCGGGGACGACTTCACCGACGAGGACGCGTTTCTCGCCGTGAAGCCGCGCGGGCTCGCGGTGCTGGTGCGTCCCGAATTCCGCGAGACCGCGGCCGATGTCTGGATCCGGCCGCCGCGCGAGCTGATCGCCTTTCTTCGACGCTGGCTAGACGCGTGCAGGAGGCAGCGATGAAGGGGTGGGTTCAGCTCATGCAGGCGAACGAGCCGGCAGACTTCCTGGCCGCCTTCGCCATTACCCTGGCGGTCTGGATCGCGCTGGCACTGGCCAAGCGCTACGGTGGGCGCTTCCTCGCGCGCATCGCACGGCGTACCGAGGCGCGCTGGGGCGATCTCCTCGCCGGGACGGTGCGGGCGACCAGCCTCATCCTGCTCACGCCGGTTGCGCTCTACGCCGGATTCTCGCTGCTCGACGCGCCGGCGCGGCTCTCGCGCTTCATCGAGCTCGCCGCGGTGCTGGCGCTCCTGGCGCAGGCCGGGCTGTGGGCGAATCGCCTGATCGCGCTCTGGATGGAGCAGAAGGTGGAGGTCAGCCGCGAGCGCGGAGCGGAAGGCGCCACCGCCTTGAGCCTGCTGACGTTCGCGGCGCGGGTGGCGCTCTGGTCCATGGTGGTGCTCGCGGCGCTCGGCCAGCTCGATTTCGACATTACGGCGCTGGTGGCGGGCCTCGGCATCGGCGGCATTGCGGTGGCGCTCGCCGTGCAGAACATCCTGGGCGATCTCTTCGCGTCGCTGTCGATCGTGCTCGACAAGCCGTTCGCGGTCGGCGATTTCATCGTGGTCGACGGCCTGCGCGGCGTGGTCGAGCGCGTCGGCATCAAGACCACGCGCGTGCGCAGCCTCGACGGCGAGCTGCTGGTCATCCCGAACAGCGACCTGATGAAGAGCCGCATCCACAATTACCGGCAGATGGCGGAGCGGCGCGTCCTGTTCACGGTCGGGGTCACCTATCAGACGCCCCCGGAGACGGTGAAGGCGATTCCGCAGTGGCTGCGCGAGGCGGTGGCGGCCGGACCGCGGACGCGGTTCGATCGCGCGCACTTCAAGGAGTACGGCGATTCCGCGCTGGTGTTCGAAATCGTCTATTACGTGCTCGATCGCGACTACAATCTCTACATGGACGTGCACCAGGCGATCAACCTTGCCATCCTAGAGCGCTTCGCGCGCGAGGGTGTCGAATTCGCCTACCCGACGCGCACCTTGCACGTGCAGATGGCCCCGGCCGTGGTGGCGCAATGACGGAGGACCGGTGAAGGGACGGCGCGAACGTCTGGTCGTCGTGTCGAACCGCCTGCCGTTCTCGTTCCGGCGCACGGCGGACGGGCACTGGAAGGCGGAGCCGAGCGGCGGGGGCCTGGTAACCGCGCTGCTCCCGGTGCTGCGCCACCGCGGCGGCATGTGGATCGGCTGGCCCGGCGTGGCGGAGGCGGCGGACGGCCTCGAGCGGGAGCTCGCCGCGGTCGGGGAAGGGGCGGGCTACGCGCTGAAGGAGGTGCCGCTCACGCCGGAAGAGGTGCGCAATTTCTACGAGGGGTTCTCGAACGAGATCATCTGGCCGCTGTTCCACGACATGCAGCTCCTGTGCAACTTCGATCCCGCGTACTGGCGCACCTACCGTGAGGTCAACCGCAAGTTCGCGCGCGTCGTGCATGCCGAGTGCGGCGCCGGCGACTTCGTGTGGGTGCACGACTATCACCTCATGGGCGTCGCCTCGGAGCTGCGCCGCCTGAAGAGCGAGGCGCGCATCGGCTTCTTCCTGCACATTCCGTTCCCGTCCCCGGACATGTTTCTGAAGCTCCCGTGGCGGCTGGAGATCATCGAGTCGCTGCTGCGCTACGATCTCGTCGGCTTCCAGACCATGCGCGACCGGCGCAATTTCGTGCAGTGCGTGCGGGAGCTCCTGCAGGACGTCGAGATCGAAGGCCGGGGCCAGGTGCTGCAGGCGGCGGTGTCCGGCCGCAAGGTGCGCATCGGCAACTTCCCGATCAGCATCGATTTCAACGCCTTCATGCGCCAGGCCGCGTCGAGCGAGGTCGCCGCCCGTGCCAAGGAGCTGCACCGGCTGCTGCCCAACCGCAAGCTGCTGCTCGGTATCGACCGCCTCGATTACACCAAGGGCATTCCGCTGCGGCTGCAGGCTTTCAGCAATGTGCTCGAGCGCTACCCCGACCTGCGCGAGCGCATCTCCCTCATCCAGGTGGTGGTCCCGAGCCGGGAGGACATCGACGAGTACCAGGAGTTGAAGACCGAGATCGAGCGGCTGGTGGGCAAGATCAACGGTGGTTTCGTGCACCCGGGCGGGTGGGTCCCGGTGTGGTACGTCTACCGCAGCCTGTCGCGGCTCGATCTCCTCGCGTATTACCGGGCGGCGGACATCGGGCTCATCACGCCGCTCAAGGACGGCATGAACCTCGTGGCGAAGGAATACTGCGCCTGCAGCATCGAGGAGGACTGCGCGCTGATCCTGTCGGAGTTCGCCGGCGCCGCGGCGCAGCTTGCGAACAACGCGCTGCTGGTCAACCCGTTCGACATCGAGGGCGTCGCGGACGCGATCCACCGCGCCTACCACATGGACGCGGGCGAGCGCCAGGCGCGCATGCGCCGGATGCGCCGCTCGATCCGCGAGAACGACGTGTTCTGGTGGGTGGACTCGTTCCTGCGCGCCGCCATTGCACGCGATCTCAGCGCGTTTCCGCAGCCGGAGCATGTCGTCCCCGACGAGATGATGGACCACACGCCGCTGGTCCTGTGAGAGCGGGGCGACGCCCGGCGCGTTCCGCGTCATGACCACCTTTCTGCCGCCATACCCGTTTCCTTCCAACCCGGTCCTGCTGTTCGGGCTGCTGCTGCTGGCCGGTGTGGCCGGCGGCGAGCTGGTCAAGCGCTCGCTCAACCTCCCCCGCATCGTCGGCTACGTGCTGATCGGGCTGCTGCTCGGCGCGAGCGGGTTCAACCTGCTCGACGCGGGGCTGGTCGGCGAGTCGTGGATCTTCGTCGAGATCGCGCTCGGCCTGGTGTTGTTCGAGCTCGGGCGCAGGCTCCATTTCAAGTGGCTGCGCAACGACCCCTGGCTGCTCGCGACGGGACTGCTGGAGAGCGCGCTGGCGTTCGGTTTCCTCTACCTGACGCTGGCCTATTTCGGCGTCCAGCCGATCTACGCGGCGGTGGCGGCGGCGATCGGCGTCTCGACCTCGCCGGCCGTCGTGCTGCTGGTGGCGCAGGAGCTGAAAGCGGAAGGGCAGGTGACCGAGCGCGCGCTCAATCTCACGGCGCTGAACAGCGTGGTTGCGTTCGTGCTGACGACGATGCTGCTGTCGTGGATCCACCATGAATACCAGGCGGGCTGGGCGACGGTCGCCCTGCACCCCCTGTATCTCCTCGGCGGCTCGCTCGCGCTCGGCGGCGCGGCGAGCGTCGCGGCCATCGCCCTGTCGCGCTGGCTGGGGCAGCGCGCCGAGCGCCAGTTCGCGCTGCTGCTCGCGTTGATCGTGCTCACCATCGGCGCGGCGCGCATGCTGGAGCTGTCGGTGCTGCTGGCGCTGCTCGCCCTGGGGGTGTTCTCGCGCAATCTCGATACGCGCCACGACGTGATGACGGTGGATCTCTCCGGCATCGGCCAGATCTTCTACGTGGTGCTGTTCGTGGTGAGCGGGGCCCGGCTGCACGTGGTGGAGCTGATGATGGGGGGCGGGCTCGCGATCGCGTACGTGACCGCGCGCTTCGCCGGCAAGCTGATCGGCGTCATGAGCCTCGCCCATTTGAGCGGCGTGCGCCCGGGCGCCGCGCTGATGCTGGGGGTCGCGCTCATGCCGATGTCGGGCCTGGCGCTGGCGATGGTGCACGGGACGGCGGATCTCTACCCCGAGTTCGGCGCCCGGCTTTCCGCGATCGTGCTCTCGGCGGTGTTGATCCTCGAGCTCATCGGCCCGGTGGCGGT
This sequence comes from Burkholderiales bacterium, assembly GCA_036397875.1. GTDB lineage: Bacteria > Pseudomonadota > Gammaproteobacteria > Burkholderiales > SG8-41 > SG8-41. The sequence continues at coordinate 52,787 of DASWIC010000049.1, forward strand.
GCAGTACGCGCTCAAGCGCGCCGGCGAGGCGAGGGACGCGGCATGAGCGGCGGAGCAGGGGCCCCATGCTTGTTGGGGATGCGACCCGCGAAGGCCGCAGGGCCGCCGACGTGGTGTCGTTGGAATTGCCGTGACGGCGACGGAGGCGGCGCATGAGCGGCGGCGGCATGAACCGGGACGAGCTTGCGTTCACGCCCTCCAAGGGGCTCACGGTCGGGGTCGAGATCGAGCTGCAGATCCTCAATTCGCGCGACTACGATCTCGCGCGCGACGCCGCGGATCTCCTCGGGCTGCTCGAGAAGACCCCCCATCCCGGGGCGGTCAAGCCGGAGATCACCGAGAGCATGGTGGAGCTGAACAGCTCGATCCACCCGGGCCACGACCCCCTCGTCTCGGAGCTCAAGGCGATCCGCGACTCGGTGGTGCAGGCGGCGGGCCGGCTGAACGTGCGCATCGCGGGCGGCGGCTCGCACCCCTTCCACATGTGGGCGGACCGGCGCATCTATCCGACGGAGCGCTTCCGGCACCTGCTGGCGCTCTACGGCTACCTCGCTAAGCAGTTCACTATCTTCGGGCAGCACGTGCACGTGGGCTGTCCGGACGGTGACGTGGCGATCTATCTGACCCATATCCTGTCGCGTTACGTGCCGCACTTCATCGCGCTCTCGGCTTCCTCGCCCTACCAGCAGGGCGAGGACACCTCGTACGCTTCCTCGCGCCTGAATACGGTGAGCGCGTTCCCGCTCTCGGGGCAGATCCCGTTCGTGCACTCGTGGCGGGAGTTTCTCGAGTACTTCGAGAGGATGCGCGGCTACGGCATCGTCGAGAGCATGAAGGACTTCTACTGGGACATCCGCCCGAAGCCGGAATTCGGCACGGTCGAGGTCCGCGTCTTCGACACACCGCTGACGGTCGAGCACTCGGCCGCGCTCGCGGCCTACACCCAATCGCTTGCCCGCTACCTCCTGACCGACCGGCCGTTTGCTCCGGAGCGCGACGTCTACACGCTGTACAACTACAATCGCTTCCAGGCCTGCCGCTACGGCCTCGACGGCAAGATCGTCGACGCCTACACGCAGCGCCACGTGACCCTCAAGGAGGACATCCTGGAAACGCTGGCGGTCATCACCCCGCACGCCGCGGCGCTCGGCAACGGCCTGGCGCTGGCGAAGCTCGCGGCCGACGTGGAGGCCGGGCGCTCCGGCGCCAGCCGGTTGCGCGAGATCTTCCGCGAGCGGGGATCGCTCAACGACGTCGCGCGGGTGCAGAGCGACTTGTGGATGGGCACCGGCGAACCCGCCAAAAAGGACGCGCCCAGGCCATGAGCCGCAGGCCGCTCAAGGTCGGGATCTCGGCGCGTATCCTCCACCGGGTGCCGCGGGAGCTGGGATTCCAGGGCAAGACGCTGCAGTACCTCGAGCAGACCGTCGCGCACTGGCTGATGACGGCGGGGGCGCTCGTCTTCATGATCCCCGCGATCGCCGGCGAGGGGCTGCTGCGGCGCGGCAATATCCGCGTCGCGGACTACGCCGCGGAGCTCGACGGCCTGGTGCTGCAGGGTGGAGCCGACGTGAGTCCGCACACCTACGGAGAGGCGCCGATCAAGCCGGCGTGGGCCGGGGACCGCACGCGCGACCTCTACGAGATCGACCTCCTGCAGGAGTTCGTCTCCCGCGGCAAGCCGGTGCTGGGCATCTGCCGCGGGTTGCAGATCATCAATGTCGCCTTCGGCGGCACGCTCTATCAGGATATTTCATCGCAGCACCGCGGCCGGGGCGCGCACCTGGATCTCGAGGCCTACGACGCGCATTACCACGCGGTCTCGATCGTTGCCGGGAGCGGGCTGGCCGCGCTCTATGCCGGCACCGGCGAGGCACGCGTCAACAGCATCCACCACCAGGCGGTGAAGGTGCTCGGCCGCGACTTGTCGGTCGAGGCGCTGTCCGTTCCCGACCAGGTGATCGAGGCGCTGCGCTGGAAGGGGCCGAGCTACGTTCTCGGCGTGCAGTGGCACCCGGAGTTTCATACCGACGCGAATCCCGGCCTCCTCGGCGGTGACTCCCTGCTGCACGAATTTCTCGGGCAGGTGGAGACGGCGCGCGAGCCGGGCGCGCGCAAGTCCTCGAGCGAGGGCGTGACGGCCTGATGCCGTGCCGTTGCGCCCGCTCCCTGGAATTGCCCCGACGGGTATGATAGGACCATGCGCCCGCCTCACATGACCGCCGGCAGGATGCTGGTCGCCCTCGCCACGATCGTCGTCGCGGCGCTCATCGGCGCGCGCGCGGCGGGAGCCGCCGACGCCCCGGTGGTGCTGCTCAAGCTGGAAGGCGCGGTCAGCCCGGCAACCGCCGACTACGTGGTGCGGGGCCTGCGCAAGGCGGCGGATCGCGGTGCCGCGCTGGTCGTTCTTCAGATGGATACGCCGGGCGGGCTCGACACCTCGATGCGCTGGATCATCAAGGAGATCCTCGCCTCGCCGGTGCCGGTCGCGGCGTACGTGGGGCCGAGCGGCGCGCGCGCGGCGAGCGCCGGCACGTTCATCCTCTACGCGAGCCACATCGCGGCGATGGCGCCCGCCACAAACCTTGGCGCCGCGACACCGGTAGCGATCGGGGGCGCGCCGCAGGGCGATCCCGGGAAAGAGCGCAAGCCGGGGTCGAAAACCGCGAAGAAGTCGGACAAGGACGCGGCCGAGGACGAGCCCGACCCCAAAAGCGCCATGACGCGCAAGCAGGTGAACGACGCCGCGGCCTACATCCGCAGCCTCGCGCAATTGAGGGGACGCAACGCGGACTGGGGAGAGCAGGCGGTGCGCGAGGCGGTGAGCCTGCCGGCGGAGGAGGCGAAGAAACGCAAGGTCGTCGATATCGTCGCATCCGACGTGAGCGATCTCCTGAAGCAGCTCCACGGCAGGAAGCTCACCGTGCAGGGGGTGGAGCGAACGCTCGACACCCGGGGCGCCGCGGTCACCGCGATCGAGCCGGACTGGCGCAGCCGGCTGCTCACCGTGATCACGGATCCCAGCATTGCGCTCATTCTCATGATGATCGGGATCTACGGCCTCATCTTCGAGTTCTCCAATCCGGGCTACGTGCTGCCTGGCGTCGCAGGCGGGATATGCCTGCTCCTCGCGCTGTACGCCTTCCAGCTGCTGCCGGTGAACTATGCGGGGCTTGCGCTGATTCTGCTCGGGCTCGCGTTCATCGTCGCCGAGGCGTTCCTGCCGAGCTTCGGCACGCTCGGCATCGGCGGCGTGGTGGCGCTGGTCTTCGGTTCGGTAATCCTGTTCGATCCCGAGGTCGCCGCCGGCTACTCGCTGCCGCTATCCTTCGTGGTGATGTTCGCGGCGACGAGCGCGACGGTCGTGTTCTTCACCGTGTGGCTCGCGCTTAAGGCCCAGCGCCGCCCGGTGGTGAGCGGCGCCGCGGAAATCGTCGGGGCGGGCGGCTTGGCGCTGGCGGACATCGAGCGCGAGGGCTGGGCGCAGGTGCGCGGCGAGACTTGGCGGGTGGTGAGCACGGCGCCGCTCAGGAGCGGCCAGAAGTTTCGGGTGACCGGGATCGACGGGCTCACCTTGCGGGTGGAGCCCGCGGACGACGACCGGTAAGCGGGTTTCGGCCCGCCACGAGTCACGACCCGCGAGTCACGAGTCACTGTTCCTGGAGGGAGAAACGGCATGATCATCGAGCAAATCGGCGCGGGCGGCATCATCTTACTGGTCGTCATCCTCATCGTGGCGTCGCTGCGCATCCTCCGCGAGTACGAGCGCGGCGTCGTGTTCCTGCTCGGCCGCTTCTGGAGGGTCAAGGGGCCGGGCCTGATCGTAATCGTGCCCGGCATTCAGCAGATGGTGCGCGTGGACCTGCGCACGGTGGTGATGGACGTGCCCAGCCAGGACGTGATCACGCGCGACAACGTCTCGGTGAAGGTGAACGCCGTCATCTACTTTCGCGTTTTGGACGCGCAGAAGGCAATCATCCAGGTGGCGAATTTCCTCGAGGCGACGAGCCAGCTCTCGCAGACGACGCTGCGCGCGGTACTCGGCAAGCACGAACTCGATGAATTGCTCGCCGAGCGCGACAAGCTGAACCTCGACATCCAGAAGATCATCGACGCGCAGACCGACGCGTGGGGCATCAAGGTGTCCAACGTGGAGATCAAGCACGTCGACATCGATGTCTCGATGGTGCGGGCGATCGCGCAGCAGGCCGAAGCCGAGCGCACGCGGCGCGCCAAGGTGATCCATGCCGAGGGCGAGCTGCAGGCGGCCGAGAAGCTGCTGCAGGCGGCTCAGACGCTCGCGCAGCAGCCGCAGGCGATGCAGTTGCGGTACCTGCAGACCCTCGGCGCCATCGCCGGCGACAAGAGCTCGACGATCGTTTTTCCCGTGCCCATGGACCTCCTCGCGCCGTTTCTCGAGCTGATGGACAAGCGCCGCGCCGGCGGATGACGGAAGCGCGCGCTTCCTGATCGGCTCACGCACCCGCGCCCCCTCCCGCTGTCGCGGATGGACGCGACGGGCAGCGCCCCGCGGCAAGCGGCCGGCGAATTGATGTGACTCTCGCTCTCGCAATGATCGGCGGCGGACTGATTGCGCTGTTCGTCGGGGCCCACGCGCTGATCAAGGGTGCGGCGGCGCTGGCACGGCGGTGGGGCATGACGCCGCTCGTCGTGGGCCTCACGGTCGTGGCCGGCGGCACCAGCTCGCCGGAGTTGTTCGTCGTCACGGGCGCCGCGCTGGCGGGACGCGACGGCATTTCGCTGGGCAACGTGCTCGGCGCGAACAGCCTGAACATTGGCCTGATTCTCGGTCTGACGGCACTGGTGCGGCCGCTTCAAGCGCACCTGCAGCTCATCCGTTTCGACGTGCCGATCATGATCCTCGCGACGCTGGTCGTGGCGGCCTTCCTCACCGATGGCGGGGTCGACCGACTGGAGGGCGCCGTGCTGCTCGCCAGCCTGCTGGGTTATCTCGCCTTCACTGTCTACATGGCTGGCCGCGAGCGCAGCGAGCGCGTGCGCGAGGAATTTGCGGCCGAAGTTCCCGGCCCGTTGGACAGCCTCGCCGCCGAGCTCGGATTGATCGGCTTCGGGCTCGCGGCGCTTGCGCTCGGCGCGCAGGGACTGATCGCGGGCGCCGTCAGGATTGCCGCCGCTGCTGGCGTGAGCGACAGCGTGATCGGCATCACGGTGGTCGCCGCGGGAACCACGTTGCCGGAGCTGATCACGTGCCTGGTGGCGGTCGTGAGGCGCGAGAGCGACATCGCCGTCGGCAACCTCGTCGGCTCCAATATCTTCAATTTGCTGGGCGTACTCGGCCTCGCGGCTGCGCTTGCCCCGATTGGCACGGCCGGCATGCAGTTGACGGAGCTGTGGGGCGCGGTCGCGCTCGCGGCGCTGAGCCTGCCCGTCATGTGGCGCGGATTGATCGTCAGCCGCGCGGAGGGCGCGCTGCTGGTCGCAGCCTACCTGGTCTATCTGACGCTCGTCTGGCGCGGGTGAGCGGGAGGCCGCGCCGCTATTTCGCTTGTTTCGACAAATCCCGGTCATTAGAATGCCGGGAGCGCCGGGCCCGCCACGACAACGAGAATCCCCCGGCGCGGCACTCGCTTGTTCCACGGTCAAATACGATGAAAAATACGGCGTACTCGTTGAGCTCGGCAGTCGTCCTGTTTGTCTTCTGGCTGCTGCTGTCCGGTTATTTCACCGTGTTCCTGGTCACGATGGGCGCGCTTTCCGCGGTGGCGATCGTGGCGCTCGGCCGGCGCATGGAGGTGATCGACCACGAGGGCCATCCGATCCACCTGAGCTGGCGCGCGCTCGGCTACTGGCCGTGGCTCGCGAAGGAGATCGTGAAGAGCGCCTGGGACGTCTCGCGCATCATCGTCGATCCCCGGCTCCCGATCAGCCCGCGGCTCGTGCGCGCGAGGACTTCGCAGAAAACGCCGGTCGGCGTGGTGACCTACGCCAACTCGATTACGTTGACGCCCGGCACCATATCGATCGACGTGAAACCGGACGAGATTCTCGTTCATGCGCTCACGCGCGAGGGGGCCGAAGGACTGCTCGCAGGCGAGATGGACCGGCGCGTGACGCGCTTCGAGGGAGCGGCGTGATGTTCGAGGTGGCGGCGGCAGCGCTCCTCCTTACGCTCGTTCTCGCGCTGACGCGCGCGTTTCTCGGGCCGAGCGTGTTCGACCGCGCGCTCGCGGTGAACACGATCGGCACGGTGGCCACGCTGCTGCTCGCGGTGATCGGCTTTCTGGGCGGGCGGCCCGAGTTTCTCGATCTCGCGATCGTCTATGGCTTCCTCAACATCATCGGCACGATCGCCGTCCTCAAGTATTTCCGCCACGGCAGCCTCGGCGAGCCGGGCGAGTCGGGGGCGGAGCAGTGAGCGTCCTGGCGGACGTCCTGAGCTGGATTCTGCTCGCCGCCGGCGGGACTTTCTGCGTGATCGGCGGGGTGGGCCTGATACGCATGCCGAATTTCTACACGCGCGCGCATGCGGGGAGCGTTGTCGAGACGCTGGGCGCGGGACTGATATTGCTCGGGCTCCTGCTGCAGGCCGGCTGGACGCTCGCCAGCGTCAAGCTGGTCATGCTCGGCCTGCTGATTTTCTTCACCAGCCCCACGGCGACCCACGCGCTCACCCGCGCGGCCATGCTGCGCGGCGTGAAGCCCGAGCTGGCGGAGGGAAAGGAGGTCCTGTCGAAACCCTGATCGTCGGCGCGCTGCTCACGATGATGGCCGCCGCCGCCGCCGCCATCGCCGTCCAGCGCAACCTGTTCGCCGTGGTCGTGCTCTTCGGCGCCTACAGCTTTCTCATGGCGACGATTCTGGTCGCGCTCGACGCGGTGGACGTCGCGATGACCGAGGCCGCGGTCGGCGCGGGAGTGTCCGTCGTCCTGCTGCTCGGCACGCTTCATCTCGTGCGCAAGGAGGAGATGAAGCCGCTGCACCGGCCTCCGCTGCCGCTCGCGGTGGCGGTCGCGACGGGCGTGGTGCTTGCCTACGGGACGCTGGGATTGCCGGCATTTTCCGACCCCGAGGCGCCGATCCACCGCCATGTCGCGCCGCGCTACATCCAGGACGGCGCACGCGAGACCGGGGTGCCGAACATCGTGACGGCGGTGCTCGCCAGCTACCGCGGCTACGACACGCTGGGCGAGGTAATGGTCGTTTTCACGGCGGGCGCGGGCGTGATCGCGCTGCTGGGGCGGCGCCGCAGGGAGCGCGGGGAGAAGCGCCGATGAGGGATTACCTGGTGCTGCGGGTGGTGGCGAAGATCCTGATCGCGTTCATGATCCTGTTCGCGCTCTACGTGCAGTTTCACGGCGATTTCGGTCCGGGGGGAGGGTTTCAGGCGGGCGTCATCGCGGCGGCGGCGATCGTCTTCTACGCGCTCATCTACGGGCTGCCCGCGGCGCGCGCGGTCGTGCCGGAGGGACTGGTCGAGGCCATGGTCGCAGCCGGGGTGCTGCTGTTCGCGCTGGTTGGCGTCGCCGGCATCGTCCTCGGCGGCAACTTTCTCGATTATTTCGTGCTGCACGCGGATCCGGTGGCGGGGCAGCACCGCGGCATCTTCTGGGTCGAGCTCGGCGTGCTGATCACGGTGGCGGGCGTCATGCTCAAGATCTTCTACCTCTTCGCCGGCCGGCGCGTCGAGGACGAGGAGGAGGTACGGTGAGTCTCGCGGGCCATTACAGCTACTGGGCCACGATCTTTCTGACGATCGCCGGTCTCTACATCGTGATTTCGCGCGGCAACCTGGTGAAGAAGCTGATCGGCCTCGCCATCTTCCAGACCTCGGTCTATCTCCTCTACATCGCGCCCGGCAAGCTGATCGGCGGCACCGCGCCGATCGTCGCCGAGCAGTTCGCCATCTATTCCAATCCGCTGCCCCACGTGCTGATCCTGACCGCAATCGTCGTCGGCGTCGCAACGCTCGCGCTCGGGCTGGCGCTGGTCGTGCGCATCCGGGAAGCCTACGGCAGCATCGAGGAAGACGAGATCCTGGCGCGGGACCGGGACACCGACTGATCCGGACGTCCTGCGCACGTGATCAACAGCCACTTGCCGATCTTCCTGGTCGTGGTGCCGCTCATTGCGGCGCCATTGATGGTGCTGCTGCGCAACGGCGCCACCGCCTGGGTATTCGCCGTTGGGATTTCATGGACGGCGGCCGGGGTGGCGCTCGCCTTGAGCGCCCAAGTGGCACAGGTGGGGGTGATCTCCTACGCGCTCGGCAGCTGGCCGCCGCCGTGGGGAATCGAGTACCGGGTCGACAGCGCCAATGCCTACCTGGCCGTGCTGGTGTCGCTGATCGCGGCGGTCGTGTCGGTTTACAGCCGCCGCAGCGTGGAAGCGGAGGTGCCGCGCGAGCAGCATTACCTGTTCTATGCGATGTATGCGCTGTGCCTGGCGGGGCTGCTGGGCATCGTCATGACCGGCGACGGCTTCAACATGTTCGTGTTCTTCGAGATCTCCTCGCTTTCGACCTACGTCCTGATTGCGCTGGGACGCGACCGTCGGGCATTGATGGCGGGTTACCAGTACCTGATCATGGGAACCATTGGCGCCACGTTTTTCGTTATCGGGGTGGGCTTGCTCTACCTCATGACCGGCACCCTCAATCTGGCCGACATGGCGGGGCGCCTGACTGAGGTCAGTGAACCGCGCCCGGTGCTGGCGGCGCTCGCCTTCATTACCGTTGGCATTTCGCTCAAGCTCGCGCTGTTTCCGCTGCACCTCTGGCTGCCGAACGCCTACGCCTACGCGCCCTCGGTGGTCACCGCCTTTCTCGCGGCCACGGCGACCAAGGTCTCGGTCTACGTTCTGCTGCGCTTCTATTTTTCGATCTTCGGTGAGAGCGCTGTCTTCCGCGAGCTGCCGATGAGCGAGATCCTCCTCGCGCTCTCGCTCGCGGCGATATTCATCGCTTCCGCAATCGCCATCTTTCAGGACGACGTCAAGCGCATGTTTGCGTATTCGAGCGTTGCCCAGATCGGCTACATCACGCTCGGCGTGAGCTTCGACTCCCTGAATGGCCTGACTGCCGCGATCGTGCATCTCTTCAACCACGCCCTGACCAAGGGCGCGCTGTTCCTGCTGCTGGGTGGCATCGCCTTTTGGATCGGCACGGTGCGATTCAAGGGAATCGCGGGCATCGGACGCACGATGCCGATTACCTCCTTCGGCATCGTACTCGGCGGCCTGAGCCTGATCGGCGTGCCGGCAACCGTCGGCTTCGTCAGCAAGTGGTACCTGGTGCAGGCGGCGCTCGAGCGCGGCTCGCTCTCGATTGCATTCGCCGTGGTGGGGAGCTCGCTGCTCGCGCTCGTCTACGTCTGGCGCTTCGTCGAGGTGGCCTATTTCCGCGAGCCGGACGCAAGAGTATCCGCGCTGCGCGAGGCGCCCGTGAGCATGCTGGTGCCGGCCTGGGCGCTCGTTGCCGCCTGCGTCTATTTCGG
>DASWIC010000050.1:0-14509 GCA_036397875.1 Burkholderiales bacterium
CAGCTGACGCCGCAGGACCTCGCGGCGATGATCGCCTATCTGCGGGCGCTGCCGCCGCTGCCGGATTAGGGCGCGGGACTAGATTCCCGCCTCCGCGGGAATGACGGGATCATCCGTCCTCCGCGCGTTGAGCGGTGATCCGTTCATCCGCTCGAACGCGCGAAGTTGAGCGGCGCGACAGCGTCCGCTCAACCTTCGTATTTGAACGACAGGCTGACGCGCACGCGGAAGGACGCGACCTTGCCGTTCTCGACGACGACGTCGGTCTTGATCACCTCCGCGACCCGCAGGTCGCGCAGGGAATGCGACGCGGTCTCCACGGCATTGCGCGTGGCATCCTCCCACGAGGTCCTGCTGGTGCCGACCAGCTCGGTGACACGGTAGACGCTTCCCTTTCCTTTCCCCTTGGCCATGGTGTCCTCCTGTTGATGGGATCACCGGGCGCCGCAATGACGCGTGCGGCGCGGTGTCGCGGCTATCTTACACCCGGTCGCCAGCCGGTACGCGAGCCGGGGTGATCAGTGGCGGGGAGCGGCCGCGGCGTGCCCGATTTCGGTCAGCGACCTGAGCTTCACGTAGTCGGTCTTGCCGCTGCCGAGCAGCGGGAGCGTGGACACGTGCACGATGCGGCGCGCCACGGCGAGGTCCTGCGCGCCGAGCTCGCGTGCCGCCTTCTGAAGCGCGATGCGGTCGAGCCGCGGGTCGGTCGTGAAGAGCACGGTGCTCTCGCCGGCCTGCGAAACCAGCTCGAGTGCTGCGGCGTGCTGCTGGCCGGGAGAGGCCTGCAGGGCGATGCGCTCCACGACCTCGAGCGAGATCATCTCGCCCGCGATCTTGGCGAAGCGCTTCACGCGCCCGTGGATCGTGAGATGGCCGTCATCGTCCATCTCGACGACGTCGCCCGTGTTGTACCAGCCTTCGCCCACCTCGGAGCGCGGCGGCTGCAGCTCGCCGGGGCGCTCGTAGAGATAGTAGCCGCGCATCACGTTGGGCCCGCGCACGTGGAGCACGCCACCGCGGGCGATGCCGGGCACCGGCACCAGCTGATGCTCGATGCCCGGAAGCAGGCGCCCGACCGATCCCGGCTTGTACGACATCGGCGTGTTGAGCGAGAGCACGGGCGCGCACTCGGTGGCGCCGTAGCCTTCCATGATGCGCAGCCCGAAGCGGTTCAGCCACAGGCTCGCCACCTCCGGGTTGAGCTTCTCCGCGCCCGACACGACGACCCGCGTCTTGTTGAAATCGTAGGGATGCGCCTGGCGCGCGTAATGCGCGAGAAAGGTGCTGGTGCCGAAGACGTAGGTGCAGCCGCGGGTGTAGGCCAGCTCCGGGATCACCTTGTAGTGCAGCGGCGTGGTGTAGAGATAGCTGCGGGTGCCCGTCAACAGCGGCTGCAGCGTGCAGGCGGTCAGGCTGTAGGAGTGGTACATCGGCAGCGAGTTGAGAAACGTGTCGTTCGGCCCGTAGTCGATGACCGCGCCCATCTGCGCGATATTGGCGAGCAGCGCGCGGTGGCTCAGTGCGACGCCCTTCGGGCGGGCCTCGGAGCCGGACGTGAACAGGATCACCGCGGTCTCGTCCGGGTCCCCGCGCGGCACCACGGCGCGCGGCCACCAGAGCGCCCGGCCGATCAGCCACAGCTTGTCGAGCGGCCCGAACTGCGTGCGCAGGTCCTCCAGGTAGACGATACGGAGCGTGGAGAGCGCCGCAATGGAGCTGCCCAGCCGCGCGACGTCGACGAAGCGCCGCGAGGTGACGAGAGTCTTGATCCCGGCGGCGATACAGGCGCTGCGCAGCGCGTCGGGTCCGGCCGTGTAATTGAGCAGCGCCGGCGTGCGCCGCATCGCACCCAGGCCGAAGAGGAGCGCGACCGTCGTCGCCAGGTTGGGCATCATCACGCCCACGATCTCCCCTTCCTGCGCGAGCCGGGCGCCCAGTCGCCCCAGCGCCAGGCTCGCCTTGATGAGATCGCGGTACGAGTGGTGACGCTGCGTGTCCTCCAGGATGAGCGTGCCGCGCCCGTGCAGCGCCGCGGCGTCGAGCAGCGCCTCGAACAACGTCGACGGCGGCTGCGAGGCGAACATCATGTGCTGCATGATCTTCAACAGCTCCTCCGCCAGCCGGCGCCGCCGCGCCTTTCCCGGCAGCTGCAGCTGCGCCGGCAACCGCCGCCCGGGCAGCACCGTGATGGTGACCCGGGGGAAGAGCCGCTTGGGGAACAAGCCGCCGACCGCGGCGTAGCGGGAATAGAGCGTCCCCGTGATGCGGACGGGGACGATCCACGCATTGCAGCGCGCGGCGATCACCGCCGCCGAGTCGTAGATCTTGGTGAGGCCGCCGGTGGGCGTCGCCGGGCCCTGCGGGAATAGCAGGACCGGACGCCCGCGCTCGACGCGCCGTATCAGCCGCTTCAGCGCGAGCGGGCGCTGGGGATTGAGGACGACGTGCGGCACGACCCGCATCAGCATCCGCACCAGCCAGTGCCGCAAGCCGTCACCGGAATCCGCCACGGTAACGCCCCCCGGCAGAAACAGCCCCAGCAGCACCCCGTCGAGCACCGAATCGTGGTTGGCGACGATCAAGACCCGCCCCGATTGGAGCTGGGAGAGATCTCCCACCACATGTACGCCAAACAGGCGCCCGAAGATGAATCGCAAAACTCGGGTCATCACAAAGACTTACTCGTTATAGTTAATCTTGATTATCAATTAGCGGGCGGCCTGGCGTCAATTTGGGGGGTCGGACAGTCTCCGACAGGTGTTGCGCCGTTCGCGACAGAAGGCAGGATCGGGCCCCCGGGGGGACATTCCTGTGGGATGTTGTTAATCCCTGTTTCTAAATCGAAAAGTGAAAATCTATCAGAATGTTAGATTTGCTTTCTAAGGCGGATTTACCTTTTAATCGAGGCGTGGTTTGAAGTACCAGTCGAATTTTTTTTGAAACCGCTTTTCTCCGAGGGAGCGTCGCCATGGATATGCATGTCCCGTCTGCAGTTCTCGAAGCACGTCAACACCCCGCCTTTCAACTGCTCGACAACCGGCTCGAGTTGCGCTTCTCGCCGCAGCTGCGAGCCAATTTCGACAAGGAATCGCGAGCCCTGTGGATGCGCTGGGCGCCCGAGCCGCGGCCGTGCTTCAACCCCGCCCTGCTCGCCGACATCCGGGCATTCCAGGAGTATCTCGCCGGCACCGGCGGGACCATCGATTGCTACGGCGAGGAGCACCCGATCGAGTACGTCGTGCTCGCCTCGGGCGTGCCGGGCGTGTTCAATCTCGGGGGCGATCTCGATCTCTTCAAGCAATTGATCGATGCCCGCGACCGCCAGGGCCTGCTGCGCTACGGGCGCGCCTGCATCGACGTGCTCTACCGCCAGTACATCGGCCACGAGCTGCCGCTCACCACGGCCTCCCTGGTGCAGGGCGAGTGCCTCGGCGGCGGCTTCGAGGCGGCGCTGTCGAGCGACGTCATCATCGCGGAAAAAAGCGCCCGCTTCGGCTTTCCGGAGATCATCTTCAACCTGTTCCCGGGCATGGGCGCCTATTCATTCCTCGAGCGCCGTATCGGGCAGCGCGGCGCGGAGGAGATCATCACCAGCGGGAAGATCTACACCGCGGAGGAGATGGCCGCGCAGGGCGTCGTCGACGTGGTGGCGGAAAACGGCAACGGCGAGGCCGAGGTCGCTGCGCTGATCCGGCGCCGCAGCCGGAGCCGTAACGGGTTCGCCGCGCTCACGCAGGTGCGCCGGCGCGTGCAGCGCATCGAGTTCTCGGAGCTGCTCGACGTCGTGCAGATCTGGGTGGACAGCGCGTTGAAGCTCAATTCGCGCGATCTCAAGCTCATGCAGCGCCTGGTTTCGCGCCAGAACGGGATGAACGAGTCGCAGCAGATTCACTGATTCCATCGCCTACCGGGGGTGTGCAATGGGTGACAGGACCGCAGCCACATCGGCAGGGACGCCGCATCACGTCGTCCATCGCCGGAACGATGGCTCGGCGTGTTTCTTCAGCGACGAGGATCATCTCGTCTATCTCGATTGCCTGAAGGAGGCGGCGGAGCGCCAGGGGTGTGCGATCCACGCCTACGTGCTGATGCCGGACCATGTGCAGTTGCTCGTCAGCCTGGACTCGGAGACCAGGCTGGCGCAGCGGCTGAGCGGGCTCGGCGAGCACTACGTGGAGTACGTGAACTACACCTACCAGCGGAATGGCGCGTTCTGGGAGGAGGATCCGAAGATCACGGGAATCGGCGACGAGCAGGACCTGCTCGGCTGTTACCGTGAGATCGAAACGGCACCGGTGCGGGCGCGCCTTGCCCCGGGGCCGGCGGATTACCGGTGGTCGAGCCACCGCCACCACGCCTGCGGCGGCGAGGATGCGGTCATCCGTGACCATCCCGTATACCTCGGATTGGGCACGACCCAGCTCGCGCGGCAGCTCGCGTACAACGAGCTGTTCTGCGACGCGCCCGATAGCGGTGTGCCGGCGCGGATCAGGCCCGCGACCGGCCGCGATCCCGCGCTGGACGCCGGCCGGCTCGAGGATGGAATCGCGCGATCCGTGCGCGGCATCGCGTGGCAGTCGATGAACGCGCGCAAACGGTTAATAGCCGGCCGCCTGCGGCCGCACGATGGGAGCACGCGCAGCCTCGAAACACCCGATGACCTGGCGAAGGCGCGCGCAAGCGGGGCGCGCCGGTTCGCCAGCAAATAGAGGATTTGATAGACTTATGAGCCAGTTGGCGCGTAACGGGTTGCGGCCGCAGGCCGCCGCCAGGAAGCCGCTTCCGAACAGGGGAGAAAGCGTGGGCGATCCGTCGTCGGAGTACAGCATCCAGCAGGTGTCCGAGATGCTCGCTATTCCGATCCAGAAGCTGCGGCGCTGGGATGAGCAGGGGGTGCTGGTCGCGAGCCGCACCCACGGCGGGCATCGGCGTTACTCCCGCGAGCTGATCGACCGCCTGACCGCCTCCGGCCTTGCCACCACGAGCGACAAGGCCAGCAAGGAGCTGGCGACGGTTCGCAAGTCGCTCGCCGAGAAGCGGCGGGTCATCCAGCTCCTGCTGGAGAGCGAGAACCGCTACCGCGACCTGGTCGAGACGTCCCACGACCTGATCTGGACCACCGACTCGTTCGGGCGCTTCACCTATCTCAATACCGCCGCCAATGCGATCTTCGGGCTCGCGCCCAAGGAGCTGATCGGACGCTGCTTCTTCGATTTCGAGTCCGGGGTCTCCCACGTGCCCAACCGCCGCTTCCTGGCGACGCTGAAACGCGACGGCGAGATCAAGCATCACGTGACCCGGCTCCTCACCAATACCGGGGAAGACCGCTGGATCGGTATCAATGCCCGCGTGGTACTCGACGACAATGGCGCCATGCTCGGCATCCGCGGCACGGCGCGCGACATTACCGAGGAGCACCTGGCGGCGCAGCGCATCGAGCACCTCGCGCTGCACGATTCGCTCACCGATCTCCCCAACCGGCTGTGCCTGCAGCGGTGCGTGGAGTCGGCCCTGCAGTCGGGCGGCGTGGGCGCGCTGCTGTTCCTCGACATCGACCATTTCAAGTATGTGAATGACCATTTCGGCCATCGCACCGGCGATCAGTTGATCGTCGGGGTCGGCAGCGTGCTGCGCGATCTCGCCCGGAATCTTGCAGGCGAGCTGTTCCGCCTCGGGGGCGACGAGTTCGCCATCCACCTGCCCGCGGCGCTGCGCAGGGAAGCCGTCGAAGCGGCGGATAAGGCGCTCGACGCCGTGCGGCACTACCGCTTCCAGGCCGCGGACGACAAGGTCGTCTCGAACCTGGCCGCCTCCGCGGGCGTCGCGCTCTACCCCTTCCACGGCGGGGATGCGCTCGCGCTGCTCTCGAACGTGGACATCGCGATGTACCAGGCCAAGGATCGGGGGCGCAACCGCCACGTGCTGTTCGACCAGGCCTCCGAAAACCTGCGCACCACCCATAAGCGCGTTCATTGGGCGAAGAAGCTGCGCGACGCGCTCGACGGGAACCGCCTGGTGCTGTTCCAGCAGCCGGTCGTGCGCTTGAAGGACCACGAGGCGGTGCACCACGAGGTGCTGGTGCGCATTCGCGGCGAGGACGGGGGCTACATCCTCCCCGGCAATTTCATCGAGCTCGCGGAATCCATGGGCATGATCCAGGAAATCGACCTGCAGGTGGTCGAGAAGCTGCTCGCCTATCTGAGCGCAAGCGGACAGGCCAACCGGAAGCTGCGCTATTTCGTCAATCTGTCGCGGGTTTCCATTTCGGACCAGCAGTGGATACGGCGCTTCCATTCGCTGCTGCGCTCGAGCAGTGTTCATCCGAGCCAGCTGGTGTTCGAGATCACGGAGACCGCCGCGATGTCCGAGATCGACGTTACGATCACCTTCATCAAGCGGCTGAAGGAGATGGGCTGCCGCTTTGCGCTCGATGACTTTGGAGCGGGTTTCAGCTCCTTCTATTACCTCAAGCGCTTCGACGTCGATTACCTGAAGATCGACGGCGGGTTCATCCGCGATCTCGCAACCGACGAAGGCAGCCGCATCTTCGTGCGGGCGCTGAACGACATCGCCAACGGTCTCGACAAGCAGGTGATCGCGGAATGGGTGGAGACGCCGGAGGCGCTGAACCTCCTGCTCGGCATGGGCACGCACTTCGGCCAGGGCTACCTGTTCCACCGGCCGGTCCCGCTCGATCAGAAGGACGTCGTGGCCGAGCCCATCCGCGACGCCGACCGCGACGCCAGCGCGGCCTGACGCGGCGGGCGCGGGCACCCCAAGGCAGAAGTCAGAAGTCGGAAGTCAGACCAGGCCATCCTTCCGCCTTCATCCTTCGTCGTGGCCGGTCACCGGTCACGAAACTTGTCGGCCCAGAGCAGGCCGATGACGGTCTTCTGGTCGGTAATCTTCCCCGCTTTCACCCAACGCACCGCCGCGGCCATCTTCATCGGCACCACCTCGAGCAGCTCGCCGTCATCCGGCGCGTGGCCGACGCCGGTGAGTCCCCGCGCGACGTAGAGCACGATCCGCTCATCGGAGTAGCCGATGCACGGGTGTATGGTCGCCAGGCGGCGCCATGTCGCGGCTCGATAGCCGCATTCCTCTCGGAGCTCGCGCCGCCCCGTTCGCAGCGGCGTCTCGCCGGGGTCGATCTTGCCCGCCGGTATCTCGAAAAAGTGGCGCGCAAGGGGATAGCGGTACTGGCGCACCAGCACCACGGTCGAGGAATCGAGGAACGGCACAATCGCCACCGCTCCCGGATGCCGCACGTATTCGCGGCGAGCGATGCGGCCGTCGGCGGCCCGCACCTCGTCTTCCAGCACGTGGAGCAGCCGCCCGTGGTAGACGGACCTGGAACGGAGCTTCCGCTCGGTGAAATCGGGCTTTTTCCTGGTTCTCAGAGCGACGCCTGGATCGAAAACTGGCACAGCGCCATCAGCGGCTCGGGCAGGATTCCGAACAGCAGCATGGCGAGCCCATTGGCGCTCAGCAGGACGTGGACATCGGCGCGCGGCGCAATGGGCGTGGTGTCCTCCGGCGCTTCGAAGTACATGAGCTTGACCAGCCGCAGGTAGTAGTAGGCGCCGACCAGCGAAAACAGCACGGCGACTACCGCGAGCCAGATAAGTCCGATGTTGATGATCGCCTGCAGCACGGCCAGCTTGGCGTAAAAGCCCACCGTCGGCGGCACACCCGCCATGGAGAACATCAGGAGCAGCATCAGGAAGGCGTACCACGGGCTCCTCTGGTTCAAGCCCTTGAAGTCATCCAGGTTTTCCGCCTCGAATCCGGCACGGGACAGCAGCAGGATCATGCCGAAAGCGCCGAGATTCATCAGCACGTAGACCACCACGTAGAACATGCCGGCGCCATAGCCGACGAGGTTCCCCGAAAGGATGCCGAGCAGCAGGAATCCCATGTGGCCGATGGTGGAATAGGCGAGCATCCGCTTGAGATTGGTCTGGACGATGGCGGTCAGGTTGCCGATCGCGAGCGAAGCCACCGCCATCAGCACCAGCATCTGGCGCCACTCCCCCACCAGCTGCTCGGCGCCGAGACCCTGCACCAGCAGCCGCATGACGAAGGCGAACGCCGCCAGCTTGGGCGCCGACCCGATGAACAACGTCACCGCCGTCGGCGCGCCGTGATAGACGTCCGGCACCCACATGTGGAACGGCACCGCGCCCAGCTTGAAGCCCAGGCCCGCGACAACGAACACCAGCGCGAATACGAGCGCCAGCTCCCGCGCGCCGCCCGAGAGGATGGTTTCCGCGAGCTGCGTGATACCGAGCGTTCCCGTCGCCCCGTAGAGCATGGACATGCCGTAGAGCAGCATGCCCGAGGCGAGCGCGCCCAGCACGAAGTACTTCATCGCCGCCTCGGTCGCGGCCGCGGAGTCGCGCTGCAGCGCCACCAAGGCGAAGAGCGAGAGCGTCAGCAGCTCGAGGCCGAGATAGAGCGTCAGCAGGTGGTTCGCCGAGATCATGACCATCATGCCCAGCGTCGCGAACAGCACGAGCACGAAGAACTCGCCGCGGAACAGGCCGCGCGCAGCCAGATAGGGCCGCGAGTAGACCAGCATCACCATGGCCGAGACGTAGACCAGCAGCTTCAGCACGTCGGCCATGATGTCGTCCACGAACATGTCGCTGAAGGTCGTGACCGGCTCCAGCGCCGCGGTGAGGTAGGTGACCAGGAAGCAGCCGAGGAGCGCCGCCTGGGTGAGCGCGTAGCTGATGATGCGCCGGACGTCGCTGATGAACAGATCCGCAACCAGAATCACGCACACCATGGCGAGCAGGAACAGCTCGGGACCGGCGGGGGAAAGCGGCGTGATGTACTCCATCGGCGGGCCCCTCAGGGCAGCTTGCTCTGGGCGACGTGATTCAGCAGGCCGTTGACCGAGGCGTGCAGCACCTCGGCAAACGGATTCGGCCAGACGCCCATCACGAGCACGGCCAGCGCCAGCGACCCCAGCACGAGGAACTCGCGCCCCTTGAGGTCCGCCAGGCCCGCGACGCGGGGATTGGCGACCGCGCCGAAGATCACGCGCTTGTACATCCACAGCGTGTAGGCCGCGCCGAATACCAGGGTGGTTGCGGCCGCCGCCGCGTACCAGAAGCTCACCTTGACGGAGCCCAGTATCACCATGAACTCGCCCACGAAGCCGCTGGTGCCGGGCAGGCCGGAATTCGCCATCGCGAACAGCATGAACAGCGCCGCGAACACCGGCATGGTATTGACGACGCCGCCGTAGTCCTCGATTCTGCGCGAATGCATGCGGTCATAGAGCACGCCCACGCACAGGAACAGCGCCCCCGAGATGAAGCCGTGCGAGATCATCTGGATGACGGCGCCCTCGAGCCCGAGCGGATTGAAGATGAAGATGCCGAGCGTGACGAAACCCATGTGCGAGATCGAGGAATACGCGATCAGCTTCTTCAAGTCGGCCTGCACCAGGGCGACGAGACCGATGTAGACCACAGCGATGAGCGACAGCGCGATCACGAACCCGGCGAGCGTCTGGCTCGCGTCAGGCACGATCGGCAGCGACAGCCGGATGAAGCCGTAGGCGCCGAGCTTCAGCATGATCGCGGCGAGCACGACGGAGCCGCCGGTCGGGGCCTCGACGTGGGCGTCCGGCAGCCAGGTGTGAACCGGCCACATCGGCACCTTGACCGCGAATGACGCCATGAACGCAATGAAGATCAGGACCTGGGGCACCAGGGCGAGCGGCAGCCGGTAATAGTCCAGCAGCGAGAAGCTCCCATCCGAGACGTTGTAGAGGTAGATCAGCGCCACCAGCAAGAGCAGCGACCCCGCGAGCGTATAGAGGAAGAACTTGAAGGCGGCATAGACCCGGTTCGGGCCGCCCCACACGCCGATGATGACGAACATCGGGATCAGCGTCGCCTCGAAGAACACGTAGAACAACAGCGCATCGAGCGCGGAGAACACCCCGTTCATGAGGCCCGACAGGAACAGGAACGCGGCCAGGTACTGGGCGACGCGCTCCCGGATCACTTCCCAGCCGGCAATGACGACCAGCACGGTCGTGAAGCTGTTGAGCAGGATCAGAAGCAGCGAGACGCCGTCGATGCCGAGGTGGTAATTGACGTTGAAGGTCTCGATCCACGGCCTGACGGTGGTGAACTGGAAGCCGCTCGCCCTAGGATCGAAACCCGCGTAGAGCGGCAGGGTCACGGCGAATCCGAGCACGGAGCCGGCGAGCGCGATCAGGCGCGCGGCGCCGGCATTGCGGTCCGAGCCGGTCGCGAGCACCGCGGCACCGGCGAGAATCGGGACCCAGATCGCGAGGTTGAGCAGGTTGAAGCCGAGCATGGCGCTATCAGGAGATGTATAACATCGTCAGCAGCACCAGGATGCCGATGATCATGGCGAAGGCGTAGTGATAGATCAGCCCGGACTGCAGGGTGCGGATCACCGCCGCGAACCAGCCTACCGCCCGCGCCGAGCCGTCGACGAACACGCCGTCGATCACCGCCACGTCGCCGCCCTTCCACAGCCCGGTGCCGAAGCGCACCGCGCCGTCCCCGAACAGCCACTGGTAGGCCTCGTCGAACCCGTACTTGCGCTCGAGTATGGTGTAGAGGAACCCCAGCTTGCCCTTGATCACCCCAGGCAGGTCCGGCCGCAGCAAGTAGAGATAGGCGGCGGTGGCAACGCCTCCGATCGCAAGCCAGGTCGGCGCCGTGCCGAGGGCATGGGTCATCATTGCGGCGATACCCTGGAAGCCCCGCCCCATCTGCGCCAGCACATCGTGCGCCGGCGCGACGACGATGGCGTCGCCGAAATAACCGCCGAACAGCACCGGCCCGATGTACCAGCCCGCGGCAATGGACGGGATTGCCAGCAGGATGAGCGGCACCGTCACGACCGCCGGGGATTCGTGGGGGGCGCCGGAGGGCGTGCCGTGCCCGCCGTGTTGCTCTCCTTCCCCGTGGAAGCGCTCGGGTCCGTGGAACGTCATGAACACCAGCCGGAACGTGTAGAGCGCGGTGACGAATACGGTGGTCAGCACGCAGAAGTAGCCAAAGCCCGCGCCCGGCGTGGACGACAGGCGCACCGACTCGATGATCGCGTCCTTGGAGAAGAAGCCGGAGAACCCGGGAATGCCGGCGCTCGCGATCGCCCCGATGAGAAACGTCCAGTAGGTGACCGGCAGGTATTTCCTGAGGCCGCCCATCCTGCGCATGTCCTGCTGGTGATGCAGCGCGATGATCACCGATCCCGCACCCAGGAACAGCAGCGCCTTGAAGAAGGCATGCGTCACCAGGTGGAAAATGCCGGCGGCGTAGGCCGAGGCGCCCAGCGCGACGGTCATGTAGCCGAGCTGCGACAGGGTGGAATAGGCGACCACGCGCTTGATGTCGTTCTGCACGATCGCAACGAGCGCCATGAAGAGCGCGGTGATCCCCCCGATCACCATCACCACGGACAGCGCGGTCTCGGACAGCTCGTAGAGCGGCGACATGCGCGCCACCATGAAAATGCCCGCCGTCACCATGGTCGCGGCGTGGATCAGCGCCGAGATCGGCGTCGGGCCTTCCATCGAGTCCGGCAGCCACACGTGGAGCGGAAACTGCGCGCTCTTGCCCATCGCGCCGACGAACAGCAGCAGGCAGATCACCGTCATCAGCGACCACGTCGCGCCGGGCAGGATCTCGATGGTGTTGGCCCCGAGCGTGGGCGCGTTCCGGAACACGGTGGAGTAATCGAGCGTGCCGAAGTACATGAGCACGAGGGCGATGCCCAGCAGGAAGCCGAAATCGCCGACGCGGTTCACCAGGAACGCCTTCAACTGGGCGTAGGTCGCGCTCGGGCGCTGGTACCAGAAGCCGATAAGGAGGTAGGACATGAGCCCCACGCCTTCCCAGCCGAAAAAGAGCTGCAGGAAGTTGTTCGCCGAGACCAGCATCAGCATGAAGAACGTGAACAGCGAGATATAGCTGAAGAAGCGCTGGTAGCCGGGGTCGTCCGCCATGTAGCCGATGGTGTAGACGTGCACCATCAGCGACACGAACGCGACCACCAGCATCATGGTGGCGGAGAGGCGGTCGATCAGGAAACCGAACTCGAAGCGGAAGTTGCCCGACGTGAGCCAGGTATAGACCGGCCCGTCGTAGGTATTGCCGTCCAGCACGTCGCGGAACACCGCCGCCGCGGCGAGCGTCGAGACCAGCATGCCGGCGATGGTGATCCAGTGCGCGCCGCGGCGCCCGATCGCCTGGCCGAAAACTCCCGCAACCAGCGCACCCACGAGCGGCGCCAGCGGTATCACCAGATAGAGCGTTTGCATCATCGTCATTCGCAAACGCGGTGATGCGTGACGAGGGATGGGTGATGGGTCCGATTCATCAACGTTCAGGCGCCGTTGTTATTGTCTCGAGTCACGAGTCACCAGTCACGAGCCATGCCTCATCCCTTGAGACTGTCCAGATCCTCGACGTCGATCGTGTTCAGGTTGCGGAACAGCGCGACCAGGATTGCCAGCCCGATCGCGGACTCGGCGGCGGCGACCGTCAGGATGAAGAACACGAAGACCTGCCCGGAGGGGTCGTCGAGAAAGTGCGAGAACGCCACGAAATTCATGTTGACGGCGAGCAGCATCAGCTCGATCGCCATCAGCAGCACGATCATGTTCCTGCGGTTGAGAAAAATGCCGATCACCGCGATCGCGAACAGGATCGCGCCCAGCACCAGGTAATGCGACAGCGAAATCACTCGGGGCGCCCTTGCTCTTTCTTTTCCGCTGGCATGGATACGATGCGCACCCGGTCCCGCGCGCGTACGTTGATCTGGCGCGCCGGGTCGAGGTATTTGCTTGGCTTGCGCCGGCGCAGCGTCAGCGCGATCGCCGCGACGATCGCCACCAGCAGGATCACCGCGGCGATCTCGAACGGGTAGACGTACTCGGTGTAAACCAGCCGCCCGAGCTCCTTGGTGTTGCTGTAGCCGGCCGCGAGCGGCGGCGGGGACGGCGCATCGCGGAAGCCGGCGTAGCGCCCGCCCAGCACGATCACCATCTCGGCAACGAGCAGCAGCGCGACGAACGCGCCGAGCGGCAGATAGCTCCAGAAGCCCTGCCGCATCCGCGCCAGGTTGATGTCGAGCATCATCACCACGAAGAGAAACAGCACCATCACCGCGCCGACGTAGACCAGCACCAGCACGATGGCGAGGAACTCCGCCTGCAACTGCATCCAGATCGCGGCCGAGGTGCAGAATGCCAGCACCAGGTAGAGCGCGGCATGCACCGGGTTGCGCGCCGTGATGACGCCTAGCGCGGCGAACAGTAGGATCGCGGAGAAGAAGTAGAAGACGAATGCGCTGAAGGTCATCGGTAGGCGGCGTCCTGCTCGCGATCCTGCGCGATCTTCTCCTCGTAGAGGTCGCCCACCGCGAGCAGCATCGGCTTGGTGTAGATGAGATCGCCCCGCTTCTCGCCGTGATACTCGAGAATGTGCGTCTCCACGATCGAATCGACCGGGCATGACTCCTCGCAGAAGCCGCAGAAGATGCACTTGGTGAGATCGATGTCGTAGCGCGTCGTGCGCCGCGTGCCGTCGGCGCGCTGCTCGGACTCGATGGTGATGGCAAGCGCCGGGCACACCGCCTCGCACAGCTTGCAGGCGATGCAGCGCTCCTCGCCGTTGGGGTAGCGGCGCAGCGCGTGGAGCCCCCGGAAGCGCGGGCTCATCGGCGTTTTCTCCTCGGGGTACTGCACCGTGATCTTGCGGCGGAAGAGGTGCCGGCCGGTGAGCAGCATGCCCTTCACCAGCTCGATCAGCAGGAAGGTGCGGAAGAACCGCTGGATGCGCTCGAGCATCACTTCCACCACACCCACAGGGGCGTCTGCATCCACGCGCCCAGCACCACGATCCAGCCGATGGTGAGCGGCAGGAACACCTTCCAGCCGAGCCGCATGATCTGGTCGTAGCGGTAGCGCGGGAAGGTGGCGCGGAACCACAGGAAACACGATACGACGAGGAATAGCTTCACCAGGAGCCACCCAAAGCTGGGCGCGGCGAGCCAGGGCAACCCGATCGCGCCCGCGAGCACCGCCGGGACGGGCGACAGCCACCCGCCGAGGAACATGACGGATGTGAGCGTGGAGATCAGGATCATGTTCGCGTACTCGGCGAGGAAGAACACCGCGAAGGTCATGCCCGAGTACTCGACGTGATATCCGGCTACGATCTCGGATTCGCCTTCCGCGACGTCGAACGGCGCGCGGTTGGTCTCCGCCACGCCGGAGATGAGATAGACGAAGAGGATCGGGAACAGGGGTATCCAGAACCAGTTAAGGAAGCCCCAGTTGCCCTGCTGCATGCGCACGATGTCGCCGAGGTTGAGGCTCTGCGCCGCCATCAGCACGCACACCAGCGCGAACCCCATCGCCAGCTCGTAGGACACCATCTGGGCCGCCGAGCGCATCGCTCCGAGGAAGGCGTACTTCGAGTTGGATGCCCAGCCCGCGATGATGATG
>DASWIC010000051.1:0-8516 GCA_036397875.1 Burkholderiales bacterium
CCCGGCAGTTTTTTGTGCTAGGATTTTCCGCAGCAACGGTCTTGTCGTAGACCGCACCCTGGAGAACGACCATGAAGTTCGAAGGCTTCCTGCATCTCAACATCCGCTGCTCGAACAGCGACACGCCCAAGATCGAGAAGTTCTACGGCGACGTGCTGGGCCTCAAGCCCGGCTACCGCCCCAATTTCAATTTCGGCGGGCTCTGGCTCTACGACGGCGACGATCCGATCATTCACGTCAGCGCGCGCTTCCCCGAGAAATCCATCGTCAAGGACAAGCACAGCGGCAGCGTGGACCACATCGCGTTCAAGGCCTCCGGCGCGGTGGATTTCCGCAAGCGATTGAAAAGACTGGGCATCGACTTCGAGGAGCAGAACATCGAGAACGCGGGCTACCAGGTCTTCCTTTACGACCCGGTCGGCACCAAGCTCGAGTTCAACTTCCTGAACGAGCATGTTCAGGACGCGGTTCCGCTCGGCACGACGGCGGAAGCCAACCTGCGCTGAAGGCGGCCCCCTCACCCTATCCCTCTCCCCCAACAGGGGGCGAGGGGAGTCTAGATTGCAGACCCGCGCGCCGGTCATCGCGGTATTCACCAAGAACCGCACGAATCCCGCGTACGCCGCCGCCCGGCTGGGCGCCGACCGCGTCGCCGCGCGCATGGGTGCGCGCGTCGTGCATTACGTTCCGGAGAAGCCCGACGACGTCGACCAGCAGAAGGCGCTCGTCGAGCGCGCTATCGCGGAGCGGCCCGACGCCGCGGTATTCGTCCCCGTGCACGCCACGGCGATGAGCGACTCCGTGCGCAAGCTCGAGGCCGCCGGGATTCCCACCGTCAATTACCTCAACCGGCTCGCGCACGGGCGCTTCATAACCTACGTCGGATCGGACGACACCCAGCTGGCGCGGCACATCGCGGCATATCTCTTCCGGCACATCGGCGGCAAGGGGGACATCGTCATCCTCGAAGGCGTGCCCGCCGCGGTGACCAGCCGGGAGCGGATGCGCGGTTTTCATGATGCGGTCCGTGAATCACCCGGCATACGCATCGTCGCCTCGCGCGCGGCAGACTACCAGCAGGAAACCGCGCGGCGCGTGACGGCGGAGCTGCTCGCCGCGCTGCCGCGCGTCGACGGCATGCTGTGCGCGAATGACGTCATGGCACTGGGTGCGATCGAGGCGCTGGAGGCGGCAGGCCGGCGCGTTCCGCTGGTGGGCGTCAACGCCCTGCCCGAAGCCGTCGCCGCGATCAAGAGCGGGAAACTGCTCGCCACCGTCAGTTTCGATGCCATGCACCTCAGCAGCATCGCCACCGAGGCGGCGATCCGGCATCTGCGCGGCGTCGGGGTCCCGCCGGAAATCATCCTGCCGGTGAGTATCGTCGACGCCGCCAACTATCAGCCGTGGGACCGGCCGCTCGAGGCGCGGGAGTCTCCGAAGTGGGAAGACGCCGTGGCGCTCATTGGCCGGCAATGAACGTCCGTATCCCGGACGCGACGAACTGCACGCCGATGCACACCAGGAGGAAACCCATGATCCGGGTGATCGCCTCCATCGCATCCGGCCCCATGACCTTCGAGAGAAAGCGCGCGGACCGGAACGTGAGCCAGATCGCGATGCAGGTGAGGAGCATGCTGGCGACCGTCGCGCCGTATGCGACCGCCTTCAACCCTGCAGTCCCGAGCTCCGCGATCTCGGTCGAGATCCCGATCACGACCGCGATCGCGCCCGGCCCGCAGATGGCCGGCAGAGCCAGCGGGAATACCGCAACGTTGCGCGCACCGCCCTTCGCCGTCAGCCCGACGTAGCCGTAGCCGAACAGCATGCGGTAGCCGAGCAGCGCGACGGTCAGCCCGCCCGCGATGCGCAACGACCCGTACGAGATGCCGAACGCTTCCAGGACGAGCACGCCGAAGAACAGCGTGAACAGCAGCAGGGCAAAACCGTAGAAGCAGGCCTTGCGCGCGATCGCCGCCCGCTCGCGCGGCGGCAGGTCATGGGTCAGGGAGACGAACAGCGGGATCTTCGACAGCGGATTGCTGATCGACATGAGGCCCACCAGCCCGCCGAGGAAGAACGGCCAGAAGATCGCGTGGACGAAGTCCTCGAGCATCAGGCGGCGAGGCCCTTGCCCCAGCCGCCCTCGTAGAAACGCTGAGCCGCCGGCTTGCGCGCGCGCGGCCTCAACTCCTTGGCCTTGGTTTCCTCGTCGAGGATGTCCGGGCTGGCCTGGTAGCCGATCGCGATCATCGCCATGGGCGTGTATTCCGCGGGGATGCCGAAGGCGGCCCGCGCCTTCTCGGCGTCGTAGCCGCCCATTTGATGCACCATCAGTCCCATCGCCGATGCCTGCAGGGCCATGGACACGCTGGCCGCTCCCGTATCGTGCTGTGTCCAGCGGTTGGACTTTCCGGTCGCCTCGAAACTGCTGCCGGCGCAGGAGAGCATGAGGAGAGGCACGTTCTTCACCCATTTCCTGTTGTTCTCGGACAGGCAGTCGAACGCCTTCTGCCACCCCTCGGAGTCGCGCGCCTTGTCCCAGATCAGGTAGCGCCACGGCTCATCGCCGTTGCACGAGGGCGCCCAGCGTCCGGCCTCGACCAGCACGAGCAGCTGCTCGCGCGAAACCGGCCGTTGGGGGTCGAAGGCGCGCGAGCTCCAGCGGCGCGCGAGGAGATCGTGGATGGGGCGAGTGGTGCTTGCGGGTCGGTTAAACGTGTCCATAGTCCGTTCTTTCCGGGTTGATGGGGTATGCGCATTCTACATTGACGGTTGGCGAGCGGCGAACGGCCAGGTGCGCCGTCCGTCGCCAGTCATCAGTTGTCGCTGGACTCATCTGCGGTCCTGCTCGAACAGGGTCCGCAATTCGGCACGGCCGGCCTTGGCGATCTCGATCAGCTTGGGCATGTCCGCATGGTGGGCCGCGGCGCTCCGCAGCAGGCGCTCGTCGTGCAGCGTGAAGATGCGCACCGATTCTTCCGCGGCCGATTCCGGCAATCCGAGCTCCGTCAGCACCCTGCCCGCCAGGTCGGCGCTCGAGTGGAAGGTCTCGCGCCACACGCGCGAGATGCCGAGGTCGAGCAGGCGGTAGGCGTGCAGCCGGTTATGGGCGCGCGCGAAAATCTTGAGATGCGGGAAATGCTGCTTCGCGATCTCGGCGCACTTCATCGAGGCCTCGATGTCGTCGATTGCGATCACCAGGATCGCGGCCCGGTCGGCCCGCGCCGCGCGCAGCAGGTCGAGGCGGGACGCGTCGCCGAAATAGGCCTTTTCACCGAACTGGGTCACGAAATCGAGCTGCTCCGAGTCGCTGTCGAGGGCGGTGAAGGGGATGCCGCGCGTGGCGAGGATGCGCCCGACGATCTGGCCGACGCGGCCGAAACCGGCGATGATCACCGGGTTGTCCTCGGCGGGGGGCGCGGCACCGCCGGGGGCCGCCGCTTTCCCGCGCTGTGGCAGGCAGCGGAGAAGATTGACCAGGAACGGCGTGGTCAGCATGCTGATGGTGACGACCGCCACCAGCAGGTCGGCGAGCGCGGCCGGAAGCAGCCGCTCGCCGGCAGCGAGGGAGAACAGGACGAAAGCGAACTCCCCGCCCTGGGACAGCACCACCGCCAGCGCGTAGGCGGAGGGCGTCGTCTCGCCGAAGGCGCGGGCGAGCGCGAAGACCACGGCCGCCTTGATCGCGACCAGCGCAACGACCAGGCCGGTGATCCTGAGCGGCTCGTCCGCGATCAGCGCGAAGTTTACCGACATGCCGACCGCCATGAAGAAGAGTCCCAGCAGCAGGCCCTTGAACGGCTCGATGTCGGCCTCGATCTCGTGCCGGTACTCGGAGTTCGCGAGCAGCATGCCGGCGACGAACGCGCCGAGCGCCATCGAGATGCCGAGCTGGTGCATGAAGACCCCGACCGCGAGCACCACCAGCAGCGCGCCCGCCGTAAACACTTCCCGGCTGCCGGCGTCCGCCAGCCGGCGGAAATACGGCCGCAGCAGGTAGCGGCCGGCGGCCACGACCGCTGCGAGCAGCAGAACCGTCACCAGCGGCGAGAACCCCCCCGCCGCATGCACCACCCCGGCGCGCCCCTCCGCCAGAACCGGCAGCACCGCGAGCAGCGGAATCACCGCCAGGTCCTGGAACAACAGCACGGCGAACCCGGCCCGTCCTTGCGGGGTCGAGAGCTGCTTCTTCTCGATCAGAATCTGCAGGCCGACCGCGGTCGAGGACAGGGCAAGCCCGAACCCGATGATCGCCGCGGCGGCCGGCGTGATGCCCAGTGCCCACGCGGCGAGCCCGAGCAACAATCCCGTCGCGACCACCTGCGCGGCGCCGAAACCGAACACCGCGCGGCGCAGCTCCCACAGCCGTGCCGGCAGCAATTCGAGCCCGATCAGGAACAGCAGCAGCACGATGCCGATTTCCGCGAAGGTCCGCACGCCCTCGACGTCGCCCGCGAGCGCGAGCCCCCACGGTCCGATCGCCGCGCCGGCCACGATGTAGCCGAGCACCGAGGAGAGACCGAGCCGTTTCAGCAGCGGCACGCCGATCACCGCCGCCGCGAGAAACACGGTCGCCTGCACCAGGAATTGTTCACCGTTCATGGCAGCACCTCATTCAATGGCGGCGATCCGGGCACTCGAGAGGATCCGGCCCGCTTGCCGGCGGCGCCGCAGGCCGGTGCGGGCGTTGCCGTCACGTCACAATTCTGGAAGGGGAATGAACTCGGTCTCTCCCGGCACCGGCGGAAAGCGGCCTTCCTTCCAATCCCTCTTGGCCTGCTCGATGCGGTCGCGGGAGCTGGACACGAAATTCCACCAGAGGTGCCGCTCGCCGTCGATAGGCGCGCCGCCGATGAGCATGACGCGCGCAGCCGACTCCGCCCGCAGCGGCGGAGCCGAGCCCGGTGCGAATACGGCCATGCGCAACGGATCAAGGCGCTCCGCGCCGCAACGGATCACGCCTTCCACGACGTATGCCGCGCGTTCCCGGTGCTCTTCCGGCAGCGGCAACTCTCCTCCCGCCGGTATCGTCGCTTCCACGTAGAGCAGCGGGTTCAATGTCTGC
Organism: Burkholderiales bacterium; assembly: GCA_036397875.1. GTDB lineage: Bacteria > Pseudomonadota > Gammaproteobacteria > Burkholderiales > SG8-41 > SG8-41. The sequence continues at coordinate 5,066 of DASWIC010000051.1, forward strand.
ACGGGCGACGCGGCGCCGTAGGCGGTTCCGGCCAGCACCCGCACCCGTGCGCCGCGCTGCTCAACCTCCGGCAGCGACGCGGCCGGGTAATGCCGGAAATCGGGTTCCGACTCCTCGTGCGCTTTCGGCAGCGCGACCCAAAGCTGCAAGCCGTGCAACCGCGATCCCGCCGTTCTCAGCTCCGGAGCGGTGCGCTCGGAATGCACGATGCCCCGCCCGGCGGTCATCCAGTTGATCGCTCCGGGACGGATCGCCTGCAGCGAGCCGAGGCTGTCGCGATGCACGATCTCGCCTTCGAAGAGGTAGGTCACGGTGGCAAGATGGATGTGCGGGTGGGGGCGGACGTCAATCCCCTGCCCCGGGCCGAATGCGACCGGCCCCATGTGATCGAAGAAGATGAACGGTCCCACCAGCCTGCGCCGCGCGGACGGCAGCACCCGGCCGACGCTGAAGCCGCCGAGATCGCGCGTCCGCGCCTCGATGATCGTTTCGATCGCGGGCGTGGTCGCGCAGGTCGTGCAGCGCGGCTCGTCAGCCTGGGTCCAGCTCATGCGGGTCGGAACTCAATTTACCACGACTGCGCATCCAGCTCGCCGCCGGCCGCGACCCACGCCTCCAGACCGCCCTCGAGCGGGCGCACCCGCCGGTAGCCCTTGTCCATCAGCAGGCGGGCGACACGCGCCGCGCTCGCTTCGTTCGGTCAACTGCAATAGACGACGACATCGCGGTCGGGAGGCACCGCCACGAGGGCCGCGTGCGACGCCTCGATATCCACGGCGACCGCGCCGGGCAGCCGGCGCGGATCGAGCCTGCGTGCCAGGGCTGAGCGGACATCGAGCACGACCGGCCGCGGATCCTGCGCCATCAACTCACGCAGCTCCTGCGCGCCTATCCTCACCATGCGCAGAAAGCGGATCAGCAAGGTGCGCTGGATGATTTTCATGCCGATATAGGCCAGCACGACGGTCCCGATGACCGCCACCGCGCCGGTTCCCATGCCCTCGAGCCACTCGAGGGCACGCTCGACTTCCGCGTGGAAGGCGGCCCCGAGCGCGATCGGCAGGCCCGCCCACAGCAAGGCGGCGACGGCGCTGTAGGCGAGGAAGCTCGGCAGTGCGAGCCGCATGGCGCCGGCAAGCGGCGGCGCGACCGTGGAGAAGCCCGGGACGTACTTGGCCAGCATCAACGACGACGCGCCCCAGCGCTCGAAGATGTTCTCGGTCTGCTTGACGCACGAATCGGGCTCGATTGCGACGCGGCACAGCGCGCGCAGAACGCGATAGCCGTGGCGCCGGCCGGCGGCGTACCAGAGCGAGTCCCCGATGAGCGAGGCGACCATCGAGACGACGATGAGCGGCGCCAGCGCAATCTGACCCTGGCTCACGAAGGCGCCAGCAACCACCAGGATCGGCACGGCGGGGAGCGGCACGCCTGCCTGCGCCAGCAGCACATTGGCGAACACGAGCGCCAGTCCGTGCTGCGCCAGCAGGCTGGTCAATGATTCCATGGGTCTAGCGCTTTGCGGCTGCCGAGTGACGGCTGATGGCTGGCTGCTGAACGCTCAGTCGAAGCGGTAAGCGTCCATGCTGATCACGCCGGACGAGATGCTGGTGTGCAGGCGCTGCGCGGCGCCATCGGGACTGCCGGCACCGAGCGCGACGAAAAGCGGAATGAGGTGCTCGTCGGTGGGATGGTTGCGCACCGCGTGCGGCGCTTTCTCCCGGTAGCCGACGAGATCGTCGCGGCGGCCCGCGAGAACGGCGTCCGCCAGCCACTCGTTGAACTCCGCGACCCACGGCTGAGGCACGGGATTGCCGCGCTGGTAGCTTAGCTCGCGCAGATTATGAGTGGCGCCGCCGGAAGCAAATATCAGCACGCCTTCGTCCCGCAGTGGCCGTAATGCCTCGCCCAAGCGCACATGATGCGCGGGACCCAGGTATGACTGGATGGAGAGCTGTGTCACCGGTATGTCCGCCTCCGGGTACATCAGATAGAGCGACGTCCAGGCGCCGTGGTCGAGCCCGCGCCCGGGATCGATGTCCGTCTTCAAGCCGCTGGCCGCGAGCAGGTCAGCGGCCCGCCGCGCGAGTTGCGGCGCTCCCGGCGCGGGATAGCGCAGGCGATATAGCTCGGGCGGAAAGCCGTAGAAGTCGTATAGGGTCTCGGGCTCCTGCGCCGAACTCACGGCGGGACGGTCGGTGTCCCAGTGGGCGGACGCGGCGAGGATTGCCTTGGGCCGGCCGAGCGCGCCGCCCAGCTGGCGCAGGAAATCGATCGCCGGGCCGCGCTCGAGCGGCAGGGTCGGTGAGCCGTGTGACACGAATATCGCGGGCTGGCGGTTCATGAAATGGGCGGCTCGCGGATCGAGGATGGTTAATGGGTTTCGGCCCGCCGCACGCCGCGCTGGAACTTGCGCGCGCGGTCGTGTGGGGCCGTGAAATCGAGCAGCGGGCCCTTCGGCACGATGCCCGCCGGATTGATGTGGCGGTGGCTCGCGTAATAGTGGCGCTTGATGTGGTCCATGTCCACGGTCTCCGCGACGCCAGGCACCTGGTAGAGGTCGCGCAGGGCGTTCGACAAATTAGGATAGTCCTCGATGCGCCGCAGGTTGCACTTGAAATGACCGACGTACACCGCGTCGAAGCGCACCAGGGTGGGGAAAAACCGCCAGTCCGCCTCCGTGATCCGGTCTCCCACGAGGTAGCGCGAGCGTCCGAGCCGCGCCTCCATCTCATCGAGCGCGGAGAACAGGGCATCGAACGCCCGCTCGTAGGCGTCCTGCGTCGTCGCGAAGCCGCAGCGGTAGACGCCGTTGTTGATATTCTCGTAGACGACCTTGTTGACGGCATCGATCTCCGCCCGCAGCCGTTGCGGGTAGTAGTCATCGTGCGCTCCGGCGAAGGAATCGAACTCGCTGTTGAGCATCCGGATGATCTCGGAGGATTCGTTGTTGACGATCGTGCCGCTCTTCCGGTCCCACAGCACCGGCACGGAAACGCGGCCGGTATAGTCGGGCCTCGCCTTCGAATAGACCTGGTGCAGATGGTGGAATCCGTTCACCGTGTCGGGAATGCAGCCCTTCCCGGCGCCGAACGGCCAGCCCTCGTTCGCGACGACGGGCTCCACGATCGAAATCGAGATCGCGTCCTCGAGCCGCTTCAGCTTGCGGAAGATGAGCGTGCGATGCGCCCACGGACAGGCGCTGGACACATACAGGTGGTAGCGGCCCGCCTCCGCGGGAAAGCCGCTCGAGCCGTCCGCCGTCACGCGGTCGCGGAACTGGCTGTCGCGGCGCACGAACTCGCCGTTCACCGTGCGCGCATCGCGGCCCTCGCGCCAGACTCCGTTTTCGAGATGTCCCATTACGGCAGGTCGAACAGCAGCACTTCCGCTGCGCGCGCGTCCTTCAGCTCGATCGCGGGCTCCGCCTCGATTTTCGCGCCATCACCGC
>DASWIC010000052.1:0-42602 GCA_036397875.1 Burkholderiales bacterium
GCGCCGGTGATCAATCACTCCGACGCGGAACTCTCCATGCTGGAAGGTCTCGTCGGGCGTGTGCCGCCCTTCGAGTTCGTCTACACCCCGTATTAGCCCGCATTCACTGATTGATGATGCCGAGCCGCACGTAGATCGGCCGCATCTGGCTGCGCAGCCGGGGCAGTTGCCGCCACAGCCAGAGCGCGCCGGCGATGCAGGCGACGCCTCCCGCCGCGAGCGTGTGCGCGGCGCCGATCCAGGATGCCAGCGCCCCCGCCGCGAGGCTGCCGAGGGGATACATCCCGAGGAAGGCCATGCTGTAGAAACCGCTGATACGCCCGCGCATGGCGTCCTCGACGATGGTGTGCGTGATGGTGAATATCCCGTTGACGGTGATCACGATGCCTGCGCCCGCGATCGTCATCATCGCCAGCGAGAGCGCGAAATGGGTCGAATAGGAGAAAACGGCCAGCGCGGCGCCGGCAGCCCCGCACGCCGCGGTGACCCAGCGCAGCAGGCCGCGCACCTCCCGGCGCGAGGCGAGGGCGAGGATGCCGCCGATCCCGCCCAGGCCGGCGGCGCCGATCAGGAATCCCAGCGTTTCCGCGCCGCCGGCGAATACTTCCGCCGCGAAAATCGGCATGAGCGCCTGGTACGGCGTCGCCATGAAGCTCACCAGCGCGACGACCGGCAGCAACAGGCGGACCGGCACCAGGTGCCACGCGTAGGATGCCCCCTCCCGGAATCCGCGCCAGAGCGAGGCGTGCGCCGGCGGCCGCTGGCGCAGGGCGATCACCATCAAGGCGAGCGGAATGAGCGCGAGCATCTTGGTGACGCCGTTCACCAGGAAACAGAATGCTTCGCTGGACACCGCCAGGAGCACGCCGGCGATGGTGGGGCCGATCATGCGGGCGGCATTGTACATGCCGGAGTTGAAGGCGATGGCGCTCGGAAGATCCTGGCGCGCGGGCACCATCTCGGGCAGAAACGACTGGCGGATCGGCGCGTCGACCGCCATCACGACGCCGAGGGCTGACGCCATCACGATGACGTGCCAGACCTCGACCAGGTCGAGGCTGGCGAGCGCGGCGAGCGTGAACGCCGGCACCGCCGCAGCCGACTGGGTCATGAGGAGCAGCTTCCTGCGGTCCACGCGGTCGGCCCATATCCCGCCAAAGGGCGCCAGCACGAGCACCGCGATTTGCCCCGCGAACGCCGTCACCCCCAGCAACAACGCCGAGCCGGTCAGGCGGTAGACCAGCCAGCTCATGGCGATTTGCTGCACCCAGTAGCCGATGATCCCCAGCGACTGGCCGAGGAAGAACAACCGGAAGTTGCGGTGGTGAAACGCGCGCAGCGAGTGGATCACGCAAGCCGCTGCAGCTGCTCGTTGACCTTCGCCAGCGTGGCGGCGAAGCGCGCGAGGCGCTCCTTCTCCTGCGCGACGATCAACGGCGGCGCGCGCTCGATGAAGTCCCGGTTCTCGAGCTTGGCCTGGGCCTTGGCGATCTCCGCCTCGAGCCGCAACCGCTCCTTGTGCAGCCGCTCGCGCTCGGCGGACATGTTGACCTCGATCTTCAGCATCAGTCGGTACTCGCCGACGATCGAGACCGGCGCGCCCGCCGCGGGCAGTGCGCCCTCGACGATGATGACCTCGGAGAGCCGCGCGAGCGCGACGAGGTACGAGACGAAGGGTTCAAGCCGCGCCCGGTCGCCCTGGATCAGCAGGGGCAGCTTTTGCGACGGCGCGACGTTCATCTCCGCGCGCAGCGTCCGGCAGGCGTTGGTGAGATCCTTCAACAGGGCGAGTTCCCGTTCCGCGGCCTCGTCCAGTTTCTCCGGCTGGGGCTCCGGGTAGGGGGCGAGCATGATCGAAATCCCCCCTTTGCTTCCCCCGTTTGTCAAAGGGGGGCTAGGAATCCCCCGCTCCGCTCCCCCCTTTGTCAAAGGGGGGCTAGGGGGGATTTTGCCGGCGAGCGGCGCCGCCTTCTGCCACAGCTCCTCTGTGATGAACGGGATCAGCGGATGCGCGAGCCGCAGGATCGTCTCGAGCACGCGCGCAAGCGTGCGGCGGGTCGCCCGCTCCTGCGCCTCGCTGCCCGCAGCGAGCTGCACCTTGGCGAGCTCGACGTACCAGTCGCAGTACTCGTCCCACGTGAGCTCGTAGATCGCGCGCGCGAGGTTGTCGAACCGGTATTCGCGGTATGCCCGGTGCGCTTCGGCCTCGGCGCGCTGCAGGCGGCTCACGATCCAGCGGTCGGCGATCGAGAGCTCGAGGGGCAGCGTCTCGTCGAGCCCGGTGTCGCGCCCCTCGCAGTTCATCAGCACGAAGCGCGCGGCGTTCCACAGCTTGTTGCAGAAATTCCGGTAACCGTCGCAGCGCGAGAGGTCGAACTTGACGTCGCGCCCGTGGGAAGCAAGGCTCGCGAACGTGAAGCGCAGCGCGTCGGTGCCGAAGGCCGCGATGCCCTTCGGGAACTGGCGGCGCGTCGTGGCCGCGATGCCCTCGGCCTGCCGGGGATCCATCAGGCTCGAGGTGCGCTTCTCGATGAGCGCTTCGAGCCCGATGCCGTCCACGATGTCCAGGGGATCGAGGATGTTGCCCTTGGACTTCGACATCTTCTGGCCCTCGGCATCGCGCACGAGCCCCGTGATGTAGACCTCGCGGAACGGGACCTTGCCGGTGAATGGCAGCGTCATCATCACCATGCGGGCGACCCAGAAGAAGATGATGTCGAAGCCGGTCACCAGCACCGAGGTGGGGAGGTACAGGCGCAGCGCGGGATTATCCGCCGGCCAGCCGAGGGTCGAGAACGGCCACAGGGCGGAGGAGAACCAGGTATCGAGCACGTCCTCGTCCTGCCGCAGGTCGGAGGAAGTAATCCTGCCGCCGCTGCGCACGCGCTCGAGCATCGCCCGCCGGTGCCGTGCCTGAGCTTCCTGTCTGGTGCGCGCGACGAAAATGGTGCCTTCGCCGTCGTACCACGCCGGGATGCGGTGCCCCCACCACAGCTGCCGCGAAATGCACCAGTCCTGGATGCCGGTGAGCCAGTGATTGTAGGTAGTGGCCCAGTTCTCCGGCACGAAGCGCACCTCGCCGCGCGCCACGGCCTCCAGTCCCGCCTTGGCGAGCGTGTCCATCTTCACGAACCACTGGTCGGTGAGCATCGGCTCCACGACCACGCCGGTGCGCCCGCAGCGCGGCACCATCAGCTTGTGCGGCGTCACCTGCGCGATCAGTCCCTGGTCCTTCAGGTCCGCGAGGACCTTCTCGCGCGCTTCATAGCGGTCGAGCCCGCGGTAGGCGGCAGGCGCGTTGTCGTTCACGCGGGCGTCCAGCGTGAGGATGCCGATCGGCTCGAGCTGGTGGCGCAGCCCCACCTGGTAGTCGTTGAAATCGTGCGCGGGGGTGATCTTCAGGCAGCCGGAGCCGAATTCCGGGTCGACGATCTCATCGGCAATGACCGGTATCCTGCGCCCGGCGAGCGGCAGCAGCACCTGCTGCCCGATGTAGGCCTGGTAGCGGGGGTCATCGGGGTGCACCGCGACGGCGACGTCGCCGAACATGGTCTCCGGCCGCGTGGTGGCGACCACCAGGAAGTCGGCGCCGGAGGCGAGGGGATAGCGGATGTGCCACAGGGTGCCGTTCTCCTCCTCGGACTCGACCTCAAGATCCGACACCGCGCTTTTCAGCACCGGATCCCAGTTGACGAGCCGCTTGCCGCGGTAGATCAGTCCCTGTTCGTGCAGCCGCACGAAGACTTCCGTCACCACCGCGGACAGCCCCTCGTCCATGGTGAAGCGCTCCCGCCCCCAGTCGCAGGAGGCGCCGAGCCGGCGCATCTGGCGCTGAATGGCGGAGCCCGATTCCTCCTTCCAGCGCCAGACGCGCTCGATGAACCGTTCGCGGCCCAGCGCCTGCCGCGACGTGCCCTCGGCCTCGAGCTGGCGCTCGACCACGATCTGGGTCGCGATGCCGGCATGGTCGGTGCCCGGCTGCCAGAGCGTGTTGTAGCCGCGCATCCGGTGGTAGCGCGTGAGCGCGTCCATCAGGGTGTGCTGGAAGGCGTGCCCCATGTGCAGCGTGCCGGTGACGTTGGGCGGTGGCAGCAGGATGCAGTAGCAGCGGGCGTTGGATTCGTCGAGACCGGCCCGGAAGGTGCCGTTTCTCTCCCAGGCGGAGTACCACCGCGATTCGATGGCCGCCGGCTCGAAGCTCTTGGCGAGAGCCCTTGCCGAGGGCGACCCGTCCGACGATGCGGACGTCATCGCGGAGGCCTCCGCTTCCTGCAGCGCGCTCCTGGCTTCCACCGCGACCCGCAGGTTCTTGATCTGCGCGCGCAGCGTCTCCTCGATCGAGGCGCGCACCATGCCGTTGATGTCGGACTTGATCTCCATGCTGATCTTGGCGAGCGCCGCGTCGAGCGCGGATCCGATTTCCGGCATGAACCGCTCTTGCATGATTTGCGTGATCTGCTGGTCGAGGTCGCGCTTCAGCTTCTGGTAGAGGCTGTGCTCGAGGTTCTGGGCCTGCACGCGGGAGATGACTTCGCCCGAGGCGAACGGCACGGCGGGCAGCCGTTCGGCGGGGATGACCTCGGTCAGCGTGGGAATGCCGGAATCCGGCGCTGGCGGCGTGATCGCCTGCGTCAGCGTCGGAACGGTGTGTGCGTCGTCCGCGGCGGATGGCGTCGCCGCGCCGCGCAGCCGCGTGAGCAGCGCGTCGGCGCGCTTGAGCAGCTCGTCGCCCTCGTCCTTGCGGTTCGGCTGATCGGCCATCAGGGCGCGGACCGGTCTCCGGTCTTGCTGAGATCGTGGGTGCGGATCTCGTAGCCGCGGTCGCGGTAGAAGCGGAACCGCTCGCGCGCCTGTGCGCGGTCCTGCTCATCGAGACTGACGATCTCGATCAGGCGCTGGAAGCGGCTGAAAAACGGCGGCCACTCGGGGCGCAGGTTGAGAAGCACCTCCTCGTGCAGCGGCTCCTCGCCGCGACAGTCGACGATCACCGGCGTATCCGCGGCCAGCGGATCCTCGGACGCGCAATGCGGCACGAAGCCGATCGACGGCGTCATCCACAGCGCGCGGTCGAAGCGGTGCGCGGCCTCGCGGTCGGCGCAGAAGACCGTGACCTTCAAGCCGTGCGCAAACGCCTTGGCCGCGAGCTGGCATGCGGTCTTCAGCCGGTCCTCGACGTGCGTGTAGAAGTCGATTTGCGTCATCTATTCGTTGCTCGTAGCTGGTTCCTCGTCCGACTTGCCTCGCCAGCAGAGAGAAACGAGGAACGAGTCACTTTCCCGCGGCGCGGTTGACGAGGAACTGGGTCAGCAGCGGCACCGGGCGTCCGGTCGCCCCTTTTTCCTTCCCGCTCTTCCACGCCGTGCCGGCGATATCGAGGTGGGCCCATTTGTACTTTTTCGCGAAACGCGCGAGAAAGCACGCGGCGGTCACCGCGCCGGCGGGACGCCCGCCGATATTGGCGAAGTCCGCGAAGTTGCTCTTCAGCTGTTCCTGGTAGTCGTCCCACAACGGCAGGCGCCATACCCGGTCGTAGGCGTCCTCGCCCGCGGCAGCGACCTCGCGCGCGAGCGCCTCGTCGTTGGCAAAGAGGCCGGTGGCGACGTGCCCGAGCGCGATGACGCAGGCGCCGGTCAACGTCGCGATGTCGATTACGGCCGCCGGACGGAAACGCTCGACGTAGGTCAGCGCGTCGCACAGGATGAGCCGGCCCTCGGCATCCGTGTTGAGGATCTCGACGGTCTGGCCCGAGAGGCTCTTCACGATGTCCCCGGGCCGGGTGGCGCGGCCGCCCGGCATGTTCTCGGTGGCGGGGATGGCGCCGACGAGGTTCAGCGGCAGGCGCATCTCGCCCGCGGCCTTCAGCGTGCCGAGGACGGCGGCGGCCCCGCACATGTCGAATTTCATCTCGTCCATCTCGGCGGCTGGCTTGATCGAGATGCCGCCCGTGTCGAAAGTGACGCCCTTGCCGACGAGCACGACCGGCTTCAGGTTTCGCGGGCCGCCACGGTGCTCCAGCGTGATGAACCGCGGGGGCTCGGCGCTGCCTTGCGCCACCGACAGCAGCGTGCGCATGCCGAGGCGCTCCATGTCGTCGCGCCCGAGGACAGTCAACTTCATGCGATAGCGTTTCGCCAGCTCGCGCGCCGCGTCGGCGAGATGGGAGGGGGTGCACACGTTGGGCGGCAGATTGCCGAGGTCCCGGGCGAGTTGCACGCCATGCGTCACCGCGAGTCCTTGCTCGAGGCCGGCGGCAGCGCCCTTGGTTGCGCCACGGTCGACGGAGAAAGCCAGGCGGCGCAGCGCCGGGCGGTCCTTCTCGTCCTGGCTCTTCATCCGCGTGAAGCGATAGGCGCTGGCGCCCGCCACCGCCACCGCGTGCGCCACCCGCCACTGCGCGTCGCGGCGGCCGACCGCCAGCTCGGTGAGGTGCAGCAACGCTTCCTCGGCGCCGGTGCCGTGGAGCGCGCCGACCGCCACGGCGACCGCTTCGCGGTAGCGCTTCTCGCTGAAATCGCCCTCGCGGCCGAGCCCCACCAGCAGCACGCGCCCGGTGGCGCCGGGCACGTCGTGCAGCAGCAGCGTCGTGCCGGGCGCGCCCTGCATGTCCCCCCGGCGCAAGATCTTGTTGAGGTGTCCCGCGGCCGCGCGATCGAGCGCCGCCGCTGCGCCGGTGAGCCGGCGCGTTTCGAACACGCCGGCCACGATGCAACCGTTCGCACCGGTCTGCGGTGCGCCGCTTTTTATGCTAAATTCCATTGTGCGCGCTCTGACGAGTTAGAACCCTGATTCATTACGCATTCTAGCAGCCTGTCGGATTCGAGCGAATGAGCGTGTGTCGGTCTGCCACGGGGGTGCTCGGCGCGGCGCCGGCACGGTGGACCCGGGCCGTTTCCATGTTACGGTCGGGCGGGGCGCGCACCCCGCAGGCCGCGATCAGATGATCTTCCGGAACGCGCTTCTGCGCGAGCTCGTAGCCGCGGCGGCGGCGACCTTCTTCGTCCTGGTCGGCATTGTCATCACCACGATCCTGGTGCGTCTGCTCGGGCAGGCGGCGTCCGGCGCCATCACCTCCACCGGCATCGTGGCGCTCCTCGGCTTCGCCATGATCAACTACCTGCCGGTGCTGCTTTCGCTCACGCTCTTCATCGCGGTGCTGATGACGCTCACGCGCAGCTACCGCGACTCCGAGATGATCGTATGGTTCTCCGCCGGCATGAGCCTCACGCAATGGATACGTCCGGTGCTCACGTTCGCCGCGCCGCTGGTCCTGCTGATCGCGCTGCTTTCGCTGGTGATGTCGCCCTGGGCCGTATCCAACAGCGAGGAAGTCCGCCGCCAGATGGACAGCCGCAGCGACGTGACGCAAGTCACCCCCGGCGTGTTCCGGGAATCGCGCCACGCCGAGCGCGTGTACTTCATGGAGGAAGTCGCCGGGGCGGAGAATCTCGTTGCCAACGTGTTCGTGAGCTCCACGCAGCACGGCAGGCAGGGCGTCATGGTCGCGGCACGGGGCTTCCAGGAGATTGCGGAGAATGGAGATCGCTTTCTCGTCCTGCTCAACGGCCGCCGCTATGAGGGCGAACCGGGCTCGACCGAATACAAGGTCTACGAATTCGGGCGCTACGCGATGCGCATCGAGACCGTGGAGTCGCGGACGCCGCGTGCGCCCTCAACCAAGGCGCTTTCCACGCTCGATTTGCTGCGCGAGCCGACGCCGCGCAACCTGGCCGAGCTGTCGTTTCGCGTGGGATTGCCGACGGCCACGCTGATTCTGTCGCTGCTGGCGATTCCCCTGTCGTTTGTCAATCCGCGGGCGGGGCGCTCGATGAACCTCCTGCTGGCGCTGCTGATCTACATGACCTACAGCAACCTGATCTCGATCACCCAGGCCTCCATCGCGCAGTCGCGCATTTCCCCCGCGGCGGGCCTGCTGGGCGTGCACGCCGCCATGCTCCTGCTCCTGCTCGCCCTCTTCTACCGGCGCCTGATGGTGTTTTCACTGTTCCGGCTGGTGCGATGAGGACCCTGCGGCGCTACCTTGCGACGGAGATCGTGGCAGCGACCGCGCTCGTGATCGTCGCGCTGCTGATGCTGTTCGCGTTTTTCGACCTGCTCGATCAGCTGAAGGATCTCGGCCGCGGCGCCTACAACATACGCCGGATCCTGGTCCACGTCCTGCTGTCGGTGCCGGATCACGTCTACGGGCTGTTTCCAGTCGCCGCCCTGATCGGCACCCTGTTTGCGCTCGCGCAGCTGGTGGCGGGCTCGGAATATACCGTGATGCGGACTTCCGGCGTATCGGCCCTGCGTCTCGCGGCGACCCTCGCATCGATCGGCGTTGGATTCGCGGCGCTCACCTTCGTGTTTGGCGAGTTCATCGCGCCGCCCGCGGAGCAGCTGGCGCAGCGCGTGCGCTCGCAGGCCATCACCGGATTGGTGGCACAGGAATTCCGCTCGGGACTGTGGATCAAGGACGACCAGCGCTTCATCAACGTGGTCGAGGTGCTGCCCGACACCACGCTGCGGGGCGTGCGCATCTACGAGTTCGACAGCGAGTCCCGGCTGCGCTCGGTCAGCTTCGCCCAGCGCGGACGCTACCAGAGCGGCCGCCGCTGGCTGCTGCAGGACGTCATCCAGACGCGGTTCGACGGGATGGGAACCTCGGTGCGGGAGATCGCGGAGCAGGAATGGCAATCCGTGCTCGACCCGGACCTCATCAACGTGCTGCTCGTCAAGCCCGAACAGATGTCGGCGTGGAACCTGTATTCCTACTCCCAGCACCTCAAGGAGAACCGCCAGAAAGCACTGCGCTACGAGATCGCATTGTGGGCCAAGTTCGTCCACCCCCTGGCGCTGGTCGTGATGATGGTGCTGGCCCTGCCATTCGCGCACATCCAGAGCCGGCAAGCGGGAGTCGGCGCCAAGATCTTCACCGGCATCATGCTGGGCATATTGTTCTATTTCCTGAACCGCCTGTTCGCGCATCTTGGCCTGCTCAACGACTGGCCGCCGTTCGTGGCCGCGATCACGCCCACCGCGATCTTTCTCTCGGTGGCGGTCACCATGATGTGGTGGCAGGAGCGACGATGATCTTGGTGCCGGCGAGCCGGTCGTGCAGGAACAGGCCGTCGCGATCCACGAGTGCCCACAGGAAGCCGCTACCCCCGAGCGCGCATCCCGCGAACGCGAACACGAAGCGGCTCAGCGCCTGCCGGAGGTTGAGCGCGGCGCCGGCCCGAGTGACGACGCGCATGTGCCAGGTTTTCATCGGCAGCGTCTGGCCGCCGCGGCGCCACTGCCAGACGAAATACGTCGCGGCCACCAGGACGAGATAGATCTGGAGGAGCGGGCGCGCCACGACGGCGTCGGCCGCACCGCTGATCATGACGAAGGGCAGAGCGGCCACCAGCAGCAGGGCGGAGAGCAGCAGCGCCTCATAGATCAGGGCAAGCGCGCGCCGCGAACGGCTGGCAAGCGGTGCGTCGGGCGGCGCGCCATGCCCGCCGGCAGAACGCATGGTGGACGCGCGGTGGGGCCGCTATTGCGCGGTCGGCGCCGGCGCGCCCGCGGTCGCAGTGCCCGGCGGCGGCTTGGTGCCGGAGGGTTCCGGGCTTGCAACCGACGTCGTGCCTTCGGCCGTCTGCGGGTCGGGCGGCGCCGGCGGATCGGAGGGCGAAAAATCCGGCTGCTGCGCGAGCGAGCGCTGGTAGCGCTGCCATTGGGCCGTGACTTCGCGCCGCTTGTCGGGCGGCAGCTTCTTCAGCGCCTGATACTTGTCTCGCGCCGCCGCGCGCTGCGCGGGCGTCAGCTTGGCCCAGTTGACCATCCGCTTCTGCAGCCGCTGCTGCTCCTGCGGCTTCATCCTGGGATAGCGGTCGGCGATCTCGACCCACTTCTTCCGCCGCACCTGGTCCATCTTGTTCCACTCGGGCGCGAGCGGGGCGAGGATCTTCTGCTGGGCGGGCGTCAACTCGGTCCAGGCCGGCCGGGCCGGCTTCCTCGCGTCCGCCTTGCTCTGCGCCGCAGCCGCCGGGAACGCGAGACACAGCCCCAGGATCAGCGCGGCGAGCGCTTGAGCCATGTGTCGAAACCTTTGTCGAGGTAGGCGTTGATCGGCAGATCGTCGGTCAGCAGATAAAGATCGATATCAGTGATGCCGTTGGCCGGCCGCGTGCTCTGCCAGTACGCGACTCCCGCCGTTGCGAGCACGAGCGCCGTCGCGGCAATCAACAAGGGGGCACTATGGAAACGCCGTCCCGTGAGCCTGGCGACCGCATGTCCGGCCCAGGCCAGGCCGAACACCGTGGCAGGTTGCTCGCGATAATGCGCCAGCGCGTTCCGGCGCGCCGCGGCCAGCCGCTCGCGCACGCGGGGCTCAAGCCGATCCACGCCGTCGTCCAGATACTGAACGAGTTTCCTCGCCAGCTCGTGTTCCGGCCGGTTCATAGTTTGATCCCCTGTTTCGCCAGCATCACGGCGAGCGCATGGCTTGCCCGCGAGCAGTGCGTTTTCACGCTTCCCTCGGAGCAACCCATGATTTTTGCGGCTGCCGTAACGTCCAGTTCCTCCCAATAACGCAGCAGGAACGCCTGGCGTTGACGCGCCGGCAGCCTTTCCAGAGCTTTCTCAATCAAAGCAAGCAGTTGGGAACGCTCCGCGTGCTCGGCCGGCGCCACCGAGAAATTGGAGTCATCCGCCACTTCCAAAGTTTCCAGGGGATCGGCGTCGTCATCGGCGTTCCCCCCCAGCAGGCTCGATACTGGCATCGTCCAGATCGAGCGCACCTTCTGGCGGCGGAAGTGGTCGCGAATGGTGTTCTGCAGTATGCGCTGAAACAGCAATGGCAGCTCCGCGGGCGGGCGTGTGCAGTACCTTTCGGTGAGCTTCAACATGGCGTCCTGCACGATATCCAGGGCGGCTGAATCATCCCGCACTGCGAACAGCGCCTGCTTGTAAGCGCGGCGCTCGACTTCGGCGAGGAATTCCGAAAGTTCTCTCTGAGTGGCCAGTGGTCTCGCCTTGTGGGGAAGGCCGGCTGCCTGACTGCGGCTCGCGATGCGGCTCCCGCGCGCTCACCCGCCGGGCCGGGGGCATATTAGCAAATCGCGAAGAGGGCGCAAGCCATGCGGCCCCGGCCCTCAAATCTCGCTCTATCCTGCTGTTTAAAGGGATATTTTACTTGACCGGTGCGGGGCGAACCGGTAACGTTACACGTTTCCGATTTTGCGTTGAGCAAACGATGGAACTCACCGGCGCGGAAATCGTCGTGCGCTGCCTGCAGGAAGAGGGAGTCGAATACGTGTTCGGCTACCCCGGCGGCGCCGTGCTCTTCATCTACGATGAATTGTTCAAGCAGGACCGGGTGAAGCACGTCCTGGTGCGCCACGAGCAGGGCGCCGTGCACGCGGCCGATGGCTACGCGCGCTCCACCGAAAAGGTGGGCGTGTCGCTCGTGACCTCCGGCCCCGGCGTCACCAACGCGGTGACCGGCATCGCGACCGCCTACATGGATTCGATCCCGCACGTCGTGATCACCGGCCAGGTGCCGACCCATGCCATCGGGCTCGACGCGTTTCAGGAATGCGACACGGTGGGCATCACCCGCCCCTGCGTGAAGCACAACTTCCTGGTGAAGGACGTGAAGGACATCGCCCTCACCATGAAGAAGGCGTTCTACATCGCTGCCACCGGGCGACCGGGCCCGGTGGTGGTGGACATACCCAAGGATGTGACCACCGCCAAGGCCGAGTTCAGTTACCCCGGCGCGATCGAGATGCGCTCCTACAATCCGGTCGTGAAGGCTCATGTCGGCCAGATCAAGAAGGCGATCCAGGCGCTGACGAAGGCCAGGCGCCCGATGGTCTATACCGGCGGCGGCGTCATCCTGGGCGGCGCGGCGGCGGAGCTCGCGCAGCTCGTGCGCCTGCTCGGGTTCCCCTGCACCAATACCCTGATGGGGCTCGGTGCGTATCCCGCGACCGATCGCCAGTTTCTCGGCATGCTTGGCATGCACGGCACCTACGAGGCCAACATGGCGATGCAGCACTGCGACGTGCTGCTCGCGATCGGCGCGCGTTTCGATGACCGCGTGATCGGCAACCCCAAGCACTTCTTTGCGGAGCCCCGCACCATCATCCACGTCGACATCGACCCGTCCTCGATCTCCAAGCGGGTAAAGGTCGACATCCCGATCGTCGGCAACGTGCGCGAGGTGCTGCGGGACTTGATCCGCTACCTCGATGCGGCAAAGGAGCGCCCTGACCGCGAGGCGCTGAAAACCTGGTGGACCCAGATCGAGCTGTGGCGCTCGCGCGACTGCCTCAAGTATGACCGCGCGAGCCCCATCATCAAGCCGCAGTACGTGATCGAGAAGCTCTACGAGGTGACCGGGGGCGAGGCGTTCGTCACCTCCGACGTCGGCCAGCACCAGATGTGGGCGGCGCAGTTCTACAAATTCGACCAGCCGCGGCGCTGGATCAATTCCGGCGGCCTCGGCACCATGGGCTTCGGCCTGCCCGCGGCGATGGGCGTCCAGCTCGCGCACCCCGGGGCAATGGTCGCCTGCGTCACCGGCGAGGCGAGCGTGCAGATGTGCATCCAGGAGCTCTCGACCTGCAAGCAGTACCGGCTCCCGATCAAGGTCGTGAATCTCAACAACAAGTACATGGGCATGGTGCGCCAGTGGCAGGAGTTCTTCCACGGCAACCGCTACGCCGAGTCGTACATGGACGCGCTGCCGGATTTCGTGAAGCTCGCCGAGTCCTACGGCCACGTCGGCATCAAGGTCGAGAAGCCCGAGGACGTCGAGCCCGCCCTGAAGGAGGCGTTCGCGCGCACCGACGAACTGGTGTTCATGGATTTCATCACGGACCAGACCGAAAATGTGTTTCCGATGGTGCCGGGCGGCAAGGGGCTTTCGGAGATGATCCTGGTATGAGGCACATCATCTCCGTGCTGCTCGAGAACGAGGCCGGCGCGCTGTCGCGCGTGGCGGGTCTCTTCTCCGCGCGCGGCTACAACATCGAATCGCTGACGGTGGCGCCGACCGAGGATCCGACGCTGTCGCGCATGACCGTCGTCACCGCTGGCTCGGACGAGGTGATCGAGCAGATCACCAAGCAGTTGAACAAGCTGATCGACGTGGTGAAGGTGATCGACCTCTCCGAGGGCGATCACATCGAGCGCGAGCTGATGCTGGTCAAGGTGCGGGCGCTGGGCAAGGACCGCGAGGAGATGAAGCGCATGGCGGACATCTTCCGCGGCCGCATCATCGACGTCACCGACAAGGACTACACCATCGAGCTGACCGGCACCGGCTCCAAGCTCGACGCTTTTCTGAAGGCCATAGACCGCGGCGCGATACTGGAGACGGTCCGCACCGGCGCCTCCGGCATCGGGCGCGGCGAGCGCGTACTGAGAGTCTAGAGAAGGGGGAATGCGAGAAGGGTAAGTGCCGGTTCTTCCCTGCGCTTTTTCCCTTCCCCCTTCTCCCTTCTCCCTTCACTTATCATAGAGGGCACGATGAAGATCTACTACGACAAAGACGCCGACCTGTCGCTGATCAAGCGCAAGCACGTGGCCATCATCGGCTACGGCTCGCAGGGGCATGCCCACGCCAATAACCTCCGGGATTCCGGGGTAACGGTCAGCGTGGGCGTGCGCAAGGACGGCGCCTCCTGGGCCAAGGCGAAGAAGGCGGGCCTGCCGGTGAAGGCGGTCGGCGACGCGGTGAAAGGGGCGGACATCGTCATGATCCTGCTTCCGGACGAGCATCACGCTCGCGTGTATCACGACGAGATCGAGCCCCGCATCAAGAAGGGCGCGACGCTCGCGTTCGCCCACGGCTTCAACATCCACTTCCGGCAGATCGAGCCGCGCGCCGACCTCGATGTCATCATGATCGCGCCCAAGGGCCCCGGCCACCTGGTGCGCTCGACCTACACTCAGGGCGGCGGCGTACCGTCGCTGATCGCGGTCTTCCAGGACCCGAGCAAGAAGGCGCGCGATGTC
Organism: Burkholderiales bacterium; assembly: GCA_036397875.1. GTDB lineage: Bacteria > Pseudomonadota > Gammaproteobacteria > Burkholderiales > SG8-41 > SG8-41. Next base: position 14,011 of record DASWIC010000052.1, read on the forward strand.
GCGCTGTCCTACGCCGCGGCGATCGGCGCCGCGCGCGCGGGGGTGATCGAAACCAACTTTCGCGAGGAGTGCGAGACCGACCTCTTCGGCGAGCAGGTCGTGCTGTGCGGCGGACTCACGGCGCTGATCCAGGCCGGTTACGACACCCTGGTGGAAGCCGGCTACGCTCCCGAGATGGCGTATTTCGAGTGCCTGCATGAGGTGAAGCTGATCGTGGACTTGATCTACGAGGGCGGCATTGCCAACATGCGCTACTCGGTGTCGAATACCGCCGAGTACGGCGATTTCACGCGCGGCCCGCGCGTGATCAACGAGGGCGTGCGCGCGGAAATGCGGAAGATCCTGCAGGAGATCCAGAACGGGCAGTTCGCCCGGGAATTCATTCTCGAGAACCAGGCGGGCGCGCCGGCGCTGAAGGCGATGCGCCGCGTGGCGGCGGGCCTGCCGGTCGAGGTCATCGGCGCGCGGCTGCGCGACATGATGCCCTGGATCAAGAAGAACCGGCTGGTGGACCAGTCGAAGAACTAGATTTGAGCCAACAGGATTGAGGATCGGGCCAGACATGAATTCGCGTGGCGACACCGGGGCGGACCTCGATCCTCGATCTTCGATCCTCACTCCTGCGCGCAGCGCCTACCCGCACCCCATCATCGCGCGTGAAGGATGGCCCTTCATCGCCGCGTCCGTCGCAGCGGCGGTGCTCATTCACTGGCTCGCCGGACCGTGGTGGGCAGCGTTGCCGTGGCTCGTCGTCGCCTTCATGGTGCAGTTCTTCCGCGATCCGCCGCGTGCGGTTCCGGGCGAGCCCAAGGCGGTGCTGTCGCCGGCCGACGGCCGGATCGTCGCCGTTGAGCGGGCGCGCGATCCGTACCTGGAGCGCGACGCCCTCAAGATGAGCGTGTTCATGAACGTATTCAACGCGCATTCCAACCGCAGCCCGGTGGATGGCGAGATCCGCGACGCCTGGCATCACCCCGGCAGGTTTTTCAACGCCGAGCTCTCGAAATCATCCCTGGAGAACGAGCGGCACGCGCTTTGGCTGCGGACCGCGGGGGGTGCCGACGTCACGTGCGTGCAGATTGCGGGGCTCATTGCGCGCCGCATCCTGTGCTATGCCGTGCCCGGCCAGCGGCTCGCGCGCGGCGAGCGCTATGGCTTCATCCGCTTCGGATCGCGCCTCGACGTCTATCTGCCGCCCGAGTCGCGGCCGGTCGCCGCCGTAGGCGACAAGGTCTACGCCACGGCCAGCATGCTGGCGATGCTGCCGTGACGCGCGAACAGCGTGGATCATGAGGCGAGGATCGTGAACCGTATGCCAGGAGCCGCTTCCCGTTCGCGTCACGAATCACGAATCACGACCCACGGGTCCTGACCATGCAAGACGCGCGCGAGCACAAGCTTTTCATCAAGTCACGCTTCGCCCGGCGCGGCATCTACTGGCTGCCCAATCTGTTCACGACCATCGCGCTCTTCGCCGGCTTCTACGCGATCGTGCAGGCCATGAGCGGGCGCTTCGAGCAGGCGGCGATAGCGATTTTCATCGCCATGGTGTTCGACGGGCTCGACGGGCGCGTTGCGCGCCTGACGCGTACCCAGAGCGCATTCGGCGCCGAGTACGACAGTCTCGCGGACATGGTGTCGTTCGGGGTCGCGCCGGCGCTGGTGGTGTACGTGTGGGCGCTCAAGGACTTTGCCGGCATGCAGAGCGTGGCCTGGCTCGGGCCGTGGCTCACGACCAAGCTCGGCTGGATCGCCGCCTTCATCTACTGCGCGTGCGCCGCATTGCGGCTCGCGCGCTTCAACACCACGCTCGAAATCGCGGACAAGCGCTTCTTCCAGGGCTTGCCGAGCCCCGCGGCGGCGTGTGTCGTCGCGGGGCTGGTGTGGGCGCTCAACGAATACCAGATCAAGGGGCAGGACGTAAAATGGCTGGCGTGGGTGCTCACGATGGCTGCCGGCCTCACCATGGTGAGCAATTTCAAGTTCTACAGCGGCAAGGACATCAACCTGAGGAAGAGCGTGCCGTTCTCGGTGGTGGTCGGCATCACGTTCGGACTGGTGGCGCTGTTCATGGTCTCCAGCACCCTGCCGGAAATGCTGTTCCTGCTCTTCGTGAGCTACGGCCTCTCGGGTTACGTCATCTGGGCCTACGAGATGGTGAAGGGAAGAGGGGCCGGCCGGACACCGCCTCCGCCGCCTGCGGGCGCATGAGTTGCATCATGGGCGCAAAGCGGCTATATTCCGCGGCCATGGTTCGCTCAAATCGGTCGATCACGCTTTCCCTCCGTGCCAGCCTTCCGCTGGCCGGGCTGCTGCTGCGCCCCTAAGGCGCACACATCCCAATCCCACAATTCGATGTTGGTCCGGCGCGGCGCAAGCCGCGGCGGGGCGGCTCATCTAACACGCGCCCCCGGTGCCTCGACCGGTCCGGGAGCCGTAGCCAGAACGGGAGACACCCATGGCCAAAGAGAAACTCATCATTTTCGACACGACGATGCGCGACGGCGAGCAGAGCCCGGGCGCTTCGATGACCAGGGAGGAGAAACTGCGCATCGCGCGCCAGCTCGAGCGCATGCGCGTCGACGTGATCGAGGCGGGATTCCCCGCCGCGAGCGATGGCGATTTCGACGCGGTGCGCGCGGTCGCCGCCATCGTCAAGAACAGCACGGTATGCGGGCTCGCCCGCGCCAACGAAACGGACATCCGGCGCTGCGGCGAGGCGGTGCGAGGGGCGACGAGCCCGCGCGTGCACACCTTCATCGCGACCTCGCCGATCCACATGGAAAAGAAGCTGCGCATGGAGCCCTCCCAGGTGATCGAGCAGGCGGTGCGGGCCGTGAAGTGGGCGCGCGAGTATACGGACAACGTCGAATTCTCGCCCGAAGACGCGGGGCGTTCCGACATCGATTTTCTCTGCCGCATCCTGGAGCGCGTCATCAAGGCCGGCGCCACCACCATCAACATTCCGGACACGGTGGGCTACACCCTGCCGGAGCACTTCGGGCGGCTGATCCGGGATCTGCGTGAGCGCATCCCCAACTCGGACCAGGTCGTGTGGTCGGTGCACTGCCACAATGACCTGGGGCTGGCGGTCGCCAACTCGCTCGCCGCGGTGCTGAACGGCGCGCGCCAGGTCGAATGCACGGTCAACGGGCTGGGGGAGCGCGCCGGCAATGCCGCGCTCGAGGAAATCGTGATGGCGGTCCACACGCGCCAGGACATGTTCCCGTGCGTGACCGGCATCGATACCACGCAGATCGTCGCGGCGAGCCGGCTGGTGTCCGGGATTACCGGCTTCCCGGTGCAGCCCAATAAGGCGATCGTCGGCGCCAACGCGTTCGCGCACGAGGCCGGCATCCACCAGGACGGCGTGTTGAAGAGCCGCGACACCTACGAGATCATGCGGGCGCAGGACGTCGGCTGGATCGCCAACAAGCTGGTGCTGGGAAAGCACAGCGGGCGCAACGCGTTCAAGGCGCGGTTGAACGAGCTCGGCATCGTCATCGAGTCGGAGGAGGCGCTGAACGCCGCCTTCAAGCGCTTCAAGGATCTCGCCGACAAGAAGCACGAGATCTTCGACGAGGACCTGCAGGCGCTGATCAGCGAGGAGGCGAGCGACCACTTGGAGAACGAGCACTTTCATCTGGTGTCGCTCACCGCGCATTCGGAGACGGGCGAGCCGCCGTTTGCGAAGATCGCCATGACGGAGAATGGCCGCGAGCGCAAGGCGGAAGCGAGGGGGAGCGGTCCGGTGGACGCCTCGTTCAAGGCGATCGAGTCGATCGTGAAAAGCGGCGCGGAGCTTCTGCTCTATTCGGTCAACAACATCACCACCGGCACCGACGCGCAGGGCGAGGTGACCGTGCGGCTCACGAAAGGCGGGCGTATCGTCAATGGGCAGGGCGCGGACACCGATATCGTCGTTGCCTCCGCCAAGGCCTACATCAACGCCCTGAACAAGCTGCACTCGAAGCTCGAGCGGCTCAACCCGCAGGTCTGATTGAGTGATGAGTGACGGCTGGCGATGGCGAAGTGGCTGATCACCGCCGGTATCGTACTGGTCGTGCTGGGGCTCGCGTGGCCGTTGCTGGCGAAGCTCGGTCTGGGCAGCCTGCCGGGGGACATCCGCTACGAGCGCAAGGGATACACCTTTTACTTTCCGGTGACGACCAGTATCCTGGTTTCGCTCGTGATCACGCTCGTCCTGTGGATTTTCCGGCGCTAAGCCGGGCGGGCGAGCTTGAGCGCGATGCCGGCGAGCCGGCGGCCGAGGGCGATGCAAAGCCTGCGCTCATGCTCGGTGACTGCAAGCTCTCCCGCGGCTCCCGCGTGATGGCTCGCGCCATAGGGCCCGCCACCGGAGCGGGTGTTCATCAGCTCCGGCTCTACGTACGGCAGGCCCACGATCACCATGCCGTGATGCAGCAGCGGCAGCATCATCGAGATCAGCGTCGTTTCCTGACCGCCGTGCAGGCTGGCGGTTGACGTAAAAAGCGCCGCGGGCTTGCCGGCCAGCGCGCCTTTCAGCCACAGCTCCCCGGTAGAGTCCCAGAAGTGCTTCATCGGGGCCGCCATGTTCCCGAAGCGCGTCGGCGAGCCCACCGCGATCCCGATGCATTCCTCGAGATCCCTCAGCTCCGCGTACGGCGCGCCGGCGACCGGAATGGCGGGCGCGACGGCACCGGTCGTGGCGGACACTCGCGGCACCGTGCGCACGCGCGCCGCGCAGCCCGCGACGCCCTCCACGCCGCGCGCGATCAGCTGAGCCATCTCCCGCACGGCGCCGGTGTGGCTGTAGTAGAGGATGAGAATGTCGTTCATGGCGTGAGGGTATTATGAGCCATTGAGATAGGCTCAGATAAATCCGATCCGCTCCCGTGCCGAGGCTGCGCAATGGCCAAACCCAGGAAAAGCCCGTCGCTGATCGTTTTCGCGCGCCTCGTCTGGCGGCGCTTCCGCGACGAGCGCTGCATCCAGATCGCTTCCAGTCTCACCGTCACCGCGCTGCTCGCCATCGTGCCGATCATCACGGTGGCGCTGACGCTGATCTCGGCGTTCCCGGTTTTCCGCGACTTGCTGCAGCACGTCGAGCGCTTCCTGGTGCGGAACATGCTTCCGGAGTCGGCCGCGACGCTCGCCGGATACGCGGAACAGTTCGCGGACAACGCGGCGCGGCTGACCGCCGTCGGCATTGCCTTCCTGTTCGTGACCGCGATCATCGTGCTGCTGACGATCGACCGCGCGTTCAACCAGATCTGGCGCGTTTCGCGCCCGCGCAGCACGGTGCAGCGCATCTTCATCTATTGGGCGCTGCTCACCGTGGGTCCGCCGCTGGTCGGAGCGAGTCTGGCGGTCACCTACTGGCTGGTCGGACAGTCGCTTGGTCTGGTGCGCGACCTGCCCCTGGCGGGAGAGGTGATGCTCGATGTTGTCCCGGTACTTCTCACCGCAACCGCGTTCACGCTGGCCTACATCACCATACCGAACCGGCGCGTGCTGGTGCGCGATGCGCTCACGGGGGGCGTGCTCGCGGCGGCTGCGTTCGAGGGAATGAAGGAGGGCTTCGCGTTCTACATCGCGCAGTTCCCGACCTACACGCTGGTCTACGGCGCATTCGCGAGCGTGCCCATCTTCCTGCTGTGGATCTATCTCTCGTGGGTCGTCGTTCTGCTCGGCGCGGTAACCGCGGCAGTGATGCCCGAGTGGCGCGAGCGCACCGCCCAGGTCGATCCCGCTCCCGGCACGCAGTTTCTCGACGCGCTGCAGATCCTGCGGGTCTTGTGGGAAGCCCACCACCGGGGGGAGGTCGTCACCGTCATGCACCTGCACGGCGTGGTGAAGCTCCCCCTCGACCGCATCGAGGCCGTGCTCGAGGCAATGAGCGCCGCGCGCTGGACGGGAAGGGTGGCCAACGGCTGGGCATTGGTCAAGGACGCCGCCGAGATCACGGTGTCCGATGTCTATCGTCTGCTCGTTTTCAGGCCCGGCGCCCAGCTTCCCGCGCGCCGGTCGGGCCAGGCGCTCGATCGCCTCGCGCTCGAGATCACGGGGGGGTTCGAAGTGAGTCTCGGGCTCTCGCTCGAGGAGATGTTCCGCCGGGCGGCTGGCGACGGCGAGCCTTCGGGGACCGGCGAGCAGCGCTCCGCCGCAAACGTCCTTCGGCTCGGTTGATAGGGGGCGGCGCCCCCATCCCATGCCCTTCCCCCGTGCAGGGGAAGGTGCGCCGAAACGTGGAGCAGGGGCCCCGGTTTCCGGGGATGCGACCGTGAAGGCGCACGTCAGCACGCGGGCAAGCGCGGCGCTGCATCCCGCTCCGGGGTCGCATCCAAGCATGATGCGCTTGGAACCTGCTCCGCCCTCCGCGGGCGCTCTCGAGTCACCCCTCTCCGCTCGGGAGAGGGGCGGGGGTGAGGGTTGATCGATTCGGCCGCTCAGCTGCTGGGGCCGGCGGGCGCGGACACGGTGGTTTGGGTGCCGTAATGCCAGTCGCGCTGCCACGCGCGGATCACGAGGCCGGGATAGCCCGGCTTGCCGAGGCTGCCATTGTAGCGACCGAGCGCGCGAAAGAGATCCCCTTTCTCCTGATCGAGATAGTGGCGCAGGATCACGCAGCCGAAACGCAGATTGGTGCGCAGATGGAACAGGTTGTCGTCGTCGCGGCCGATCAGCTGGACCCAGAAGGGCATCACCTGCATGTAGCCTCGCGCGCCCGCGCGCGAGACCGCGTACTTGCGAAAGTTGCTCTCGACCTGGATCACGCCCAGCACGAGCTGGGGATCGAGGCCGGCGCGCTTCGCCTCGTAGTGCACCGAGACCAGAAATTCCTCGCGCCGCAGGCGGTCTGAGATGCGCGAGGCGAGGCGCTTCGACATCGCGGTGAGCCAGCGCCGGGCCTCCGTCTCGCTGGCGAAGGCGAGGACCGGCGTGGCGTGGTCGGAGATCGATCGGTTGAGCGTGGCGCGGACGCTCGTTGAGAGCGGTACGTAGTCCTGGGTTCCGGCGCAAGCGAGCCCCGGCACCGCCAGAGCGAGTGCCCACCCGTGCCGGCAAAAAGCGCGAACTAGTCTGCGCACACCATTGATTTTACTGATTTTACGGCATCTTGCAAGGCAATGGGCTGCGCCTGGGGGTCGCGCCGCCCCTGGTACTCCACTTGGCCTGCCTTCAGCCCGCGCGCGCCGATGACGACGCGGTGCGGGATGCCGATCAGCTCCATGTCCGCAAACGCGACGCCGGGGCGCTCGTCACGGTCGTCGAGCAGCACATCGAGGCCGGCGGCAGTGAGATCGCGATAGAGCGCCTCGGCAGTCGTGCGCACTTGCGGGTTCTTGCCCGCGCCGATCGGCACCAGCGCAAGCTCGAATGGCGCCATGGCGCGGGGGAAGATGATGCCGCGCCCGTCGTGGTTTTGTTCGATCGCAGCGGCGACGATGCGTGTGACGCCGATGCCGTAGCAGCCCATCTCCATGAGCCGCGACTTGCCGGTTTCGTCGAGGAAGGAGAGGTTCAACGCCTTGGAGTACTTGTCGCGCAACTGAAAAACGTGGCCGACCTCGATGCCGCGCAGAATCTCGAGCCGGCCCTTGCCGTCCGGGCTGGCATCCCCCGCCACGACGTTGCGGACGTCGGCCACCACCGGCTCCGGAAAATCGCGGCCGATGTTGACGCCGGTCAAATGGTGATCGTCCGCATTCGCGCCGACCACGAAATCGGACATGGCGGCGACCGTGCGGTCGGCGATGACGATGCCCTTGAAGCCTACCGGTCCCAGCGAGCCCGGCCCCGCGCGGAACAGCGAGCGGATGGTCTCGCCCGCAGCGAATGCGAGCGGCTTTTTCAGTGGCTCGAGCTTGGCGGCCTTGGCGAGATTCAGCTCGTGGTCACCGCGCACCAAGAGGAGCACCGGGCGGCCGTCGGTGCCGTCCAGGACCACCGCCTTCACGGTGCGCTCCGCGGGAACGCCGAGAAAGGCACACAGCTCGACGATGGTCTTTACGCCCGGCGTGTGCATCCGCGCGAGCGCCGCGGCGGGCTTCCCGCGCGGCCCCGGGGGGGGAAGCGCCTCGGCGAGCTCCACGTTGGCGGCGTAATCGGAGTCGGGGCAATATGCGATCGCATCCTCGCCGGAATCGGCCAGCACGTGGAATTCGTGGGAACCGGTTCCGCCGATGGCGCCGGTGTCGGCCGCCACCGCACGGAACTTCAGGCCGAGCCGGGTGAAGATGCGCGAGTAGCAGTCGACCATCGCACGATAGGTCTGCTCGAGGCTCCCCTGGTCGGCGTGAAAGGAATAGGCGTCTTTCATCACGAATTCGCGGGCGCGCATTACGCCGAAGCGGGGCCGGATCTCGTCGCGGAACTTGGCCTGGATCTGATAGAGATTGAGGGGCAGCTGGCGGTAGCTTCGCACCTCCTGGCGCACGATGTCGCTCACCACCTCCTCGTGAGTGGGGCCGATGCAGAAATCGCGCTGGTGGCGATCCTTCAGGCGCAGCAGCTCCGGCCCGAATTGGTCCCACCGCCCCGATTCCTGCCACAGCTCGGCCGGCTGGACCGCGGGCATCGCGACCTCGATAGCGCCCGCCGCGTTCATCTCCTCGCGCACGATGTGCTCCACCTTGCGCAGCACGCGCAGCCCCAGCGGCATCCAGGTGTAAATTCCCCGCGCGAGCTGGCGGATCAGGCCCGCGCGCAACATCAACCGGTGGCTCACGATCTCGGCCTCTGCCGGCGTTTCCTTGTGCGTTGAGAGGAAGAATTGCGAGACGCGCATGATTGTCGCGGAGTGCCGAAAGCCGCTATTCTACCGAACGCTGCACGCTCCCAGTCCAACGGCATGAACTTCTTCGCGCGCTGGCGTCTGCGCAAGCCCGCTGATGGCCCCGATTCGGTGTACGTGACCGAACGATTCGGGGTGCGCTCCCTGCACATCGGCAGCGACACCATCCAGAGCTCGATGCGCATCGCGCGCCCGAACGATCTCGAGCTCGCCTACACCCGCAGCATGATGGCGTTTCTGCTTTTCAATCCGCCCCCGCGGCGTGTGCTGATGGTCGGCCTGGGCGGCGGCTCCCTCGCCAAGTTCGTCTACCACCGGCTGCCCGAAGTGGTAACCGAGGTTCTGGAGATCAACCCGCAGGTGGTCGCGATTGCGCGGCAAATGTTCGAGCTGCCGGCCGCCGACGAGCGCCTCATCATCCGGGTGTGCGACGCGGCGGAGTTCGTCGCGGCCGATGGGACCGGCGTTGACGCGATTCTGGTCGATGGTTACGACAGCGAGTCGCAGGTCCTGGATCTCGCCTCGGTGGCGTTCTATCGCGGCTGCCGCCGGCGGCTCGAGCGCGGCGGCGTGCTGGTGGTGAATCTATGGGGCTCGGATCAACGGTTCGATGACTACCTCGGGCGCATCGAGGCGGCATTTCCGGCCGGCACGCTGTGCCTGCCGGCCGAGAAGCCGGGCAATGTCATCGTATTCGGGTTCCGCGACCCGCCCCCTGCCGTCGGTTGGGAGGAGCTGGAGCGCAAGGCGCGCGAGCTCGAGACACGCTATGCCCTAGAATTCGGCAAATTCGTGCACGGCCTGCGCAAGATGAACCGATGCGACTCGGAGCACCTTTATGTTTCCGCGAAGACTTGACGCGCTGCCGCTCGTGCGACGCGACGCACCGCCACAACGCGGGGTATCGTTTGCCTCCAAATTGTGAAAAAATCGTGATGATCAACCGCTTCAGGGGATTTCCATGATCGACCGCGACGGATATCGCCCGAATGTCGGCATGGTTCTATGTAACTGGAAGAACGAGGTTTTCTGGGGAAAAAGGGTCAGGGAACACGCTTGGCAGTTTCCGCAGGGCGGCATCCGGCCGGGAGAGTCGCCGCAGGTGGCGATGTACCGCGAGTTGCAGGAGGAGGTCGGCCTCGCGCCGCAGCACGTGCGGGTGCTCGGGCGCACGCGCGACTGGCTGCGTTATGAAGTGCCGGAACGTTGGTTGCGCCGCGAGTGGCGCGGCCATTACCGCGGCCAGAAGCAGATCTGGTTCCTGCTGCGGCTGGTTGGCAGGGATTGCGATGTGCGCCTGCGTGCCTCCAGCAAGCCCGAGTTCGATGCCTGGCGCTGGAGCGAGTACTGGATGCCGATGGATGTGGTGATCGAATTCAAGCGCGAGGTCTATCAGCGGGCGCTGGAGGAACTGGCACCTTATCTCAGTCGCCGGCCCCGGGGCGGGGCGCGCGGGCGGCGCGGACAACGCCCCGAGACGGCTGACGCGCCGGAACCAGGATAACCCGGCTACGCAAGCCGCACGGCGCGCCGCGCGCGACCGCGGTCATCATCCTGCCCGGTGATACGGTGGACGATGCGCAACGGCGCATGATCCAGCGCGGCGCGCTACGCGACCTCGGTTGATATAGGTCAAACCCGTGGAACGAGCGGTGGAGGAAGATCGACTTGTTCGATTTGCGTTGCCCTCAACCTGCGCCGACGGTTCGAGCTATGGCCTGTTGACAGTTGTTGACGTGGTGTTTATACTCCGTTCACAGGTTAGACTTAGTCTAATGTTGTCCCGCCAAGGAGCCGGTCGGTAGGCGCCCTCTGGCGTGGGTAAATCATCGTAAGGGATTGATATAAAGGAGTTATCAATGCAACTTAAAGGATCGAAGACGCATCAAAATTTGAAGGATGCATTTGCTGGGGAATCTCAGGCCAACCGGCGCTATCTCTATTTCGCCGCGAAAGCCGACGTCGAAGGCCAAAACGATATTTCCGCGGTGTTTCGTTCTACCGCTGAAGGCGAGACGGGACATGCCCATGGCCACCTGGAGTACCTGGAAACCTGTGGCGACCCGGCAACGAATCTCCCGATCGGCAAGACGCGCGACAATCTGAAGTCAGCAATCGCCGGCGAGACGCACGAGTACACCGACATGTACCCGGGAATGGCCAAGGCGGCGCGCTCCGAAGGCTTCGCCGAGATCGCCGACTGGTTCGAAACGCTCGCCAAGGCCGAACGGTCGCACGCCAACCGTTTCCAGAAGGCACTCGACGCACTGGCCGACTGATTGAAGGCACAGTCACGACGGCGGAAGGCGTCCTCCGCCTTCCGCTTTTTTTGACCATTCACCCCGCACGGTGGCAGATGAGCATACGTGAAGGCAGCGTGGAGGCCCCCACCCGGCATCCGCTGGATTGGAAATCCGCGGATTTCTACGACCAGGCGAGGCTCGACCGGGAGCTCGAGCGCGTGTTCGAGATCTGTCACGGCTGCCGCCGCTGCGTGAATCTATGCACTGCATTTCCGACGCTGTTCGACCTGGTGGACGGGAGCGCGACACTGGAGGTCGACGGCGTCAGCAAGCAGGACTACGGCAAGGTCGTGGATCAGTGCTACCTCTGCGACATGTGCTACATGACCAAGTGCCCCTACGTGCCGCCGCATCCGTGGAACGTGGACTTCCCGCATCTCATGCTGCGTGCCAAGGCGGTCAAGTTCCGCACGGGAGGCGCAAAGCTCCGCGACAGGCTGCTGTCCAGCACCGACGCGGTCGGCCGGCTCGCGACGATCCCGGTCGTGGTGCAATTCGTGAACGCGGCCAACAAGTCGGGCGTCGCCCGCGCCTTGATGGAAAAGACGCTGGGCGTGCACCGGGAGCGCATCCTGCCCGAGTACGCCAGCGCGAAGTTCCGTGGCAGTGGCAAGGCCAATGCCACATTTGCGGTGCGCGACGGAAAGAACACGCCGGGCAAGGTGGCGGTCTTCTCGACCTGCTACGTGAACTATAACGAGCCCGGCATCGGCCACGATCTGCTCAAGGTGCTCGCGCACAACGAGGTGCCGGTGACGCTGGTCGAAAAGGAAGCGTGCTGCGGCATGCCCAAGCTCGAGCTGGGTGATCTCGAGGCGGTGGCGCGCAGCAAGGAGGCCAATATTCCCGTGCTGGCGCGGCTTGCGCGCGAGGGCTATGCGATCCTCACGCCGGTGCCGTCATGCACCCTGATGTTCAAGCAGGAGCTGCCGCTCATGTTCCCGGACGAGCCCGCCGTGAAGGCGGTGGCGGACGCGATGTACGACCCGTTCGAGTACCTCGTGGCTCGCCACAAGGACGGGCTGCTCAAGACCGATTTCAAGCAGCCGCTCGGCAAGGTCTCCTATCACGTGCCCTGCCACCTGCGCGTGCAGAACATGGGACAGAAGACGCGCGAGCTGCTCGAGTTGATCCCCGGAACCCGGGTGAGCACCATAGAACGCTGCGCCGGGCACGACGGCACCTGGGGCGTCAAGGCGGAGTATTTCGAGAATTCGATGAAGATCGGCCGCCCCGTATTCCGCCAGATGGCGGAGCCGGGGCCCGACTACGTGAGCTCGGACTGCGCCATCGCGGGCCGCCACATTCTGCAGGGAATGGGCGAGACCCGCGCGCTCAAGCAGCATCCACTCACGCTGGTTCGCATGTCCTACGGATTGTAGAAACGATTAACGAGTAACGAACCCATGTCACAAATCACTCGCGATAGCTTGATGACGCTGGAGGCCTATGCCAGGGCGCGGCCGGAGTTCCGCGCCAGGGTCATGGCGCACAAGAAGCACCGCATGCTGCAGGTGGGCGGACACCTGACGCTCATCTTCGAGGACGAATTGACGGTCCGCTACCAGATCCAGGAAATGCTGCGCACGGAGCGCATGTTCGAGGAGGCGGGCATCCAGGGAGAGCTCGATGCCTATAACCCGCTCATCCCCGACGGGGCCAACTGGAAAGCGACGCTCATGATCGAATATCCGGACGTCGATGAGCGCCGCCGCATGCTCGGGCGCCTGATCGGCATTGAAGACCGGGTCTGGATGCAGGTCGCGGGCCATGGCCGGGTCTATGCGATTGCCGACGAGGACCTGGAGCGCGACAACGCGGAGAAGACCTCCGCGGTGCATTTCCTGCGCTTCGAGCTCGAGCCCGCGATGGTGCAGGCGCTGAAAAAGGGCGCCGCACTCGCCGTGGGCGTCGATCACCCCGAGTATCGACACGCGATCGACGCCGTCGATCCGGCCATACGCGCGTCGCTCGTCAACGATCTCGCCGGCTAGGGCCGGACCCACGCGCTTCCGCCGAGGGGGGGTCCCGGTGATGGTGTGCCCGCCGCTTGCAGGGTTCCCTGCCGACAGGCACGGTAACTTGGGGCGGTGCCAGCCCTCGCCGGCGGGCGCACGCCGCCACCGTTTCGCCTGACCGGGCTTGTGCTATTCTCGCCGGACATATGCAGGATTCCCGGATACTCGCGAGCATCGGGCGGCGCATCGAGCAAAGCGGTCTGCCGCTCGCCGTGCGGCTGTGGAATGGCGCAAGCGCCGGCGCCCCGCAGCCACAGGTGACGATCACGGTGAGGCATCCGTTGGCATTGGCGGCACTCGGGCGTCCCACCGCCGGGGGCCTCGCGGCGCGCTACGTCGAGCAGCAGATCGATGTCGAGGGACCCATCCGGGACGTGGTCGGCCTGGGCACGGTGCTCTCGGGAGCGACCGGCGCCACCGGCCCGGCCCCGGCGCGGAAGCTGGCGCGTTGGGTACGGCATACGCGGCTGTTCGACAGCAACGCGGTCCGCAGCCACTACGACGTCAGCGATGACTTCTTCGGCCTCTGGCTCGACCCGCGGCGTGTCTACTCTTGCGCCTACTTCCGCCGGGCTGACGATACTCTGGAGATTGCGCAGGAGCAGAAGCTCGATCACATCTGCCGCAAGCTGCGCCTTGCGGCCGGCGAGCGCTTCCTCGACATCGGCTGCGGCTGGGGTGCGCTCGTGATCTGGGCGGCCGAGCGTTACGGCGCGCAGGCGCTCGGCATCACGTTGAGCCGCAACCAGCACGAGTATGCGCGTGCCCGCATCCGGGAGCTGGGCCTGGAGGGGCGCTGCGAGGTGCGTTTGCTCGATTATCGCGATGTTCCGGAGGAGCGATCGTTCGACAAGATCGCAAGCATCGGCATGTTCGAGCACGTGGGGCGCGACAATCTGCCGGCATACTTCGGCAAGATCGCCCGCCTGCTGCGGCCGGGCGGGCTGCTGCTGAACCACGGCATTACCCACAATGCACCTGGGCGGCACGAGCTGGGCAGCGAAATCGGCGATTTCATCGACCACTACGTGTTCCCGGGCGGGGAGCTCACGCACCTTTCGGTCATGATGGAGGCGCTGTCGGCGCAGGGACTGGAAAGCTGGGACGTGGAAAGCCTGCGGCCGCATTACGCAAAGACGCTGTGGCATTGGGTGGAGCGCCTGGAGGCGAACCGCGCCGCGGTACTCGCGGCAGTCGGCGAGAAGCTCTACCGCATCTGGCGCATCTACATGGCGGGCTCCGCGCTCGGCTTTGAGCGCGGATGGATGTCGGTCTACCAGGTGCTGGCGGGCAAGCCCCGTGCGGGCGGCGCGCTCGAGGTTCCGGAGACGCGCGATTACATCTATGCGCGTTAGTGCGGCGCCGGATCTCGTCTCCACGAACGCCTGACGCGGGAGGCCGCCTGTCCCAGCGCGGAGTCCGGCGGGCAAGCGTCGCGCTGATCGCGGCATTCGCGGTTGCCGGCGCTCTTCGCCCGGCGCCCGCCCAGTGGCGCGACTGGGATGCGCAATTCGACGAGGACAGCAAGCCCTGGAAGGAAATCGAGGCGAGAATTCCTCCCTATCCCAGGAGCACGGCCCTGGTCCCGTTCGACGCCGGCGACGCGAGCCCGCACCGCTACTATATCGACGCCCGCTCACTATCGATCGGCGAGGATGGCGTCGTGCGCTACACGCTGGTGGTGAAGGCGGCCCGGGGGGCGACCAGTGTCAGCTTCGAGGGCATCCGCTGCGAATCGCGCGAGCAGAAGGTTTATGCGGTGGGACATCCAGACGGCAACTGGGTGCGGGCGCGCAACCCGCAATGGCGCGAGATCGGGAAGCTAGACCCCAACCGCCGCCACCACAACGTGCTCTATTCAGACTACCTGTGTTCCGACAGGCTCCCGGTGCGGACCGTGAGGGAAATGCAGGAGCTGCTCAGGTCACGGCAGACCTCCATCGGCGATTAAGCGGCGCGCCGCGTCCTGCACGGCCCCGTGATAGCGTCCGCGCTGCTGCATCGCTTGATCGGGATGGCGGAGGATTTTGCGAGGCTACAGCAAGACCAGATTATCGCGGTGTATGAGCTCGGGTTCGCCCACGTAGCCGAGCCTGGCCTCGATCTCGCTCGAGGGCGCGCGCAGGATGCGGCGCGTCTCCGCCGAGCTGTAGTTGACGAGTCCGCGCGCGACCTCGCGCCGTGACTCATCGAGGCAGCTCACCGCCTCACCGCGGTCGAATTCGCCGGTGACCTCGACGACGCCGATCGGCAGCAGGCTCTTGCCCTGCACCGTGAGCGCCCTGACCGCCCCGGCGTCGAGCGACAGGCTTCCCCGCACCTGCAGCTGGTCGGCGAGCCACTGTTTACGCGCCGCGAGCGTCGCGCGCTCCGCGACGAGCTGCGTGCCGATGCGATCCCCGCGCGCGAGGCGCGGCAGGACGTCGTCTTCACGCCCCGAGGCGATCACGGTATGCGCGCCGCTCCGCGCCGCGCGCTTCGCGGCAAGCACCTTGGTCAGCATGCCGCCGAGCGCGATGGCGCTGCCGGTGCCGCCGGCCATCGCCTCCAGGGCGGGGTCGCCCGCGCGCGCTTCCGTGATCAGTTTCGCGATGCCGGACCGGCGCGGATCCTTGTCGAAAAGACCCTCCCGGTCGGTGAGGATCACCAGCGCGTCGGCCTCGATCAGATTGGTCACCAGGGCCGCGAGCGTGTCGTTGTCCCCGAAGCGGATTTCGTCGGCTGCGACCGTGTCGTTCTCGTTGATGATCGGGATGACGCCGAGCCCGAGCAGCGTGCGCAGGGTGGAGCGGGCGTTGAGATAGCGCTTGCGGTCGGCCAGGTCTTCGTGCGTGAGCAGGACCTGCGAAGTGAGCAGATCGTGCTTGCGGAAGCACGACTCATAAGCCTGGATCAGTCCCATCTGGCCGACCGCGGCGGCGGCCTGCAGCTCGTGCAGGGCATGCGGTCGCCGTTTCCATCCGAGGCGCTGCATGCCCGCGGCAATGGCCCCGCTGGAAACCAGCACCACCTCGCGGCTCATCCGCCTCAACTCGGCGATCTGCCCGGCCCAGCGCGTGAGCGCGTCGTGGTCGAGCCCCCGGCCCTCGTTGGTGACGAGGCCGGAGCCGACCTTGACGACGATGCGTTTCGCCTTTGCCAGGACGGAGGACATGGGATTCGGGATTCAGGTTCCGGGACTCAGGGACTTTCTGTGGCGCCGCATGTTCTTCTCCGAATCCTGACTTCCGGATGCTGATTCCTGTTCCAGGTATTTCATCACCGCGAACACGAGCTCGCGGCAACCTTCGCCGGTGAGCGCCGAAATGATAAGGCTTTTGCCCCGCCAGCGAAAATTCCTGAGGAAGCGCTTGACCGCGCGGCCGCGCTCGCCGCCCGGGATCCTGTCGATCTTGTTCAGGACGAGCCAGCGCGGCTTGCGGTAGAGCGCTTCGTCGTACTTTCTCAGTTCCTGTGTGATCGCTATCGCGTCGCGCGCGGGATCGGCGCCGGCGTCGAGCGGCGCGATGTCCACGAGGTGCAGCAGCAGCCGGGTCCGCGCCAGGTGGCGGAGGAACTGATGCCCGAGTCCCGCGCCCTCGGCGGCGCCTTCGATCAGGCCGGGGATATCGGCCAGCACGAAGCTGCGGTTGACGTCCGCCCGAACTACCCCGAGCGACGGCGTGAGCGTGGTGAAGGGATAGTCCGCGACCTTGGGGCGCGCGGCGCTCACGGCGCGGATCAGGGTGGATTTTCCGGCATTGGGCATGCCGAAGAGGCCCACGTCGGCAAGCAGCTTCAGCTCGAGTTTCAGGCGCCGCCGCTCGCTGGCGCCGCCGCGCGTGAACTGGCGTGGCGCACGGTTGACACTCGACTTGAAGTGCAGATTGCCGAGTCCGCCGGCGCCGCCCCGGGCCAGCAGCGCGCGCGCGCCGTCGCGATCAAGATCGGCGATCGTTTCTCCGGTCTCGAGGTCGCTCACGACCGTGCCCACCGGCACGCGCAGCTCGATATCGGGCGCGGACTTGCCGTACTGGTCCGCGCCGCGGCCGTTCTCGCCGTCCCGTGCGCGATGGATGCGCGCATAGCGGTAATCGATCAGCGTGTTCCGGTTCCGGTCAGCCACGGCGTAGAGGCTGCCGCCGCGCCCGCCGTCGCCGCCATCGGGCCCGCCGCGTGGCACGAACTTCTCGCGCCTGAAGCTGGCCACGCCGTCGCCACCCTTGCCGGCGCGGACCTCGATGATCGCTTCGTCTACGAATTTCATACTGAGCTCTCGGCGGTCAGCGAATGGCTATCAGCGAGCCCGATTCGGGCTGAAAGCTGATCGCTGATCGCCATAAACAAAAAAGCCCTGTCGCATGACAGGGCTTGCGGTGGGCGTCGGCCGGGCTTATGCGGGAACGATGCTCACCGTCGTGCGGCAGTCCGGCCCCTTCTGGGCGAAAGCCACGCGCCCCGTCACCTTGGCGAACAGCGTATGGTCGCGGCCCATGCCGACGTTCGTGCCGGGGTGGACCTGCGTGCCGCGCTGGCGCACGATGATCTCGCCCGCGCTCACCTGCTCGCCGCCATAGCGCTTCACGCCCAGGCGCTTCGACTGCGAATCGCGGCCGTTACGCGAGCTGCCGCCTGCCTTTTTGTGTGCCATAACGTGTTCCTGGAACCTGGTGTTGGACTGGAGTAGGGGTGCACGAGGGGAGTATCCCCTCGTTCCTTTCCTCCTACGCAATGCCGAGGATTTCGATCTCGGTGTAGTTCTGGCGGTGGCCCTGGCTCCTGCGGTAATGCTTGCGGCGGTTCAGCTTGAAGATGCGCACCTTCTCGCCGCGGCCGTGCTTCAGCACCTTGGCCTTGACGCGAGCCCCCGCCACGAGCGGCGCGCCCATCTTGAGCGCTTCGCCGTCGGCGACGAGCAGCACCTGGTCGAGCACGATCTCCTGCCCGACGTCGCCGGCGATTCTCTCGATCTTCACCTTTTCGCCCGCGCTGACCCGGTACTGCTTGCCGCCGGTCTGGATGACCGCGTACATGAGACACTCCGTCCGAACTGGAAAGGCGCGCATTCTACAAAAAGCGCGCGCGTTAGTCAAAGCAAAACCGCGCCGGCGCAAGCCCTGTTGACGGCTCGCGGCACGCCGGCGCGGCGCGGTTTCTTTACTGGTATCATGCCCCCTCTTTTTTGGAAGCCCCCGGACGGTGACTCTGGACGCCATACGCAGCTTCGTGGAGGCGGACCTGCGTGCCGTCGACGCGGTGATCCGGGCCCGCCTGGATTCGGGGGTGCCGCTCATCCGTCAGGTGGCGGAATACATTGTGGGCGGGGGCGGCAAACGCCTGCGCCCGCTGCTGCTGCTGCTCGCGGCCGGCGCGTTCGGCTACCGGGGCCGCCACTGCCACGAGCTCGCCGCGGTGGTGGAGTTCATCCATACTGCGACGCTGCTGCACGACGACGTCGTGGACGAGTCCGATCTGCGGCGCGGGCGCTCCACCGCCAACACGCTATTCGGCAATTCCGCGGCGGTGCTGGTCGGCGATTTCGTCTATTCGCGCGCCTTCCAGATGATGGTGGAGGTCGACAATATTCGGGTGCTGCGGGTGCTCGCCGATGCGACCAACGTCATCGCCGAGGGGGAGGTGATGCAGCTCATGAGCTGCCGCAATCCCGACATCCAGGAGAGCGATTACCTCGGGGTGATCCGCTGCAAGACCGCCAAGCTGTTCGAAGCGGCCACGCGGCTGGGCGCGATCCTGGGCGGGGCGTCGCGCGCGAACGAGAACGCCGTGGCCGACTACGGCATGCGCCTCGGCACCGCCTTCCAGCTGATCGATGACGTGCTGGATTACTCCGGCGAGCAGGCGGTGATCGGCAAGAATCTGGGCGATGATCTCGCCGAAGGCAAGCCCACGCTGCCGCTGATATATGCCATCCAGCACGGAACGGACGCGCAGGCGCGGCTGGTGCGGCACGCCATCGAGCACGGCGGGCGGGACGAGCTCGCGGCGGTGATCGACGCGATGCGCTTGACCGGCGCGCTCGACTACGCCCGCGAGCAGGCACGGCGCGAATCGCGTGCCGCCGGCGACGCGCTCGCGCGCCTGCCGCATTCTAGGCAGCGTGATTATTTGCTACAATTGGCCGACTTCGCCGTGACGCGGACGTATTAGCCGTCAGCAATCAGCCGTCAGCTTTCAGCCCCCCCATGCGCGGCATTCCCGCGCGTTTTTTTTCCGAGAGCCGACCGCTGATGCCTGAAAGCTGTCAGTCGGGGTGTAGCGCAGCCTGGTAGCGCACTGCGTTCGGGACGCAGGTGTCGGAGGTTCAAATCCTCTCACCCCGACCATTCTTCTCCGCTCCCCGGGCCGGGACCCGGGGGGCCGTGACTTCCTGGCTCGACGCTCGGCGGGCGTTAGGGCACACTAAGCCGCAATTCATGAGGGCTGAATTGCAGCCGGTAACCGCAGTCCCCGCGCGCGACCGACCGGCCGGGAAACCGGAAGTCCCGGCCGGGAGCGGAGTCTGAATTGGCGAAGATCATCCTCGTTGTCGTCGGCCTGCTGCTCGCCTACTGGATCCTGAAGAGCTATCGTCGCCGCGTCGACCGCGGCGGGGGCGACGCGCCTCCCGCGACCGGAGAGAACATGGTCCAATGCGCGAGCTGCGGCGTCCACCTGCCGCGCAGCGAGAGCATTGCGACGCAGGGCAGATACTATTGCTCGCCGGAGCATCAGCGGGCGGACGAGGCGGAGCGCCGCGCCTGATGAGCCAGGCCGCGAACCGGCAGTACCTGCTCTGGGAGGCGCCGGGCGCGCCTTTCCCCGGAGTGCATTCCGAGCAGTTCTGGCGCTCGCTGTTCTATTTCAACGTCTACCGCCTGCTCGTCGCCCTGCTGCTGCTGCTGAGCGTCGCGATCTGGGGCTCCAGCCTCTGGTTCGGCTCCCGCGACCTGGCGCTCTTTGTCGTCGCCGATTTTGCGTACATTCTCTTCAGCATCGCGTGTTTCGTGCTGATCAGCGCGCGCCGGCATTTTGACTTGCAGCTGACGCTGCAGGTGGCCGCCGACGTCCTCTTCATCGTGCTCCTGATCTACGCCAGCAGCGGCATCTCCAGTGGCCTGGGATTGCTGCTGCTCACCACGCTCGCCGGCGCGGGCCTGATCAGCCGCGGGCGGTTGACGCTCTTCTTCGCCGCGCTCGCCAGCATCGGCGTGCTGCTCGAGCATACCTACGAGACGCTCACGCTTGACGCCCCCGACGCCCAGTACTTGCAGGCCGGGCTGCTGTCCGGCGCCTTTTTCGCCATTGCGTGGCTTGCGCACACGCTTGCCAAGTACACGGTAGCGAGCGAGCGGCTCGCCGCGAAGCGTGAGATCGACCTCGCCAATTTGGAGCAGGTGAACCAGCTCGTGATCCGCGACATGCCGGACGGCGTACTGGTAGTCGACGGGCATGGCGTGATCCGCCAGTTCAACGCGCGGGCCGAGCGCCTGCTCGGCGCCCTGCCGGCCGGCGGCGAGGCGATGCTGACCGAGTACGCGCCCGCGCTCGCGGCGCACTATGAAAAGTGGCGCAGGCGCGCGGGAGTGGACAGCGGCGCCGGCATGCCCTTCAGCAGCAGCGAGAACGCGCGCTTCGTGCCGATCGGCGGCAATCGCGAGCTCGGCGCCGTCATCTTCATCGAGGACCAGACGCGGGTGCAGGCGCAGGCGCGCCAGCTGAAGCTTGCCGCCCTGGGACGGCTTACCGCGAACATCGCGCACGAGATCAGGAACCCTCTCGGTGCAATCAGCCATGCCGCGCAGCTGCTGCGGGAGGAGCCGGGAATGGGCGGGACCGCGTCGCGGCTGATCAGCATCATCAACGAGAACAGCGGGCGCCTCGATCGGGTGGTGAACGACGTGCTGCGCCTGAACCGGGGCGAGCGCGCGCATCGCGAGCACTTCCGGCTGGCCGATTTCCTCTCGGGCTTCATCGAGCAGTTCTCGCAGATCGAGAAGATCGATCGCAACCTGTTCCGGATCGAGCCGTCCGCTGATCCTGACGTCCTGTTTGACCGCAGCCATCTCAACCAGGTGATGTGGAACCTGTGCCGCAATGCCCTGCGTCACTGCCGGCGCGGGCCCGCGAGCATCGTAATCCGTATCTCGCTGGAGCGCTCGGGCAGTGTTGTAAGATTGGACGTGGTGGACGACGGGCCGGGAGTGATGGCGGAAGCGCGGGCGCAGCTGTTCGAGCCGTTTTTCACCACCGCCACCGGCGGCACCGGGCTCGGCCTCTACATCGCGCGCGAGGTGTGCGAGGCCAATGGCGCAACGCTCGATTATGTCGAGACCTCGCGCGGGGCGCAGTTCAGCGTGCTGTGCTGGGCGAGCTAGGAACCGGATCGAGTGAGCGCGAAATCCCAGATTCTCGTAGTCGACGACGAGGCGGATATCCGCGAGCTGCTCGGCATGACGCTCTCGCGCATGGGGCTGGAGGCGCATTGCGCTGCGAGCACCTCGGAGGCCCGCGCTTTGCTCGCTCAGAATACCTACGATCTGTGCCTCACCGACATGCGCCTGCCTGACGGCGACGGGCTGACGGTCGTGGACTACGTCGCCAAGCACCACCCCAGCCTGCCGGTGGCGGTGATCACCGCGCACGGCAGCACCGAGAACGCAGTGGCCGCGCTCAAGGCCGGCGCCTTCGATTACCTCGCAAAGCCGGTCTCGCTCGATCAGCTGCGCACGCTGGTACGATCGGCGCTGAAGCTGCCGCGCCCGGTCCCGCGGCGCGCGCAGGAGGAAGAAGCTGCGCCGGGGTCGCCGGGCACCGCGCAGCTGATCGGACGCTCCGAGCCCATGCAGGCCGTGCGCTCGATGATCGAGCGCCTGGCCCGCACCCAGGCGCCGATCCATATCAGTGGTGAATCAGGCAGCGGCAAGGAACTCGCCGCGCGCCTGGTTCATCTGCGGGGACCACGCAGCGACGGCCCGTTCGTCCCGGTCAACTGCGGAGCGATCCCCGAGAACCTGATGGAGAGTGAATTCTTCGGCTATCGGAAGGGCGCGTTCACCGGCGCCGCCGCCGACCGCGCGGGATTTTTCCAGGCTGCGGACGGCGGCACGCTGTTCCTCGATGAAGTCGCGGAGCTGCCGGTGGCGATGCAGGTGAAGCTCCTGCGTGCCATCCAGGAAAAGAAGGTGCGCAAGGTCGGTTCCACCAGCGAGGAGGGTGCGGACGTGCGCATCATCAGCGCCACCCACCGCAACCTCGCGGATGAGGTCCAGAACGGCAAATTCCGGCAGGACCTATTTTACCGCCTGAACGTGATCGAGCTGCGGATGCCGGCATTGCGCGAGATGCGTGCAGACATCCCGCTGCTTGCCGGGGCCATGCTTGCGCGGCAGGCCGCGGCGGCTGAGGGCAGGGCCGCGCGCCTTTCCGCCGCCGCGCTCGAGCGGCTGTGCGACTATGATTTTCCCGGCAACGTGCGGGAGCTCGAAAACGTGCTGGAGCGCGCGCTTGCCCTCTGCGCCGGAGGCGAGATCCAGGCCGGGGATCTGCAGCTCGCGCCGACGCGCGTGGTGCCGGCGGGCGCGGCCCAGGAGCGGTCAGGCCTGCCGTTGCAGGAGCGGCTCGATACGGTGGAACGCAAGGCAATCCTCGACGCGCTCGAACGGACGCATTACAACCGCACCGCGGCGGCAAAGCTGCTGGGCATCACCTTCCGCGCGCTGCGCTATCGCATGGAGCGGCTCGGAATCGACGAAGAGCTCGATTCCAAGGGCTGACGCCAGTGACGGGTGTAGGGGGAAGGGGGAAGGGAGCGATCAGTTCCCGGTTTTCCGCCGCCATCTCCGACAAGGGGCTGCTCAAGAGCGCCCGATTGTTTGCTTCGCCGAACTGTGACGAGCGGCCGGCCGGGTGCGAGATTGAGCTCCTCGTCATCCACCATATCAGCCTCCCGCCGGGGGAGTTCGGCGGTCCCGGAATCGTGGAGTTATTCACCAACCGGCTGAATTCCGCCGCGCATCCGTACTACGCCTCGATCGCGGGCATGAAGGTATCGGCCCATTTCCTTATCCGCCGCGACGGGCGGCTCTGTCAGTTCGTGCCCTGCGGTGAGCGCGCGTGGCACGCGGGCGAGTCGAGCTGGAGGGGGCGCGCGCAATGCAATGATTTTTCGATCGGGGTCGAGCTCGAAGGCACGGGCGATGCGCCGTTTACGGCAGCGCAATACCGTCAGCTTGCCCGCCTGACGCGCGCGTTGGAGGCGCGCTACCCCATACGGGACATCGTCGGGCATAGCGATATCGCTCCCGGACGGAAAAGCGACCCGGGGCCGCACTTCGACTGGGCGCGCTACCGTTTGCTGCTAAGAATCAGGCCGAAGGACGCGAAGAAAGCCCGCTCGCGAACTGCAACGGCCCGAGGGCGCAGGGCGAGAGCAGGTACTAGACGCTGAACCGGGTCGTTCGTGTCCAGTGATGTGGTTACCCTGAAGATTCTTCCCGCGCGTTGAACCGCGAGCCCTTCGCCGGTTCGAACGCGCGGAGCTAAACCGGCGATTAGGGCGCGGGAGCCGCGGCTCCCGTACCCCTAGACGTCCGGCTTTAGCGCTAGTTATCCACAATTCCCGATCCGCCGACCCCCGTGTTTCCTGCCCGAGCGGGTGGTTGCCTATTTTCTAGGCAGTTTTGCCCGCTTTTTCATCACCTTGGAGTACATTTTTCCAGTAAAAACGAGCATTTAACAAAAAAGTCCTGAAGACACTTGCTTTAATAAAAACAGCCTACTAGAATTTGTTCAAAACTGGCTGGATACCACAAGATATAGTGGTTGATGGCTGGTTGAGTGGCTTGGGAGCGGGGGAGGTGCCCACCTCTTGGGTCAAAAATTCTAATACTCAAGGAGTTACGGCATGCAGCTCGTCACTGAAAGGGGCCTCGCTACTCCCGTTGCCAAACCCGGCCTGGACGACAGCACCGCTGCGGAGGAGGCGCGCTACGGCCAGTACAAGGTGATCCGCCGCAACGGCTCCGTGGTGGGCTTCGAGCCCTCGAAGATCTCGATCGCGATGACCAAGGCATTCATCGCCGTGAACGGGGGCACGGGCGCGGCGTCCGCGCGCGTGCGCGAGCAGGTGGCTCTCCTCACCCAGAACGCCGTCGCGGCGCTGGTGCGGCGCCAGCCTTCGGGCGGCACTTTCCATATCGAGGATATCCAGGACCAGGTCGAGCTCGCGCTGATGCGCGCGGGCGAGCACAACGTCGCGCGCGCCTACGTGCTGTACCGCGATGAGCGGGCAAAGGAACGCGCCCGGGATCAAAAGGCACAGGGCGAGGCGCGAAGCGCGCAGCAGGCGGGGATCAACGTGAAGGAGGGCGGGCGCGTGCAGCCGCTCGACTTCGACCGCATTGCCGCCCTGGTGCGCGAGGCGTGCGAGGGGCTCGGGCGCGAGGTCACCGCCGAGCCCGTGCTCGCCGCGATGCGGCGCGATCTCTATGACGGCGTCCCGATGGAGGAGGTGCGCAAGTCGTTGACGCTCGCCGCGCGCGCCCTGATCGAGCAGGATCCGGGCTACAGCTATGTCACGGCGCGGCTGCTGCTGCATTCGCTGCGGCTGGAGACGCTTGGCACGGAAGTGACGCAGGCGGAAATGCACGCGCGTTACACAGCCTACCTGCCGGAATTCGTGCGGCAGGGGATCGAGGCGGAGCTGCTCGATGAGCGCCTCGCCCGCTACGATCTCAAGTGTCTCGGCGCGGCGCTCGACGCGAGCCGAGACCTCAAGTTCACCTATCTCGGACTGCAGATCCTCTACGACCGGTATTTCCTGCACGTGCGCGGCCGCCGCATCGAGCTGCCGCAGATCTTCTACATGCGGGTCGCGATGGGACTCGCGCTGAACGAGCCCGAGGACCAGCGCGAGGCGCGCGCGATCGAGTTCTACAACGTGCTGTCCTCGTTCGATTTCATGAGCTCCACGCCGACTCTCTTCAATTCCGGCACGCGCCGCTCCCAGCTCGCGAGCTGCTATCTCACCACGGTCTCCGACGACCTCGACGGCATTTACGAGGCGATCAAGGAGAATGCGCTCCTGCAGAAGTTCGCCGGCGGCCTGGGCAACGACTGGACACCGGTGCGGGCGCTGGGCTCGCACATCAAGGGCACGAACGGCAAGAGCCAGGGCGTGGTGCCGTTCCTCAAGGTCGTGAATGACACGGCCGTCGCCGTCAACCAGGGCGGCAAGAGAAAAGGGGCGGTCTGCTCCTACCTCGAGACCTGGCACCTCGACATCGAGGAGTTCCTGGAGCTGCGCAAGAACACCGGCGACGACCGCCGCCGCACCCACGACATGAATACCGCGAACTGGGTGCCGGATCTGTTCATGAAGCGCGTGATGGAGAACGGCGACTGGACGCTGTTCTCTCCCTCCGACGTCCCCGACCTGCACGAGCAATACGGGCGGGCGTTCGAGAAGGCCTATCTCGAGTACGAGGAGCGCGCCGCGCGCGGCGAGATCAAGCCCTACAAGCGCGTCCCGGCGGTGCACCTGTGGCGCAAGATGCTCACCATGCTGTTCGAGACCGGGCATCCCTGGCTGACCTTCAAGGACCCGTGCAACCTGCGCTCGCCGCAACAGCACGTGGGTGTCGTGCACAGTTCCAATCTCTGCACCGAGATCACGCTCAACACCGGGCCGGACGAGATCGCGGTGTGCAACCTCGGCTCGATCAACATGCCGGCGCACCTCGATGTCGCGAGCGGGCGCATGGACATGGAGAAGCTCGGCCGCACGATCGGCACCGCCATGCGCATGCTCGACAACGTGATCGACCTCAACTTCTACTCGGTGAACAAGGCGCGCAACTCCAACCTCAAGCACCGGCCGGTGGGCCTCGGCATCATGGGCTTCCAGGACTGCCTGCACCTGCTGCGCATTCCCTATGGCTCGCAGGCGGCCGTGGAATTCGCAGACCGCTCGATGGAGGCGATCGCCTGGAGCGCCTTCCGGGCCTCGACCGACCTCGCCGAGGAGCGCGGGCCCTACTCGACCTTCAAGGGCTCGCTGTGGGATCGCGGCATCATGCCGTGCGACACCCTGAAAACGCTCACGGAGGAGCGCGGCGGCTACGTCGAGTGCGACCTGTCGGCGACACTCGACTGGGCAGGCCTGAGGAAGCGCATGCAGCAAGTCGGCATGCGCAACTCCAACTGTCTCGCGATCGCCCCCACCGCGACGATCGCGAACATCACCGGCCTGTCGCAGTGCATCGAGCCCACCTACCAGAACCTCTACGTCAAGTCGAACCTGTCCGGCGAATTCACCGTGGTGAACGAATTCCTGGTGCGCGATCTGAAGCAGCTCGGCTTGTGGGACGAGGTGATGATCGCCGACCTCAAGTACTTCGACGGCTCGCTCGCCAGGATCGACCGCATTCCGCCGGAGGTCCGCACGCTCTACGCGACGGCGTTCGAAATCGAGCCGAAATGGCTGGTCGAGTGCGCGGCGCGCCGGCAGAAGTGGATCGACCAGTCACAGTCGCTCAACATCTACATGGCGGGCGCCTCGGGCAAGCGGCTCGACGACACCTACAAGCTGGCGTGGATCCGGGGCCTCAAGACCACCTATTACCTGCGCACGCTCGGCGCGACCTCGGCGGAGAAATCCACGGTTGCGACGGGTCAGTTGAACGCCGTGAACTCCGACGGCGGGCTCACGGTCGCGGAGCCCAAGTTCTGCAAAGTCGACGACTCCGAATGCGAGTCCTGCCAGTAAAAGGAACGATCAGATGCTGCCATTCGGAGAACAACAAACGATCGCGGGAGCCGCCGGGCTGGAACCGCAGGCCCGGGCGCCCGGGCCGCAGCCGGCGCCGGGCGAGCCCGCGCTGCGGCGCGTCAACGTCGCGGACAAGCGCGTCATCAACGGCCAGACCGACGTCAACCAGCTGGTGCCGTTCAAGTACAAGTGGGCCTGGGAAAAGTACCTCTCCGCCTGCGCCAACCACTGGATGCCGCAGGAGATCCAGATGAGCCGCGACATCGCCCTGTGGAAGGACCCGAACGGGCTCACGGAGGACGAGCGGCGCATCGTCAAGCGCAATCTCGGCTTCTTCGTCACGGCGGATTCCCTCGCGGCGAACAATATCGTGCTCGGGACCTACCGCCATATCACGGCGCCCGAGTGCCGGCAGTACCTGCTGCGGCAGGCGTTCGAGGAGGCGATCCACACCCACGCCTACCAGTACATCGTGGAAAGCCTGCAGCTCGAGGAGGCGGAGATCTTCAACGCCTACCGCGAGATCCCCTCGATCCGCGACAAGGACGAGTTCCTGATTCCGTTCATCGACACGCTGACCGATCCGTCGTTCCGGACCGGCACGCCGGACGCCGACCAGAAGCTCCTGAAGAGCCTGATCGTGTTCGCGTGCCTGATGGAGGGGCTGTTCTTCTACGTCGGCTTCACGCAGATCCTCTCGCTCGGGCGGCAGAACAAGATGACGGGCTCGGCCGAGCAATACCAGTACATCCTGCGCGACGAATCCATGCACTGCAATTTCGGCATCGATCTGATCAACACGATCAAGATGGAGAACCCGCACCTGTGGACGCCGGAGTTCCGCGACGAGTTGCGTGAGATCTTCACGAAGGGCGTCGAGCTCGAGTTCCGCTACGCCGAGGACACGATGCCGCGCGGCGTGCTGGGGCTGAACTCGGCGATGTTCAAGGAGTACCTGCGCTTCATCGCCAACCGCCGCTGCCAGCAGATCGGTCTCGACCCCCTGTTCGAGGGCGCCGGCAATCCGTTCCCGTGGATGGCGGAAATGATCGACCTCAAGAAGGAGCGCAACTTTTTCGAGACCCGCGTCATCGAGTACCAGACGGGCGGGGCCCTCAACTGGGACTGACGCGGCAAAGGAGGTAGGCAGAAAAAGGGACGTTTGCTCATCAACCAACTGGGAGGCGCGATTCTTGGGTTCCAGCCTGCTGAACCGGCGTTACCGCAGACGTAGACAGAGCATGATGCACACCATCACCGAGTGCCGCGCCGAGGGCAATTACACGCTCTGGCTCCGGTTCGACGACGGGCTGGAGGGCAGCGTGGATCTTGGCGACCTGGTGCTGACGGAGTCGTATCTGGCCATCTCCGACGCAGCGACGTTCGCGCGCGTGGCGATCGACCCCGTATCGAACGCGGTCACCTGGGCCGGGGGCATCAAGCTCGACCCGGAAATGCTGTACCGGGACCTCGCGAGCAAGACCCACGCGGCCCGGCATTGAGCGGCCGCAGGCGCCGCGCGGAGCAGACCGACTGGAGGTTCGAATGGCGAAAGCTAGGAAGCGAACCGGAAAGAGACCAGGAGCGAAGAAATTGAAGGCTCTCCGGCGCGGCGCCAAGCGCGGCGCAGCAAAGCGCAGGCCGACAGTTCGCACGCCCGCCGCCCCTGCAGCTTCCCGCCCGGTGGTGATACCCGGCGCCTGGCCATTTCCGATGGGTCCCAAATCCCAGTAAAGCCGGACGCT
>DASWIC010000053.1:0-2808 GCA_036397875.1 Burkholderiales bacterium
CCGTCAGGTAGTTGATCTGGTGGAAGCTCGCGTGCGCGATGCCGGCCATCACGGCGAATTGCTTGTCGGGGTTGGGGAGCCGCTTGAAGAATTCCATCAGGTCGTCGAAGCCCGCGATGCCGTCGAACTGGCCCCGCATGATGAGGGTCGGCACGGCGATCTTCGCCGGGTCCACCACCGGCAGCTTCGTGCACATGTCCACGTAGGTGCCGGTCGGCACCGAGTCGTCGAGCTGGAGGATGTAGTCGGCGAATGCCTCGATCACCTTGTCTTCGGCGCTACCCGGGTGATCCCGGCTGAAGATGCTACGCACGAAGGCGCGGTCGATCGGCCGGCGGTTCTTCGCCTGGAACTCGGGCAGCTTCTTGCGCCGGTCGGCGAGCGTCGGGCTGCCCTCGCCCGTCCAAACAAAGGCATCGAGCGCGAGGCGCTTGACCCGCTCGGGATGGCGCTGCGCGAACAGCGCGGCGCGCAGCGCGCAGCGCGCCCGATGAGATGCCGTAGGTCAGGAAGGACCGCGTGCCGCGCGTCTTGATGATGTACGCGGTCGCCGCCGCGAGATCGTCGGCCCCGTTCGCGATGTCGCAGTTGATGTCGCGCTTCTTGTCCGAGCGCCCATAGCCCTCCATGTCCACGCACCAGGTGTCGAAACCGAGCCCGGCGAAGTAATCCATCGCGGAGGAATGGGGACGGCCCGGCACCTGCAGGTCGAACGTCGGCTGCGAGCCCATCGACGAGCCGTGCACGAAAAGCACCGTTCCGCGCGGCGCCTTCCCGCCGGCGGCGCGCTTCTCCCAGAGAAAGAGCCGCACCTCGCCCTTCGTCGTCCAATGCTCCTGACCGGTGATTTTCGTTGCGGCCTTCGGCTGATCCATGAGCGCCTCGCGGGGAACATGCGTCATCGGGGAAAGCGCAGTCTAGGGTAGCGAGCGGGCAGCGTCAATTTCCGGAGCGTGGTTTGCGGGCCGCTCAGCCTGCGCACTATACTTGATTAAACCGGATGCGAGCCACCGGTTTAATTTCGCGCGTAGGAGCGGACGGTTTGTCGCCGCTCAACGCGCGACAGCCACGAACGGGCGGATTGCAGCTACCCATGGACTTCAGGATCAGCGAAGATCAGCGCGCGTTCGTGGACACCGTGCGGCGCGTGTGCCAGAAGGACTTCAAGGCGCGCGCGATCCAGTACCTCGACGGCACCTGGCCCGCGGAGAACATGAAAAGCCTCGCCGAGATCGGCGTGCTCGGCATGGCAGTGCCGCAGGAATACGGCGGCTCCGGCCTCGGCATCCTCGACACCGTGCTCGTGCTCGAGGAGATCGGCAAGGTGTGCTACGTGACGGCGATGGCGGCGCTCGGCGAGCTGGGCGTGCAGACGCGCGTCATCGCCACCTACGCGCCGGAGGCGATCAAGCGCCGGATCCTGCCGCGCGTTGCGACCGGCGACGCGATCCTCGCCATCTGCATGACCGAGCCCAACGCCGGCACCGACGTGCCGAATTACGCCACGAATACCGATATCCGGGGCGACCGCGTCGTCGTGAACGGCGTGAAGACGCTGATCTCGCGCGCCGATATCGCCGAGATGCTCGTCGTGTTTACCCGCGTGAACCGCGTGCCCGGCGCCAAGGGGATCGGCTGCGTGCTGGTGCCGGGCGGCGCCAAGGGCATGACCGTCAAGTCGAGCTTCCACACGATGGGCGGCGAGTACCTGTCCGAGGTGGTGCTCGACAACGTCGAGCTGCCGGTGGAGAACCTGGTGCTCCGCGACGACGGGATGAAGCGGCTGCTCTCGGCGTTCAATACCCAGCGCTGTCTCAATCCCGCGATCTGCCTGGGGCTCGCTGAAGGCGCGCTGGAGGAAGCCGTGCGCTATATGCGCGAGCGCTCCGCCTTCGGCCGGAAGATCGGCGAGTTCCAGGGGCTGCGCTGGAAGGCCGCCGACATGTACATCGAGATCGAGGCGGGGCGCGGGCTCCTCTACCGCGCTGCGGTAAGCGGGGACCGCTTCCCCGACCCCGTGCTCGCCGCCATTGCCAAGATCTATTGCAATGAGATGAGCATCCGCGTGACCTCCGAGGCGATCCAGGTCCACGGCGGCTACGGCTTCACCGACGAGTTCCCGGTCTCGCGCTATTTTCGCGGCACCCGCTACGGCAGCCTCGGCGGCGGCACGACCGAGACGCTGCGCAACCTCGTGGGCAGGAAGCTGGTCGAGCAGATGGACCTCGCGACCGGCGTGGCCGGCATGGGCACGTTCTAAATGGCAGGAATCCACGACAAGGCGCGCATCGGCGACATCGACCTCCACTACCATCTCGCCGATTTCACCGACCCGTGGCGGGCGCCGCCCGCCGAAACCTTCCTCCTCTATTCGGGCTACTGCCGCAGCCTCGAGTTCTGGCACGCGTGGGTGCCGCTCCTCGCGCGGGATTTCCGCGTGCTGCGCATGGACCCGCGCGGCTACGGCGAGAGCGGCAAGCCCGCGCCCGGCTACCGGTTCGAGATCGAGCAGCTCGCCCGCGACGCGTTCGGGCTGATGGACCATCTCGGCATCGGGCGTGTGCACTGGGTGGGAGACTCCACCGGCGGCGCGGTCGGGATGGCCGCGGCGCTCCTCGCGCCGCAGCGCATTGCCTCCATCACGGCCTGCAACACCACGGCCAAGATGGCGCAGCAGACGGTGGACACCTACGCCATCGGCGAGAAGGATCAGGCGGTCGCGATCGAGAAATACGGCGTCTACGAGTGGTGCCGGCGCACGCTCCAGTACCGGGTCGATGTCTCGAAGATCCCGCCCGCGCTCGGGGA
>DASWIC010000054.1:0-2141 GCA_036397875.1 Burkholderiales bacterium
GCAGTTAGGCAAGCAAACAAGCGGCCGGCAAGCGCAGCGCGCCTGTCGGCCCGACCGTGAGCGTGTCAATGAACCGGCTGTCGTCCTTCGAGACGCTCGCTTCGCTCGCTCCTCAGGACGAGGACCTGTCGTGACTCAATCGTTGCCTCACCCTGAGAGGCTGTGAATCTTTTGCCATGGGGGAGCGATTTCCTGGTTGTGCGAAAGGCGTCGACGTGATTCGGTCGGGCATGGTCGGGGGGAGGAGCTGGTGAGCCGCGAGGGTCTGTTCGAGAATCTGCCGGAGCAGGTGGCAGCGCAAGGCGAGGGGCGGAGCCGGCCGCGGTTGCGCCGGCCGGTGCGCGATCAGGTGGAGTTGCGGGCGGTCGATCTGGACAGCCTGATTGCGGGTGAGGATCCGGTCCGCGTGATCTGGGCGTATGTGGAGCGTCTGGAGCTGGATGCCCTCTACGAACCGATCAAGGCCCGCGAGGACACGCCCGGCCACCCGCCGATCGATCCGCGCCTGCTGCTGGCGCTGTGGCTTTAT
The DNA here is from genome assembly GCA_036397875.1 of Burkholderiales bacterium. Taxonomy (GTDB): domain Bacteria; phylum Pseudomonadota; class Gammaproteobacteria; order Burkholderiales; family SG8-41; genus SG8-41. The sequence continues at coordinate 530 of DASWIC010000054.1, forward strand.
GCGTGCAGCCAGGGCGTGGGCAGCGCGCGGGCACTGGCCCGGCTGTGCGGAAGCCATGACACGTATCGCTGGCTGTGCGGCGGGGTGAGCGTGAACTATCATACGCTGTCGGACTTTCGCACCGCCCATCCGGCGCTGCTCGAGGAGTTGCTGACGCAGAACGTGGCGGCTCTGCTGGCGGCGGGGGTGATCGATCTCGAGCAGCTGGCGCAGGACGGTGTGCGCATTCGCGCCGGTGCCGGTGCGGCCTCGTACCGGCGGCGGGCGACGCTGGAGCGGCATCTGGACGACGCGCGCGCCCTGGTCGCGCGGCTTCGCCGGGAGCTCGACGACGACCCCGAGGCCAGCAGCCGGCGCCAGCGGGCGGCGCGCGAGCGGGCGGCGCGCGAGCGCGAGGCGCGGGTGGAGCAGGCACTGACGCGGATGGCCGAGCTGGAGGCGGAGCGCAAGCGCCGGGAGAAGACCAACAAGAAAGAGGTCGACAAGCAGGCCGAGCCGCGCGCCTCGACCACCGATGCCGAGACCCGGGTGATGAAGATGGCCGACGGCGGCTTCCGGCCCGCCTACAACGTGCAGCTGGCCAGTGCCGCGCAGGCCCAGGTCATCGTCGGTGTCGACATCGACACCAGCGGCTCCGATCGAGGCCTGCTGCGCCCGATGCTGAACCAGATCGAGCGGCGCTACGGCGTGGCGCCGGCCCGCTACCTGGCCGATGGCGGCTTCACCAAGAACGAGGACCTGGACTGGGCCTTCGATCCCGACCATGGCGGCACGCGCATCTACGCGCCGGCGGTTACCAACAAGCACGGCACCGACCCTTACGCGCCGCGCCCGAAGGACAGGCCGGGCGTGGCCGACTGGCGCCGGCGCATGGGCAGCGAGGACGGCCAGGCGGTGTATCGCGAGCGCACCCCGGCGGAGTGCATCAACGCCCGGGCGCGACAATGGAACTTGCGCCAGTTCACCGTCCGCGGTCGGCGCAAGGTCGGCTGCATCGTGCGCCTGTTCGCGCTCGCCAACAACATCCTGCAGGGCCACCGCCTCATGCGCCTCGCGGCGGCGGCATGAGCCCGCCCCGCCCCCGTTGCCCCGCCGTGGCCTGCGACGCCGAGCCTCCCCTGACGGCGTCTGCGCTCGCGCACAGTGCCGCACGACGATGCCCGCCCCGGTGCCGCTCGACGCCACGTCGAACCCCTCATGCCCGAAAAACCGCATACCTTCACAAGCTCTGAGGAGCCCGCGTCAGCGGCCGTCTCGAAGGATGAGGAGGGCCAGGGGCCCGTCTCGAAGGATGAGACGGGCGGCCGCGATTCGTGACGCCGGGCGCTAGGCGGGCGTGGAAAAGCTGAGCCTGCTACGCGATCTCGACGTCGGCGGCCGGCGGGTGCTGCTGCGCCTCGACCTCAACGTACCGGTAGACGACCACCACCGGATCACCGACGACACCCGCATCCGGCGCGCGCTGCCGACGCTCCGCGAGCTGTGCGAGCGCGGCGCGCGCACCGTCATCCTCTCGCATTTCGGCCGGCCCAAGGGCCGACGCGTGGAGGAGATGTCGCTGGGCTTCCTGTCGGCGCCGCTGAGCGACGCGCTCGCGCGCGACGTCGCGGTG
>DASWIC010000055.1:0-3051 GCA_036397875.1 Burkholderiales bacterium
AGGGCTTCTGCGCCAAGTGCGGCAAGGCAGTGGCTAGCGGCGATCGCTACTGCTCGAAGTGCGGCGTCGCGCTGGCATAGGCCGCCCTCGCGCTGCATCGCCTGCTGTTGCCGCGATCGCCGTCTGCCTAACCTGCCGAGAGGTCGCGCCGTTTCTGCTCGAACTCGTCCTTGCCGATCTCGCCCCTGGCGTAGCGCTCGCCGAGAATGTCGAGCGGCGTGTCCACACGCACCCGGGTGTCGCTCGCCTCGGACCTCGCGCCGACTCCACGCGCCAACACCACGATGGCGGCGATGATCAGTCCCCAGAACACCAGCATGCCGATACCCATACCGCCGCCTCCGAATCCGAAACCGTCATATCCCCACATCATCTGTTTCTCCTTTGAATGCGAATGCGGGGCGGCTGCAGCGCCGCCCCGCGCATGTGCGACTTAGCGAAAACGTCCGCCGGGCCCGCCGCCGTAGCCGCGGCCATACCCCGAGCCGTACCGGGGACCGAAGCCGCCGAAGCGCTCATCCGCGATCGCTTTCTGCTCCGGCGAGAGCGCGGCATACAGCTCCTTCAGCGCCGCGGTCGATGCCTGCCGTTCGGCCTGCTGCTGCTTGAAGAACTCGTCCCGCTGCGCCAGCCGCTCGGGCAGCGAACCGGCGGGCTGCGCCTCGCGCCGCTTGGCGAACCACGCCTCGCGCGCTTCCTCGCGCTGCTTCACGCTCTTGACGAATGCCTGCCACGCGGGCTCCTGTTGGGCCGTAATGCCGAGCTCCGACTTCAGTCCGGCCAGGCGATTTTCTGCCGCCTCCGGATATGCGCCGAAGCCCATGCCGTAGCCGTGCATGCCGTAGCCCATGCCGGCGCCGGGCCCCATGCCGTAGCCGTGCATGCCGTAGCCCCCCCATCCCATGTCGGACGGGTGCGCGGTCAGTTCCGCCGCTGCCAATCCGAGCGTCATCGCCGCCCCGACGGCCAGTGCAATCTTGGTGAGTTTTCTCATGATCGAATCTCCGTTAAATGAAGTCTGGAATTCTGCGAATCCCGCGCCCGTCAGTCTGCTGCGCGGCCGCATCGGTTCCCATTACGCCACGCCGATGTAAGCGGCACGTCGTGATTTTGTAGGCCCGTGTATCGGGAACGGAGCCGGTTACAGTACGCTACAAATCCGTTCCGCAAAGGCTTGGCCGTCGGCTATAGAGGTATCCATGGATAGCGTCGATCACATCCTCGTCGTCGACGACGACGCCGAGATTCGCGGCCTCCTGGGCGAGTACCTGCGCAAGAACGGCTGCAGGGCCACGGTCGTTGCCGAAGGCAAGGCGATGTGGACGGCGCTGGCGCGCGGCAAGGTCGATCTGATCGTGCTGGACCTGATGCTGCCCGGCGAGGACGGTCTCGAGTTGTGCCGCAAGCTTCGCGCCGAGTCGGATACGCCGGTCATCATGCTTACCGCGCGGGGAGAAGAGACCGACCGGATCGTCGGCCTGGAGATCGGCGCGGACGACTATGTCGCCAAACCCTTCAGCGCGAGAGAACTGCTCGCCCGCATCAAGAGCGTGTTGCGGCGCACCCGCAGCCTGCCCCGGAATCTGCGTGCCGAGGAGGCGCGCGCCATTGCCTTCGCCGGGTGGCGCCTGGATACCGTCGCGCGGCACCTGATTTCCCCCGACGGCGTGCTCACGTCCCTGAGCGGCGCGGAGTTCCGCATGCTGCGGATTTTTCTCGGCCACCCCAACCACGTGCTCAGCCGCGATCAGCTGATGGTGCTTACGCACGGCCGCGAAGCCGAACCGTTCGACCGCTCCATCGACAATCAGGTGAGCCGGCTGCGGCACCGCCTTGGCGAGGACCCGGCCGATCCAAAGATCATCAAGACCGTTCGCGGCGAGGGCTACGTGCTCGCCGTGCCAGTCGAGGTTGAGCGATAGTGCGCCTGCTGCCGCGCGGCCTTTTCGGACGGCTCGTCCTGATCCTGCTTTGCGGATTTGTTTTCGCGCAGCTGGTCACCACTTACATCAACCTCAGCGAGCGCGACCAACTGCTCTACCGCGCGAGTGGCATGCAGATGGCGCAGCGCATCGCGGACGTCAGCAAGCTGCTCGATTCGCTCTCCCCGGAGGAGCGCCGCAGGATCGTCTCGGCGTTCAACGCGCCGCCGCTCGCGATATCGCTCGACCGGCCGCCGATGGCGCCGGATCGCGCGCCGCCGGAGGCCGACATCCGGCTTTCCATGTTCACGACCGTGCTGGGCTACGCCCTCGGCGAGGGCATGCACGTTCAAGTGGTGAGGGCAGCGGGCGTCCCGGAGCGCTACGCGCAGCGAGAGCAAAGAGAGCCGCCTGGTATGCCGATGATGCAGCACCCCATGTCCGGAGCCGGAATGCAGACGATGCACCCGGAGAGCATGTTTTTCGTGGTGCAGGTCGTGCTTCGCGACGGGGCCGTGGTGACCTTCGATTCGTTTGTTGCCCCCGAGACCGCAGGGATGCCGCTGCGCCTCGCCCTGACGCTGCTGGTGCTCCTCGGTACCGTGGTCGCGCTGTCGCTCGTGGCGGTACGCTGGGTGACCGGCCCGCTCTCGGCCCTGGCGAGCGCCGCAGAAAAGCTGGGCGAGGACATCAATCGCCCTCCGCTGCCGGAGACCGGGCCGCTCGAAGCCCGGCGCGCCGCGCGCGCGTTCAACACCATGCAGGGGCGCCTATCGCGCTTCATCGCCGACCGGACGCGCATATTCACGGCCATGTCGCACGACCTGAAGACGCCGATCACGAGGCTGCGGCTGCGTACCGAATTGCTGGACGACGAGGCGCTGCGCGCCAAGCTCGCGAAGGACCTGGAGGAAATGGAATCGATGGTCGCCCACACCCTGGACTTCATGCGCGACGCGAGCGCAAGCGAGCCCGTGCAGCGCCTGGACTTCATGGCGCTGCTGGAGAGCCTGCAGACCGATTACCAGGACACGGGGAACATGGTCGAGGTCGAAGGCCGCATCGAGCGTTCCTTCAGCGGCAGGCCGCTTGCGCTGCGCCGCTGCCTCACCAATCTCGTCGACAACGC
>DASWIC010000056.1:0-32846 GCA_036397875.1 Burkholderiales bacterium
AAAGGGGGACCGAGTTTTCCCTATCCCCCCTTTGTCAAAGGGGGGTGCGCGAAGCGCGGGGGGATTTCATCACCTGTGCCGCTGCTTCGGCCGCTTCCTGGCACCGAGCAGCCACCCGTGCTCGGAAAGGTCGATCGTCACGCCGTCGGGCCCGCTGAACTTGACCTCGACATTGCCGCGCTTCTTCATCTCTTCCGTCCCTGGGTACGGTCGGTGCACGGCGCCCGCTTTCTCGATCCGCGCCTGCGCCTTCGCCATGTCCTCGACCTCGAGGCCGAAGTGGTGGACGCCGGTGTACCGGGGCGCGCCCTCGGTCGTGGCGGGGTCGTCGTCCTTGAACTTCAGGATGGCGACGTTGACATGCCCGTCGCTCAGGTAATAGCCCTCGGCGGTCGCGGAGTTGAGGCGCCCCACCTGCTTCAACCCGAGGCCATTGATGTAGAAGCGCGCTGTCCCCTCCGGGTCCTGGGTGCCGATCGCGATGTGACGGATGCGTGCCATCGTGTCCTCCTGTGTGGTCTTCACGCCGTGTCTACCACGGCGCGATAGGCGTCTCGCCCTTGATGGTGGTGCGGTGCATGACGCGCCGCTGCGCCGTGTCGACCTCGGTGCGGTAGTGCATGCAGCACCGGTTGTCCCACAGCAGGATATCGCCGACACGCCACTGGTGGGTCCAGGCGTATTTCGGTTGCGTCGCGTGCGCCCACAGGCGGTCGAGCAGGCGCTCGCTCTCCTCGTTGGGGATGCCGACGATGGTGTTCGACGGCCACACGCGCCGGCGGCCGAGGTAGAGCGCCCGTTTTCCGGTTACCGGGTGCACGCGCACGAGCGGGTGCGTCGGGCCCTCGACCTCCTCGGGCGTCGTCGGCAGTCTCACCCCGGGCCGCAGCACTCCCGCGCTGTTGCGGCTCGAGTCGTGGACCTGGTACTTGCCTTCGATCGCGCGCTTGAGATCGTCCGGCAGCTCCTCGTAGGCGAGGTACTGGTTGTTGAAGGAAGTGTCGCCGCCGCCGTTCACCGGGACTTCGAGCGCGTAGAGCATGCTGCCCGCGGGCGGCACCGCGACGTAGGAATTGTCGGTGTGCCACACCACCTCGTAGCTGCCGAGCCCGCCGTTGTCAAGCACCGGTCTTCCGCTCGCATCGAGGTTGGAGATGATCGTGATGCTCGGATGCCGCGACACCATATAGGAATCGTCCACGCCATGACCGGCGGCAAGGTGATACTTGCGGGCGGCGGAATCGTGCGGCGGGCCGAAGATGGCGGAAGTCGCGAGCAGCTGCTCGTCATCGAGGCTCTGGCCGCGCATGAGGAGCACCATGTGATCCGCCCACGCCTTGCGCAGCGCCGCTTTCACGTCCTCCGGCACGGGGAGGGAGAAATCCACTCCTTGAATATCGGCGCCGACCGGGGCGCCCGTCGGCGCGGCGCGGAAGGCGGCGAGCGTGTTGGCTGCGCCCGCCTGCCGCGCGCGGGTTGACTCATGATGTGGACTGGCGCGCATGAGCGTTCCTCCTGGACCGCGAAATTCTGTGCTCCGGCGCGGGCAGCGTCAAGGCGCGGCCGGGAGTCGCGCTAGAATGGCACCCGCCATGCGCCGGCACGTAGTTACTCTGCGCTCGACCCCCGAGACGGTGAGCTGGGGCTGGATCGCCGCGGACCGGCCGCCGGTCGCGCGCGTGAGATCAGGCCAGGTGCTGCGCATCGAGACCGTCACGCACCAGGGGCTCAATACCGGCCAGGATCCCGTCGCGTTTTTCGGGGCGGCCGGGATCGCGCCGGGAAAAGTGCTGCCCGAGGCCCAGGAGATCCATCGCAGCGTGAAGCGGGGCGAGGGCGCGGGGCCGCATCTCCTCACGGGGCCGGTCCACGTCGAGGGCGCGCGCCCCGGCGACATGCTCGAAGTGCGCGTGCTCGAGGTCGCGATCCGCGTGCCCTACGGTGTCAACGCGACCGGCCCGGGGCGCGGCGCGGTGCCGGATCTCCTCACGCAGCCCGCCCAGAAGCTGATCAAGCTCGACTTGAAGCGCCGCGTCGCGCGGTTCGCGAAGGGCGTCGAAGTGCCGCTCGCGCCGTTCATGGGCATCGTCGCGGTCGCGCCGCCGCCGGAATTGAGGCGCGTCAGCACCAAGCCCCCCGGCGCTTTCGGCGGCAACCTCGATTTCAGGCACCTCGTGGCGGGCGCGACGCTCTATCTGCCGGTGTTCAACGAGGGCGCGCTGTTCTATACCGGCGACGGCCACGCCTGCCAGGGCGACGGGGAGGTGGACGGCACCGCGATCGAGATCTCGCTCGCGCCGACGATGCAGCTCATCGTGCACCAGGGCGCGGGCAGGAACATGAAATGGCCGCGCGCGGAAGACGCGGCGCACCATTACCCGATGGGCATGGGCGGGACCCTCGATGAAGCGCTCAGAAATGCGATTCGCGAAGCCGTGGATTTTCTGAAGGGCAGGGCGGGACTTACCGCAGCCGAGGCCTACGCCCTGTGCAGCCTCGCGGTGGATTTCCGCATCGGCGAGGCGGTGAACGACGTGCTGATGGTCTACGGCGCCGTGCCCAAGCGACTGTTCCGCCGCAACCCGAAGTACTGGGCGGCAGACAAGGCAAAGGCAGAAGGCAGAAGTCGGAAGGGAGAACGGCGACCCGGGTCAGTGACGATCAATAACTGACGTCACGCCTCATTGTTTTGGAATTCCGATCTGCTGGATCAGCTTCGCGTACCTGGGGACTTCGGACCTGACGAGCTTCGCCAGCTCCTCGGGCGTGCTGTTCGCAGCGTCCACGCCGAGCGTGGCGAAGATCTTCTCCACCTCGGTCGTCTTCAGGATGCGCACCAGCTCGGTGTTGAGTTTCGTCACGACGGGCTGCGGCAGGCGGGCGGGCCCGAAAATGCCCCACCAGCTGGTCATCACGAAGCCCGGCACGCCCGATTCCGAGACGGTCGGCACGCCGGGAACGAGCGGGGTCGGCTTGGGCCCGGTGACCGCGAGCGCCCGCAGCCGGCCGGACTGCACGTGCGGCAGGATCACCGCCATGTCGGAGAACACCACGTCCACTTCGCCCGAGATCGCGGCGGTGGTGATCAGCGCCGAGCCCTTGAACGGCACGTGCAGCATGTCGGACTTGGTCATGCGCTTGTAGAGCTCGGCCGAGAGCATCGAGATGCTGCCCGGCCCGCTCGAGCCGTAGTTGATCTTGCCCGAGTGCTTTTTCACCAGCGCGTTGAACTCCCTGAACGTCTTCGCCGGCACGGACGGGTGGACCACGACGAGCTGCGGCGCGGTCACGGTGAGCGTGATCGGCGTGAAGTCCCGGATCGAGTCGTAGTCGACCGCCTTGTAGATCTGGTTGTTGACGGCGATCGGCCCGACGTTGCCCACCAGCAGCGTGTAGCCATCGGGCGGCGATTTCGCCGCGATCGACGCGCCGATGCTGCCGGCGACGCCCGCGCGGTTGTCCATCACCACGGGCTGGCCCACTGCCTTGGACAGCCGAATGCCCAGCGTGCGCCCGATGATGTCGGACGTGCCTCCCGGCGGGAACGGCACGACCACGCGGATGGTTTTGGTGGGGTAGGCCTGCGCGATTGCGCCTGCCACCGGTAACGCAGCGAAAAGAATTGCCATCGCGGCTCTGGCGAGCGGGCTTTTCATGGTCGTTCTCCCTAACTGTCGGTTGACCGGCGCGCAGCCGGGTTATTGCTCTTCTGGGGGGTTAATAGTCTAGCTCTTTCGCTGCTCCGCGAGAAGTGACGAGTACAGGTGACGATTATGGGTGACGATTATGGGTGACGATTATGGGTGACGAATACAGGTGACGACGAGCCGTGTAAGCCTGACGCTGTCTTTCGTCACCATTATCTCGTCACCTTTACCTCGTCACCCTTATTCGTCACGTTCATCAGTAGTCGCGGGTGACCGCGATCTCCGCCAACACTGCTGCGGGCGTATGGTGGCGCCGCGCCTCGGGGGTGGTCTGGCCTTCGAGCCAGGCGCCGAGCTCGCGCCCGTGCGCCACGACGGCGGCGTTGAAGCGCCGGCGCCGGGACTCGTAGCGCGCCAGCGCCGAGGGCACGTCGTCCGGGGTCGCGGCGAGGCTGTCCGCGAGCGCCATGCCGTCGCCCGCGCCCTTGGTGACGCCCATGCCGACGTGCGGGCGCGCGACGAAGGCGGCGTCGCCCGCGAGCGCGACCCGCCCGAACGCCATGCGCGCCGATTCGACGTCGTAGATCGGCTGGAAGAAGGGCTGCCGCGTGCGGCGCACGACCTCGGCGAGCTGGGGGGAAAGCCATTCGCGCGCCGCGTGGCGCAGCTCGGCGAGCACCTCGGGCCGGATCAGCGGCGGCGGGATGGAAATGTCATGGCGCCTGCCGTCGGCGTCGGTGCATAAATGCGGCAGCTCGTGCGCTTCGTGGGCGGGGCGATACCAGACGAAATTGAGGCAACGCTCGCCGGGACGCGTGGAATTGGTGAAGCCCGCGACCGGGTAGCACAGCATCATCTCGCGCGGCGGCAGGCAGAAGATGAACCGGTCGATCAGCTCGCGGTGCGTCGCGGGGGTGAGCGCGTTCTCCTCGGCGAGCCCGCGCCAGCCGACGTATCCGGCGTAGCGCGGCCGCGCCGCGGGCGCGAGCTGTGCGCGCACGCTCGAGCGCACGCCGTCGGCGCCGACGAGCAGCTCGCCCCGCGCGGTCGCGCCGCCCGCGAAGTGCGCGGTGACGCCGTGCTCGTCCTGCGCGAGGCGCGCGAACGTCGCGCCGAAGTGATAGCCGTCGCGGGGGAAGGCTTCGCGCAGCAGCTGGTGCAGGCGGCCCCAGGTGGTGAAGACCTGGCGCAGCGCCAGCGTCGCGATCGTCGCGCCGCCGCGGTCATGGGTCGCGCGCACCGGCACGTCCACCCCGTAGCTGTCATCGAGCGGGATGCCGATCCGGGAGAGCGCCTCGAACAGCTCGGGATGGGAAATGATGCCGGCCCCGCGGCCGGTCAGCTCCGCGCTCGACTGCTCGAAGACTTCGACGCCCCAGCCGGCGCGCAGCAGGAGGTTCGCGGACAGCAGCCCCGCGAGCGACCCGCCGATGACAAGAGCGCGCGGCATGCCTCGATGTGACGGGTGGCGGCGATGAATGCGGGTTGCGTGCGCGGAAATTCTAGCACCAGCGGGCGGCTGCGGCGGCGCGCTATTGACACCACCCCCGGGAATCGGGAATATCGTCCGCGAGCAACAACAATTTCCCGAAGCAGCTTCTTTTCCTCTGGAGGGGACCATGAAACGCCCATTGTTCGCAGCAAGCGCGTGCGCACTGGCGCTCGCGCTCGGATGGAGCGCGCCGGCGCGCAGCGAGACGATCCGCCTGCGCATTGCGACCGGCCATCCGCCCGCCGTGGTCTACGCGGGCCAGATGAAGGACTACTTTCAGGTCGAGTTCAGGAAGCGCGTCGAGGCCAAGACCCAGCACAAGATCGTCTGGGTCGAGGGCTACGGCGGCTCGATCGTGAAGGTCTACGAGACGCTCGGCGGCGTGCGCGACGGCATCGTGGACATCGGCGGCTTCTGCTTCTGCTTTGAGCCCGCCAACCTGCCGATGCACGCGTTCCAGGTGATGCTCCCCTTCGGGCCGGTCGACCCGATCGACAGCCTGAGGACCGCGCAGGCCGTCTACGCGAAGGTCCCCTACCTGACGAGCGTGTTCGAGGAGAAGTTCAATCAGAAGCTGCTCGCCCGGATCACCGACTCGAGCTACAACCTCGGCACCAATTTCGAATGGAAGTCGCTCAACGATCTCAAGGGCCGCAAGGTCGCGGGCGCGGGGCTCAATCTCAACTGGCTGAAATACGCCGGCGTGACCCCGGTGCAGAGTTCGCTGCCGGAGGCCTACACCAGCATGCAGACGCGGGTGTACGACGGCTGGATCATGTTCCCGAGCGCGTGGGTCAATCTCAAGCTCCACGAGGTCGGGCCCTTTTACACGCTGATCGGCTTCGGCACCATCGTCTGGCACGGCCTCACGATCAATCTCAACACCTGGAAGCGCCTGCCCAAGGACGTGCAGGCCATCCTCGTCGCGACCGCGAAGGACTTCGAGGAGCAGGTGGGCAAGGTGAACCGCGCGCGCTACGAGAAGGACATCAACACGCTGCGCGGCCTGATCAAGGTGAACGCGATCGATGCCAAGGTGCGCACCGAGTGGGCCAGGGCGCTCAGCGCGTGGCCGCCCACGATCGCCAAGGAGCTCGACGGCAAGGGGCTGCCGGCGAGCCAGGTTCTCCGGCTGACGCTCGACGCGGCGGAAAAGCAGGGCCATAAGTGGCCGTACCGCTACCAGATCAAGTAGCGTCCGGGTGATGGCGTCGTCCCATCGCGGCGGCCGGCCGCAGTCGCGCCGCCGGCTGGCGCCTGCGGCAGGCTGACCGGCGCGCACGAGCCGGTCCCTCCGTCTCCCAATTCACCGGGGCAGCGCATGCCGTTCGTTCGCCACCTCATCCGGTTCAGCGACGTCCTGTCGAAATTCCTGATGGTCATCGCCGCCCTCTGGGCGATGGGCCTGTCGGTGCTGATCGTGGCCGACATCATCGGCAACAACCTGGTGGGGCATGCCATACCCGGCGTGCGGGAGATCGTGATCAGCTCGGTCGTGATGATCGTCTACCTGCAGCTCGGCTACGCCATTCGCAGCCATTCGATGCTGCGCTCGGACACGCTGCTGCTCGCGATGCCGGTGCTGCTGCGGCGCATCGCGCTCGCCGCCGGCTACGCGCTCGGCGCGGTGCTTTTCATCATGATCCTGCGGGGGACGATCAGCCCGGCGGCCTACGCGTGGAGCACCTCCGAGTTCTGGGGCGAAGGCGCGCTGCGCGTGCCGGTATGGCCCACCCGGTTCATGATTCTCGCCGGCGCCGCGCTCGCCATCGTGAACTACGTCGTCGCCGCGCTGATCGACGTATTCGGATTCGACGACGGCACGCGGGCGGGCAGGGACGCCTAGCCGTCTGCTGTCGGCGATCAGCCGCCAGCCATCAGGAAACCGCCAGGGGCGCCGGCCGTGTTCGAAGCCAATATCGCGGTAGTGCTGCTGGTCAGCCTGATCGTCATGGTGCTGCTGGGCGTGCACATCGCGGCGGCGCTCGGCATGGCGAGCGCGCTCGGCGTCTATCTCGTCACCGGCAACTTCGCGATCGTCGAGCGCATGCTGGCGAGCACGGCCTACGAAGCCCTGCGCGACTACGTGTTCGCGGTGATCCCGCTCTTCATGCTGATGGGCGAGTTCATCGCCCGCTCCGGGGCGGTGACGGACGTCTACCGGGGGATCAACCGCGGCCTGAAGCGCATTCCCGGCCGCCTCGCCCTCGCCACCGTGCTCGGCAACGCGCTGTTCTCGCTGGTGACCGGGGTGAGCATCGCCTCCGCCGCGGCGTTCTCGCGCATCTCCTACCCGGAGATGAAGCGCCACGGCTACCGGCGCGCGTTCGCGCTCGGCAGCATCGCCGGCTCGTCCTGTCTCGGAATGCTGATCCCGCCGAGCGTGCTGATGATCGTGTGGGGCATCCTGACCGAAAAATCGATCGGCGCGCTGTTTCTCGCGGGCGTGATACCCGGCCTCATGGTGGCCGGCATGTTCTGCCTCTACATCCTCGGCGTGGCGATCCTGCGTCCCGAGGTGGTCGGGGCCGGGCGCACCCCCGCGGCGGATGCGCGGGCGGCGGCGGAGGCTTCCGCGGCGGTGGACTGGTTCTCGCTCTGGACCAGCGCGCTCGGCATCGCGCTCGTCGTGGTGACGGTGCTGGGCGGCATCTGGTTCGGCTTCTTCACGCCGACCGAGGGCGCGGGGGCGGGCGCGTTCATCGCCCTCATCCTCGGCATCGTCAAGGGGATGCGCTACCGGGACATCATCGACTGCGTGCTGTCCGTGGGGCGCACCTCGGCGCCGATCCTGATCCTCCTGGTCATGGCCTCGCTCTACGCGCGCACCCTCGCGATGACGGGCGTGACCAACGCGATCCAGGACGCGTTCCTCGGCGCCGGCCTCGGTCCCGCGATGATCCTCCTTATCATGATCGGGATCTGGTTCGTGCTCGGCATGTTCATCGATTCGATCTCGATCATGCTGCTGACGGTCATCATCTTCGAGCCGATCGCGGTCTCGGTCGGCTTCGATTCGATCGCGTTCGCCGTAATCGGGGTCCTCGCCATTGAGGCCGGCCTGCTGACCCCGCCGTTCGGGCTCCTGGTCTACACCGTCAAATCCGCGATCGACGACAGGGACATCTCCATCTGGAGCATCTTCTGGAGCTCGACGCCGTACTGGGTGGTGCTGCTCATCGCCGTGGTTCTCGTCGCGTTCTTCCCCGCCATCGCGACCTACTTGCCCAGGCTCATGTTCGGCACCCCGTGAGTGTGGCAGGGGAAAGTCTGTCCCCGGTTTCACCCGCTGTCCTCCGTCAAGCTCGGGATGCCGGCTGCCGCCTTTGCGCAGATTGCTTTCTGCTATATTTTGGAACGGCGGAAGCGAGTGGAGGTGGCCGATGACGGTTCGTTCGCTGCAGCATGTCGCGCTGGCGGTTCCGGACCCGGCTGTCGGCCGCAAGTTCTACCAGGAATTCGGGCTGGAGGCGCGCGAGGAGGGGCGGCGCATCGTCATGCGCTGCCACGGGCGCGACCAGGACCAGATGGTCCTGCTCGAGGCGCCGCGCCGGAAGCTGCACCATCTATGCTTCGGCACGCGCGCCGATCTCCTGGCGGGCTTGAAGCGCCGCATCGAGGACGCCGGCGTGCGCCTGCTCGATCCCCCCGGGGAGCATCCCGCCGAGGGCCTGTGGCTGCAGGACCCGGACGGCGTCTTTATCAACGTGCGCGCGGTCGAGCCCGCGCCCGCGCTCGGTGGACCGGAGTGGCGGATCAACACGCCCGGCCACTTCAGCCGGCTCGGCGCGCGCGGCTGCCCGCCGCGCGACATCGCGGTGCGTCCGCGGCGCCTCGGCCACACGCTGCGCTTCACGCCCGACCTCGATCGGCAGATCGACTTCTACACGCGCGCGCTCGGCCTGCGCCTTTCGGACCGGTCCCGGAACATCGTTGCTTTCCTGCATTGCGAGGGTGGCTCCGACCACCACGTGCTCGCGTTCCTCTCGTCGGACCGGCCGGGCTACCACCACGCCAGCTTCGAAGTGGCGAACATCGACGAGATCGGCATCGGCGCGAGCCGCCTGCTCGACAAGGGCTACGGCTACGGCTGGGGCCTGGGGCGCCACGTCCTCGGCTCGAATTTCTTCTTCTACATCCGCGATCCCTGGAACGGCCTCGCCGAGTACTTCTGCGACATCGACTACATCCCGGCGGACGCAACATGGGAGGCGCGGGACTGGCCGCCGCAGGACTCGCTCTACGCGTGGGGCCCCCACGTGCCGGAGGACTTCGGCCGGAATTTCGAGACCGGCGGCTGAGCGCCGCATCGTGCCGGTTGACTGTGCTACATCATGATGCGCCCGCCGTTCACGTCGAGCGTGATTCCGTTGAGGTAGGCCGCGGCGTCGGACGCGAGGAACAGCATCGCCTGGGCGTGGTCCTCGGGCTCGGCGAGGCGCTTCAACGGCACGAGCGATGCGATGCGCTCGACTTCGGCCTCGGAGCGCAGTGCCGCCACGCGCGGGGTGAGGGTCGTGATCGGCGCGATCGCGTTCGCGGTGATGCCGGCGGGCCCGAGACTCTGGGCGAGGAAGCGCGTCAACTGGATCACGGCGGCCTTGGCCGAGCCGTAAGCCGGCGACGACGCGACCGTCACCTGGCGGCCCGAGATGGACGACACGTTGATGATGCGGCCGGCCTTCGAGCGCTTGAGATGCGGGATCGCCGCGCGCGCGACCAGGAACACGCTGCGCAGGTTCAGCGCCACCGTGTGGTCCCACTCCTCGACCGTCATGTCCTCCACCGTGGCGAGGCGGCCATAGCCGCCGGCGCAGTTGATCAGCACGTCGAGGCCGCCGAATTCGGACGTCACGTTTCCCAGCGCGCGCTCGACGGCGGTCTCGTCGGTGACGTCGACGTGGACCGCGATGGCCCGCCCGCCGCCGGCGGCGATCGCGTCCGCCACCTTCTTCGCGCCGGCCCCGTCGATATCGAGCACCGCGATGTGCGCTTTCTGCGCCGCGAAGGCGCGCGCGGTGGCCGCGCCGATGCCCTGCGCCGCGCCGGTCACCACGACCACGCGGCCCGCGAGCTCGGGATACGAAGCCATCAGTCGGCCCAGTAGAGCCGGTCGGGATTGCTCACCAGGATCCTGCGGCGCAGGGCCTCGTCCTCGACGGTTGCCGCGAAGAGGTCCACCAGCTCGCCGTCGTTCGGCATCCATTTCACGTTCGGGTGCGGGAAATCGGTGCCCCACAGCACGCGATCGGGCGCGGCGGCGATCAAGGCGCGCGCAAAGGGAATCGCGTCATGAAAGGGCTTGCCGCCGGAGGAGATCCGCTCCGGCCCGCTTACCTTGACCCACGCGAACTCGTGCTTCATGAGGTCGAGCAGCTCGCGGAACGGCTTCTGATCGAGCCCGTGCTGCGCTTCCACGCGGCCCATGTGGTCGATGATGAACGGCACGCGCAGGCGGTTGAGGAAATCGCGGTAGGTCCCGATATCGTGGGCGTCGAGGTGGAGCTGAACGTGCCAGCCGAGCGGCGTGACGCGCGCGATCACGGCTTCCACGTTCCCGAGATCGGGCGCGCCACCCAGGTGCGCGACGAAATTGAAGCGCACGCCGCGCACGCCCGCCTGGTGCAGGGCCATGAGCTCGAAGTCGGTGACGGCCTTCGTCACCATCGCGACGCCGCGCCACCGGTCTTTCGACCACTGCATGGCATCGATCATCGCGCGGTTGTCGGTGCCGTGGCAGCTCGCCTGCACCAGGACCGCGCGCTCGAGCCCGAGGTGGCGGTGCAGCGCGGCGAGCGTCTCCCGGCCCGCGTCCTGGGGCGTGTAGCGGCGCTCGGGCGCGTAGGGGAAGCGGCTGGCCGGCCCGAAGATGTGGCAGTGCCCGTCGCACGCGCCCGGCGGCGGCGTGTATTTGGGCTTGACCGGATTGGGGTCGGGCGGAGGGAGGATCCTGATGGATTTCTCGGACACCGTGGTACGAAGTTAACGCAGCGGCACGGGGCGGTCAATCACCATTCCGCCCGGCATCGCGTTGCCAGCGGCGGAACGGGGACGGATAATCCGCCACTGCCGATGAATCGTGACTCATGACTGGTGATTCTTCGACCATTCGACCCTTCGCCACGCTCAGGACAGGCTCGTGACTGTCGCCAAGAGACGACGGAATCGTTCGCGCGGGATTCCCGGCACGGGGCTCGCGGCGGCGCCGCGAGTGCTGAAGAGCGGCATGCCGCGCGCGCTCGGCGTGCGGCTCGTCTCGCTCACGAAGAAAAAAGTCATCGCGGAAATGCGGGTCAGGCGCATGCACATCAACCGCGCGGGGCGCGTGAACGGCGGCGCGCTCATGGCGTTCGCGGACGTGATGGGCGCGGCGGGCACGGTCGCCAACCTGCCGCCCGGCCACCGCACCGGCACGCTCGAGTCGAAGACCAACTTCTTCCGGGCGGGCGTGGGTCCCGTGCTGCGGGCAGTGTCGGTTCCGCTGCACATCGGCCGCACCACCATGGTGTGGCAGACGACGATCCGCAATGCGGACCGCGGCGTGGTGGCGATCGTCACCCAGACCCAGATCGTGATTCCCGCCCGGGCGGTTGATTGATGCTACGATCTGAATCGTTACGCGCGCAAGACTGAGGGGAAAGCGATGAGCAAGGTGTTATTGGTCGTGCCGGAAGCGCCGGTGCCAACGGCAACTGCCGCGGCGGAGAGCCGCAAGGCCGGCAAGAGCGGGCTGCGGCTCGGCGTGCTCGACAACAGCAAGGGCAATGCCGACCACCTCTTGCGGTTCATCGTCGAGGGCGTGAAGGCGGCGGTGCCGGTCGCATCCGTGGCGTCGCTGCGCAAGGACAGCGTGAGCCTGCCGGCGCCGGGTCCGATCCTCGAGCAGCTCGCCGCGGAGGCCGATTTCGTCGTCAGCGCGATGGCCGACTGAGGCTCGTGCACGTCGTGGAGTGTCCACGACATGTGTGAGCTCCGGAAACGCGGCCTCGCCGCCGCCGTGATCATCTCGGAGCCCTTCCTCAAGCTGGGGAGGACGCAGGCGCGCGTGTTCGGCGTGCCCGACCTGCCGCTGCTGCTGATCCCGCATCCGCTGGGCGGCCTTTCGCTCGGTGAGGTCGAGGGGCGCGCCGGGCACGCGATCCCCCAGGTGCTGAAACTCATCAAGGAGCGTGCTGCGTGACGAACCTCGCCGGGCTGCTCGAGTCGACGGGTGCGAGCATCGAGTGCGAAGACGACTTCGATGCCGTGAACGAGCTTGTGCGCAGTCGCGGCTGGAGCGACGGCCTGCCGGTCGTTCCACCGACGGCGGGCCGCGTCGAGCACATGCTCGCGTTCTGCGACCGGCCGTGGGACGAGCCGGTGGCGAAGATCGCGCCGCGCTACGGCGAGGCGACCCCGCTGCGGCTCGCCGCCAACGCCGTGATGGCGGGGTGCCGGCCGGAGTACTTTCCACTGCTCGTGGCCGCGGTCGAGGCGATGTGCGAGGAGCGGTTCAACCTCTACGGCGTCCAGGCGACGACGCATCTCTGCGCGCCGCTCGTGATCGTCAACGGCCCGGTGGCGAAGGAGCTGGATATCAACTCCGGCCATAACGCTTTCGGCCCCGGCTGGCGCGCGAACGCCACCCTCGGGCGCGCGCTACGGCTCGCGCTGGTCAACATCGGCGGCGCGATTCCCGCGCTCGGTGACATGTCCACCTTCGGCGCGCCCTCGAAATACTCCTACCTCGCCGCCGAGAACGAGGCGGCGAGCCCGTGGGAGCCGCTCCACGTCGAGCGCGGACTGCCGCGCGAAGCGAGCGCAGTGACCGTGATCGGCGCCGAGTGCCCGCACAACGTGAACGACCACGAGAGCATCACCGCCGAGGGCATACTCACCACGATCGCCGGCACCCTGATCGCCGTCGGCGCGAACGACGTCTATTACCACGCACAGCCGCTCATCGTGATGGGCCCGGAGCACGCGAGGACTGTCGCGGACGGCGGCTTCAGCAAGGCGGACGCCAAGCGCTTTCTCCACGAACATGCGCACCTGCCGATGCGGCGTTTCTCGAAGGAAAACATCGAGCGGCGCCTGCGCGTGACCTGGAAGGAGCGCCTCGGTGCCGCGGGCCTGGACGCGCCGGTACCCATGGTGCAGCGCCCCGAGGACCTCCTGATTGCCGTCATCGGCGGCGCGGGCAAGCACTCGGCGGTGATCCACACCTTCGGCGCCACCCAGGCCGTCACCCGGGCACTCAAGACCCGCGACGGAAGCCTGGCCCGCAGCGTCGCTGACTTTCGAAGGGATTGACCATGAAGAGCTATTACATCAAATCCGTGAACGGAAAAACCGTATTCGAGCCGCGCGAGGTGCCCAAGCCGCAGCCCAAGGCGGGCGAGCTGCTCGTGCGCGTGCGCGCCGCGTCGCTCAACCGCGGCGAGATCCTCGCCAGCATCAGCCTGCACCAGGTGCACGAGCCGCATCCCGGTGGCGGGGACTGCGCGGGGGAGGTCGAAGCCGTGGGCGAGGGCGTTACCGCCTTCAAGAGCGGCGACCGGATCCTGGGGCGCGCGCGCGGCTCGTTCGCCGAATTTGTCGTGATGGGGGCGGCGCAGGCGGCGGCAAAGCCGGAGCGGCTTACGTGGGAGCAGGCGGCGGCGGTGCCGATCGTGTCGGTCACGGCCTATGAAGCCATTTGCCAGTACGGAAAGCTCAGGTCGGGCGAGACTCTGCTCGTCGCGGGCGCGTCCTCCGGCGTGGGCGTCGTGGCCGTGCAGATCGGCAAGTACCTGGGCGCGAAGGTGCTCGGCATCTCGCGCTCGGCGCAAAAGCTCGAGAAGCTGAAGGGGGTGGGACTCGACGCCGGCATCGTGGCCTCCGGCGGCGGCTTCGCGGACAAGGTGCTGGCGGCGACCGGCGGCCAGGGGGTCAACCTGTCGCTCAATCTGATCGGCGGCAGCGTGTTTCCCGATCTCGTGCGCTCGGCCGCCAACCAGGGACGGATTGCGATCATCGGCTACGTGGACAACCAGCACCACGCCGAGATCGACCTCGAGACGGTGCACGGCAAGCGGCTGCAGATCTTCGGCGTCTCGAACGCGCTGCTGCCGGCCGCCCAGCGCGCCGAGGCGATGCGCGGTTTCGCGCGCGACCTCCTGCCCGGCTATGCCGACGGGCGCATCACGCCCGTGATCGACAAGGTGTTTGCCTTCGACGAGCTGCCGGCCGCCAAGGCCTATGTCGAGACCAACGCGCAGCTCGGGAAGGTCGTCGTCACAATGCCGTGACGGAAGGGGGAGCCATGACAGGAACCAAGCCCGCGCTGCCGATGAAGATGGTGCCGAAGCGCCCGCTCAAGCAGGACGTCACGCTGAAGACGCTCGAGAGCATGGCGGCGCGCGTCAGGAACTGGGGAAGGTGGGGGCCCGATGACCAGCTCGGCACGCTCAACTTCGTGACCCCGCAGGACATCGTGAAGGCGGCGGCGCTGGTGAAACGCGGCCAAGCGTTCGCGCTGGGCCTCGACTTCAACTCGAACGGCCCCCAGCGCACCGGCTGGGGCGGGCGCTTCAACCCCATCCACACCATGCTCGCGACCGGCACCGACGCGGTGGCGGGCACGCAGGACGCCGGGAAGATCCGCTACGCCGACGACATGGTGTCGATGCCGCTGCAATGCGGCACGCAATGGGACGCGCTCGGGCACATCTTCTACGGCGACAGGATGTGGAACGGCTACGACGCGCGGCTCGTGGACTCCACCGGCGCGAAGAAGAACGGGATCCACAAGACGCGCGACCGCATGATCGGGCGCGGCGTGCTGCTCGACATCCCGCGCCATCTCGGCGGCGACTACCTTGAGGACGGCTTCGGCGTCGGCAACGCAGAGCTCGATGCCTGCGCGAAGGCGCAGGGCGTGGAAGTGCGGCGGGGCGATTTCGTGATCGTGCGCACCGGCCAGATGGAGCACTGCCTCGCGCAGGGCGACTGGGGAACCTACGCGGCCGGGGACGCGCCGGGCCTGCGCTTCGAGACCTGCGAATGGATCCACAGGAAGGAGATCGCCGCGATCTGCTTCGACACCTGGGGCTGCGAGGTGCGTCCGAACGAAAGCACCGAGGCATTCCAGCCCTGGCACTGGATCATCATTCCCATGGTCGGCGTCACCATGGGCGAGATCTTCTATCTCAAGGACCTCGCCGACGACTGCGCGCAGGACCGGGTCTACGAGTTCCTCTTTTGCGGGCCCCCGCTGCCCATTACCGGCGCCGTGGGATCACCGATCAATCCCATGGCCATCAAGTAACAGCGTTCGAGCTGAATGAGCGAAGAGCTCCCCAAAGAGAGAAACGTCCTCGGCGGGGCGCTGCTCGCCTGCAGCTACGACCCGGTCACCGGCTACTTCCGGGACGGCTGCTGCGCGACGCGTGGCGAGCAGGACGTGTTTCACCTGGTGTGCGTGCGGGTGACGGCGGAGTTCCTGGAGTTCTCGCGCAGCCGCGGCAACGATCTCACCACGCCGCGCCCCGAGATGCGCTTCCGCGGATTGAAGCCCGGCGACCGCTGGTGCCTGCACGTGCTGCGCTGGGTCGAGGCGTGGGAAGCGGGCCAGGCCCCGCGCGTCGTGCTCGAGGCGACCCACGAGCAGGTGCTCAAGTACGCGCCGCTCTCGGCGCTGAAACGACACGCCCTCGACCTGCACTGACCTCAGTCGATCTTGGCTCCCGAGCGCTTCACCACGTCGGCCCACTTCGCGTGCTCCTTGCGGATGAATGCGCCGAACTGCTCGGGCGTCCCGCCGGCCGGCTCCGAGCCGATCGCCGCGACCTTGTCCCGGAATGAGGGGGACGCGATGACCTTGTTGAGCTCGGCGTTGAGCCGCGCGACGATGGGCTTCGGCATGCCGACCGGGGCGACGATGCCGGTCCAGGTCGTCGCTTCATAGCCGGGCACGCCCGCTTCCGCGATCGTCGGCACGTCAGGCAGCGCCGGAGAGCGCTTCGGACCGCTCACCGCCAGCGCGCGGACGCGGCCCGATCTGGCGAACGGCGTGATCGAGTTCGTGCTCTCCAGCATCAGTTGCACCTGGCCGGCGATGAGCTCGGCGATGCCCGCCGCCCCGCCCTTGTACGGCACGTGCACGATGCTGGTTCCGGTCATCAGCTTGAACAGCTCGAATCCCACGTGCCCGGGCGTGCCGTTGCCGGAGGACGCGTTGAAGAGCTTGCCGGGGTTCTGCCTGGCGAAGGAGACGACGTCGCCCACGCTCCGGAACGGCGTCGACGGGCCGGCGGCAAGCAGCATCTGCCCGGTCGTCGTCTGGGTGATGGGCTGCAGGTCCTTCAGCACGTTGAGCGGCGCCTTCTTGACGACGTTGGGGCTGATCGCGAGCGCGCCGACCATGGCGTAACCGATAGTGTAGCCGTCGGGGGTGGCCTTCGACGTCAGCGCGAGCCCTATCATCAACGCCCCGCCGGGCCGGTTGTCGACGACGAGCTGCTGCTTCAGCAGGGGCGTCAGCTCCGCGGCGATGATGCGGGCGACGGTGTCCGACGCGCTGCCGGGCGCCTGGGGCACGATCATCCGGATCGGGCGGCTCGGATAGCTCTGCGCGAGCGCCGGGCCGGAAAGCAGGCAGGCGAGCAGGACGAGATGGTGCAGGCGAGGCATGGTTCCTCCCAAAGGTATCTTTTGTGGCAGCGTAACATGATCCGAAGGCAGAAGTCAGACCCCCGCAGCGCGGGATCAAGACCAAGTCATCCTTCTGCCTTCATCCTTCAGGCGGGAACGAAAAGGGGACGCACACCTTTTTCAAGTGATATATTCGGGACCTGCCGAGACACGCGTCGCACACGGAAAAAGGTGTGCGTCCCCAACAATGACCGATTCCACCGTCGCCATGGACCTGAGCCTCCAGGTCGGGAAATACGAGGTCCAGAAGCTCATCAGCAAGGGCGCGACCGGCACCGTGTACCTGGCGAAAGACACGTTTTCCGGCAGGGAAGTCGCGCTGAAGACGATCGAGCCCGAGGTGTTCCGCGATCCCGAGTTCGGGACCGTTTACCGGCAGCAGTTCCTCAACGAGGCGTCGCTCGCCGGCAAGCTCAGGCATCCGCACATCGTCGCGATATTCGACGCGGTGGTGCGGGAGAATTCCGGCTACATCGCGATGGAATACGTCGACGGGGGCGACCTGTCGCAGCATGCCCGCCCCGGGAAGCTCCTGCCGGTCGGAGACGTGCTTCAGCTGGGCTTCAAGTGCTGCGGCGCGCTCGAATACGCGTTCCGGGAGGGGATCGTCCACCGCGACATCAAGCCGGCAAACCTCATGATTGCGAAGAGCGGCGTCGTGAAGATCTCGGACTTCGGCGCGGCGCACCTGCGCAAGAGCCAGGCGGTGCAGACCGCGGCGATGGGCTCCCCGTTTTACATGTCGCCCGAGCAGCTGGAGCGCCACGAGCTCACCTTCCACAGCGACATGTACTCGCTCGGCGTCGTGCTCTACGAGCTGCTCACCGGCCAGCGCCCGTTCACGGCGGACAACCTGGAAGCGCTGCGCCGCAAGATCCTGCAGCAGCCGCCCGTCGCGCCGAGCAACCTGCGCAAGGACCTGCCGAAGGAGCTCGATGGGGTGCTCCTGCGCGTGCTCGCCAAGAAGCCCGGGCAGCGCTACGGGACCTGGCCCGAATTTGCCCTTGCGCTGTCGGCGGTGGCCGAGAAGTCGCTGCCGCCCGGCGTGGTCGCCGACAGCGAGAAATACGTCGCGCTGAAGCGGGAGCCGACGCTGTCGGGGCTGTCCGACCTGGAGCTCTGGGAACTTGCGCGCACGGGGAACTGGATACGGGTCCCGCCCAATTCGATCATCATGCGCGAGAATGACAAGGGCAGGAAGCTCTTCTTCCTTGGCAAGGGCGAAGCCAAGGTCACCCGCGCCGGGCGCTTGCTCAACGTCATACACGACGGCGAGTGCTTTGGCGAGATGGCCTACATCCGCGACGGCGAGGCGCCGCGCAGCGCGACGGTGATGTCGGTGAAAGAGCTGCTGCTCGCCGAATTCGAGCCGGAGGCGCTCGAGCGCATGAGCGCCGGCGCGCAGCTCTTCCTCACCCGGGCGCTGGTGCGCAACCTCGCCGACCGCCTCGAGCTCGCGAACACGATGCCCACCCGGTGAGCAGCGGAACGGTCGTGTTCAAGGGCCGGCGCGAGGACGCGCGGCTCGTTACCGGAGGCGGCCGCTACACCGCCGACTGGAACCTGCCCGGCCAGCTCCACGCGCATTTCCTGCGCTCGGACCGCGCGCACGCGGAGCTAGTCTCCCTCGATATCAAGCCCGCGCTCGCCTCGCCCGGCGTCGTTGCCGTGCTGACCGGCGCGGACACGACGCGCGCCGGCTTCAAGGTCGCGCCGCCGCTGGTGAAGTTCCCCGGCAGGGGCGGCGCGGCGCTCAAGGTGCCGCACCGCGACGTGCTCGCCAGCGGGCGCGTGCGCTTCGTCGGGCAGGAAGTGGCGATGGTGGTCGCGACGAGCGCGGCGGCCGCGCAGGACGGCGCCGAGGCGATCGAGGTCGAGTACCGCGATCTCCCGCCGGTGGTGGACGAGGAAGCCGCTCTGGCGCCGGGCGCGCCGCAGCTCCATGCCGATATCCCCGGCAACCTCTGCTTTGATTTCGAGTACGGCGACGAGGCGACGACCGCGCAGGCCTTCGCGCAGGCGGCGCACGTGACGCGGCTGACGCTGGAGTCGAACCGGATGGTCGGCAACCCGATGGAGCCGAAGGCCTGTCTCGCCGCGTACGACCCCGCGACGGACACCTACGACCTGTACTCCAGCACCCAGGGCATCTCGCTTATGCTGGCGGGCCTCTCGGGCATCACCGGCATCCCGGCGGATAAAATCCGCGTGCACGCGCACGACGTGGGCGGCGCGTTCGGCATCCGCTCCGACGCCTACGTCGAGTACTGCGGCGCGGTGCTCGCGGCAAGAACGCTCGGCCGCCCGGTCAAATGGGTGTCCTCGCGCGCGGAGACCTTTGTGAGCGACTACCACGGCCGCGCGGCGCGCCTCGGCGGAGAGCTCGCGCTCGACCGCGACGGACGCTTTCTCGGCATCCGGTTCAACTGGATCGTGAACTCGGGGGCGTACCTCTCCCAGCCCGGTCCGCTCATCAACACGATGACCACCACGGCGCACGTGACGAACGCCTACCGCATCCCGGCGGTCTACGGCCGCCACCGCCTGGCGCTCACCAATACCACGCCGACCTCCGCCTATCGCGGCGCGGGGCGGCCTAATGTCAGCTACCTCGTCGAGCGCCTGGTGGAGCAGGCGGCACGCGAGACCGGCATCGATCGCATCGAGCTGCGCCGGCGCAACCTCATTCCGCGAGACGCATTTCCCTATCAGACGCCGATTGCCGCCTTCGTCTACGACAGCGGCGATCCGCCCGGCCTGCTCGCGCTCGCCGTGAAGCACTCGCGGTGGAAGTCGTTCGACGCACGCCGGGCACAAGCCGCGCGGCGGGGCAGGCTCCGCGGCATCGGCTGCGCCATTTTCATCGAGCCTTCCGGCGGCGGCGCCAGTCCCCGGGAGCAGGCCGCAATTCGCTTCGACGCCTCGGGCAGCGCGCGGGTCTACGCGCTGGCGGGGCCTTCCGGCCAGGGGCACGAGACGGTATTCCCGGAGATCGTCGCCGCGGTCCTCGGCATGGACGCGCGAAGCATCTCGCTGCGGGCGAGCGACCCTCTGGGACCCAAGCTCGCGGGCGAGGGCACCATCTCCTCGCGCTCGATGATCTCGCACGGCGGCGCGATGGTGCACGCGGCACGCGAGGTGATCCGCAAGGGCCGCGCGCCGGCAGCGGCGGAACTGCGCGCGCGCACGGAAGACATCGAGTTCGAACGCGGGCGCTATCGAGTCCGGGGCGGCCGCGCTTCCATCGGCATCGCGGAGCTTGCCGCGAAACTCGCCGGCGCCTCCCCGCACCCGCTCGATGCACTGGGCGAGATCCAGCTCGTGCGGTCCTTCCCGGGCGGCGCGCACGTCGCGGAGGTCGAGATCGACCCGGACACCGGCGAGATCCGCGTCGAGGGCTACGTCGCGGTGGACGACTGCGGGCGCGTGCTCAATCACGTGCTGCTCGAGGGCCAGTTACACGGCGGCATCGTGCAGGGCCTCGGACAGGTGCTCGGCGAGCACTGCATTTACGATCCCGCGTCCGGCCAGCTGCTGACGGGCAGTTTCATGGACTACACCATGCCGCGCGCCCCGGTGCTGCGCGAGGCGAAGCTCGTCGATCACTCGGTGCCGTCGCCGAACAATCCGCTCGGCGCGAAGGGCGGCGGCGAAGCGGGCACCACCGGCGCGGTTCCCGCGGCCGCGAACGCGGTGCTCGACGCGCTGCACCCGCTCGGCATCGACCGCCTCGATCTCCCGTACACGCCGGCGCGCATCTGGCACGCCATCGCATCCGCCAGGCGGCAGAAGCCGTAACGAAATCCCCCCGCGTTTCGCGCCCCCCTTTGACAAAGGGGGGGTAGGGCGATTCACGTCACCCCCCTTTGACAAAGGGGGGGTAGGGCGATTCACGTCACCCCCCTTTGACAAAGGGGGAGTAGGGCGATTCACGTCACCCCCCTTTGACAAAGGGGGGTAGGGGGGATTGGATGATGCATTGACCCAGTGACGAAGCAACGCGGCGGTGAGGTATGTCCTACGAAGTCGTGATCATCGGTGCCGGTGCCGCCGGGCTGGCTGCAGCGGCAGAGCTCGCCCGCCGCGGAAAATCGGCCGTCGTTCTCGAAGCGCGTGACCGCATCGGCGGCCGCGTCTGGTCGCTCGATGTGCCCGGCTTGCCGGTCCCCGTCGAGCTCGGCGCGGAATTCATCCATGGACATCCCTCGGCGACGCTGTCCCGGATGCGGCAGGCGGGCATTGCCGCGGTCGATGCGCCGATCGTCCGCCGGGCGGTCGTCGGCGGGAAGCTGGAGCCGAGGGGAGATGGTCTCTACGCGGAGGTCCAGCGCGCCCTGCGGCGTCATGCCGGCGCGCTTCGCCGAAAAGACGTCTCCGTCGAGGCATTTCTCGCCCGCGGCCGGCACGGGCTGTCCGCGGAGGCGCGGGTATTCGCCCGGATGCGGGTACAGGGCTACGACGCCGCGGATCCGGCGCGCGCCAGTGCCCGCGCCATTGCGGAGGAATGGAGCGCGGAGGCGGCCGCGCGCGCCGGGCATTTCCGGCCGCAGGGTGGCTACGGCGCGCTGCTCGCCGTCCTTGCCGGCAGCCTGCGCGGCAGCGGGGTCGAGCTGCGGCTGCAGAACGTCGTGCGCGCGGTGCGATGGCAGCGCGGGCGTGTCGAGATCACGGGCGTGAGCCGGGTCGCTCCCCTCCTGCCCGAGGAGGGGTCGCGGCGAAACGGCGGAGGTGGTGGGAGGAATCGCGCCGACTCCCGCACGTTTCGTGTCACAGCGCGGCGCGCAATTGTCACGCTGCCGCTCGGCGTGCTCAAGCGCGCGCCGCGCGCGCCGGGCGCGGTACGCTTTACCCCGTCGCTCAAGGAAAAGCGCGCCGCGCTGGACGGGCTCGCTTCCGGCGCGGTCATCAAGGCCGCTTTGCTGTTTCGCACCGCCTTCTGGGAGCAGCTCGATCATGCGCGCTATCGGGGCGTCTCGTTCTTCCACTCGCCGCTCGCGCGGTTTCCGACCTTCTGGACCGCGCTTCCCGAACCGGTGCCGCTCCTCATCGCGTGGGCTGGCGGCCCGAACGCGGACCGGCTTGCGGACGCCGCCGCGCCCGCCATCGTGCGTGAGGCCGTGGCGAGCCTCGCATCCATTCTTTCCGCGCGGACGGGCGTTGAAGAGCACCTCGCCGCCGCCTGGGTCCACCACTGGCAGCAGGATCCGTTTGCGCGCGGGGCCTACAGCTACGTGACGGTCGGCGGGCACGGCGCGCGGCGCTCGCTCGCCGAGCCGCTCCGTGACACGCTCTTCTTCGCCGGCGAGGCCGCGGACGACGCAGGCGAGCACGGCACCGTGGCGGGCGCGCTCGCGAGCGGCGAGCGCGCTGCCCGCGAAGTGTGAGCTATACTTTCCTTCCCGCCGGGAGGAGACCCGCCATGTCGTTTTCGCTCGCGTTCACGCACGTCGGCATCTACGTCTCCGAGCTGGAGCGCATGGTGGACTTCTATACCCGTGTCGTGGGCTTCGCGGTCAGCGATCGGGGCCCGCGCCTGAGCGGCGGCGGGGAGATCGCCTTCATGACCCGCGACCCGCGGGAGCACCACCAGCTGGTGCTGGCGACCGGCCGGCCGGCAAACCTCCCGTTCAACATGGTGAATCAGCTTTCCTTCCTGGTGGACGGGCTGGCGACCCTCAAAGCGCTTTACCGCGATCTCAAGCGCGAGCCCGGCGTGGAGGATCTCGGGCCGGTCAGTCACGGCAACGCGCTGTCGGCCTACTTCCTGGATCCCGAAAAGAACCGGATCGAGTTCTATATGCATACGCCCTGGCACGTGTCGCAGCCCCATCGCATTGCGGTGGACCTGTCGCTGCCCGACGCGCAGCTGTGGGCGGCCGTCGAGCAGGACGTGCGCGCGACGCCCGGCTTCAAGCGACGGGGGGAATGGATTGTGGAAATGGAGCGGAAAGTCGCGCAAGCCACGGCGCGCCGCGGAGCGACACGGGCCACCGAGCGCGCCTGACGGGCCATGCGTAGCGCGGGCTCGTTTGACTACGTCATCGCGGGAGCGGGCACGGCGGGCTGCGTGCTCGCGAACCGCCTGTCCGCGGACCCGGACGTCACGGTGCTGCTGCTCGAGGCGGGCGGCAAGGACGACTGGGTCTGGATCCACATCCCGGTCGGCTACCTCTATTGCATCGGCAACCCGCGCACCGACTGGTGCTACCGGACGGTGGCCGAGCCGGGGCTGAACGGGCGCTCGATCGGCTATCCGCGGGGCCGGGTGCTGGGCGGGTCCTCGTCGATCAACGCGATGCTGTGCCTGCGCGGCCAGGCGCGCGACTACGACGAGTGGGCGGCGCTGACCGGCGACTCCGGCTGGGCGTGGCGCAACGTGCTGCCGGTTTTCATCCAGTCCGAGGATCACTGGCGCGGAGCGGACGAGAAGCACGGCCAGGGCGGCGAGTGGCGCGTCGAGACCCCCCGCGCGCGCTGGGAGATCATCGAAGCCTTCCGCGACGCCGCGATCGAGTCGGGCATACCCTGGACCGAGGACTTCAACCGCGGGGACAACAGCGGAGTCTCGCGCTTCGACGTGAACCAGAGAAACGGCGTGCGCTGGAACGCGTCGAAGGCGTTCCTGAGGCCGGCGGCCGCGCGCCCCAACCTCAAAGTCGTCACCGGCGCGCTGGTGAGGCGGGTCAGGCTCGAGGGGCGGAGCGCGCGCGGCGTCGAATTCTCGCAGGGCAACGAGGCGCGCTTCGCCGAAGCCCGCCGCGAGACGATACTCGCCGCGGGCGCGATCGGGAGTCCCCAGATCCTTCAGCTCTCCGGCATCGGCCCCGGCGCGCTGCTCCGGAAGCTCGGCGTCCCGGTCGCGCTCGATGCTCCGGTCGGCGAGAACCTGCAGGATCACCTGCAATTGCGGATGGCGTTCCGGGTGAAGAATGTCGTGACGCTCAACGCGCTGCTGCACTCGTGGTGGGCGA
Organism: Burkholderiales bacterium; assembly: GCA_036397875.1. Lineage (GTDB taxonomy): Bacteria > Pseudomonadota > Gammaproteobacteria > Burkholderiales > SG8-41 > SG8-41. The sequence goes on from DASWIC010000056.1 coordinate 23,784, forward strand.
AGGCGAAGATCGGCCTCGAGTACGCGCTGTTCCGCACCGGTCCCATGACCATGCCGCCGTCGCAGCTCGGCGCGTTCGTGAAGTCCGACCCGTCCCAGGCAACCCCCAACCTCGAGTACCACGTCCAGCCGATCTCGCTCGACAGGTTCGGCGAGCCGCCGCACCGGTTTCCGGCGTTCACCGCGAGCGTGTGCAACCTGCGGCCGACCGCGCGCGGGAACGTGCGCATCACCACGCCCGACCCGGCCGCGCACCCCGCGATCACGTTGAACTACCTCTCCACGCCCGAGGACCGCAAGGTGGCGGCGGACTCGATCCGGCTGACGCGCCGCATCGTGACCGGCACCGGCGCGCTGAAGAAATACGAGCCGGAGGAATTCATGCCGGGACCTCAATACCAGTCGGAGGAGGCGCTCGTCGCCGCCGCGGGCAATATCGGCACCACGATCTTCCACCCGGTGGGAACCTGCAGGATGGGGCGTGACGGCGATCCCGCGGCCGTGGTGGACACGAAGCTGCGCGTGCGCGGCATCGAGCGCCTGCGCGTGATCGACGCCTCGATCATGCCCACGATCACTTCCGGCAACACCAACACGCCGACCGTGATGATCGCGGAGCGCGGCGCGCAGTTGATCAAGGCTGGAGGTTGAAATACGCGAAAGCGGCGTCGATCGGCGAGGCGTAGATCGGCACGCGGTCCACGATGGTTGCGGTCTTGCCCTCGGCGACGGCGGCGGCCGCAATCCAGTTGCAGATCTCGCGCGTGCCGCCCTGCGGCCCGCCGAAACCCGGCATGCCGGTCACGGTGCGCCCGCGCGCACCGATCTCCTGGCTGGTGTCGCCCTCCGGGATGCGGTACTCGTCGAAGTACGCGGCCATCGCCTTGATGTCGCCCCGAGCCATGCGGGCGAGCAGCGCCTCGTCGAAGGCCTCGTTCAGCCACGCACCCGGCTTCTGGGGCGTGTGCCACAGCCCCCCGGAGCCGATCACGGCGACGCGCAGTCCGTCCGGAAACTCCTCGATGATCTCGCGCGCCGCGCGCCCGACCTGGTAGCAGCGCACCGCGGTCGGCTGCGGCGCGTAGTAGCAGTTGATCAGGACCGGCACGATCGGTGTGTTGAGGTCGGTAAGCGACTGCGCCGGCCGGAGAATGGAGTGCCCGATCCCGTCCTGGGGCTTGGGCATGTCCATGGAATACGCCGGATCGATGCCGCGCCTCATCATGCCCGTGAGCAGCGCGACGCCCAGTTCCGGGTGGCCCTTGAGCCGCACCTTTTTCGGGGGCACGGACTCCATCTTCCCGCCCATTGGCGCGTCTTCTCTCGTGAGGGCGCCCTCGAACGTCTCGCCCACGTAGATAGAGAAGGCGGGGTAATTGGTGAAGTCGAAGCACTCGAGCTGGTCGTCGCCAAAGATCACGACGACGTCGGGCCGTGCGTCCGCGAGCTTGCGCCGCAGCACGGCGAAGCCTTCCTGGACCCGGGCGTGCTTGCGCTGGTTCGACTCGAGGTCGTCGAGCGGCACATCCGCCCGCAGCGGCCGCCCGCTGCGGGCGCGGTTCCAGTCCTCCGGCCTGCGGTAGCAGAACGGCGTGTGGGCCGTCTGGAAAACACCGACGATTTTCGCCATGGCCTATTCCACCTTGACTCCGGTTACCTTGATCATCTTCGCCCATTTCTCGACTTCCGCGCGCACGTGCCGCGCGAAGTCGGCGGGCGAGCCTGGATGCGTTTGCATGCCGCGCAGCTTGATGTTCGCGACGAGGTCCGGAGACGTGAGCGCCCGGTTGACTTCCTGGTTGAGCCGATTGACGATGGCGGTGGGCGTCCCCGCCGGGACGAAGAACCCCACCCACGAGCGCTCCTCGAAGCCGGGAAACCCGGCCTCGGCGACGGTCGGCACGTCGGGCAGGGCCTCGATGCGCTTGAGGCTCGCTATCCCCAGCGGCTTCATCCTGCCAGCCTGGATGTGCGGCAGCCCGGCCATCGAGCCGTAGAGCACCTCGACCTGGTTGCCCAGCACCGCGATGGTCGCCGGCCCGCCGCCCTTGAACGGGACGTGCACCGCGTCGAGTTTTGCCAACACCCGCAGCAGGTAATCGGCCCCGATATGCGAGGACGTGCCGATGCCCGCCGTGGCGTAATTCAGCTGCTTGCCTTTGGAGCGCTGGATCAGATCCTTCAGATCACGCGCCGGATGCGAGGCCAGCACCGAGAACAGTCCCGCGGCGGAGACCGTGTTTGCCACCGGCGTGAAGTCCTTCAGCAGGTCGTATCCGAGATTTTTGTACAGGCTTGGCGCGACAGTGCTGGCCGCTGTATTCACGAGTACTGTGTAGCCGTCGGGCGCGCTTTCGGACGCGATCTTCGCGCCGTAGGTGCCGCCGGCGCCGCCGCGATTGTCGATTATGAATGACTGCCCCAGCCGGTCCGTTAACTTCAGCCCGATCGAGCGCCCCATGAAGTCGGCAAAGCCGCCGGCCGCAAACGCCACGATCACTCGCACCGGCTTGGTGGGGTAGGCCTGCGCAGCGGCCGCGCCCGCGTGGCCGAGCAACGCCGCGGCCGCTCCGAAGATAATGCATCGATCCCAACGGCGTATCGAATTCATGCTTTCCTCCTCCTTGTTGTGAAACGTCCGAACGCTTCGGCTACGGTTTGGTGCCCCAGAATATCTCGACACCCCTCCAGACGAAGGTACCGGGATTGGTGACGAGGCCGGAGAAGGCCTGCGTCAGGTCGCCCGGACTGAAATAGGGAAACTCGTCGAGGGTCCAGCCGACCCGCGACAGGAGCTTCTCGAACACGTACTCGATGTGCAGGTCGAGCCCGATCTTCATCTGCGTCTCCGGGCTGTAGGCGATCTCCGCCAGCACGATGCCGCGCCCCGGCTTCATCACCCGCAGCAGCTCCTTGCCGGTCTCGCGCCAGTCGTCATTGTGCTGTATGGCCTGGAGCACGGCGACGCAGTCGAACGACGCGTCGGCAAACACGCGCGAATACTGCCAGCGCCAGGTGGCGATCTGGCCGCCGGAGCCGCGCTTCCTGGCGATGTAGGCGTCGCGCGCCTCGTCGGTGATATCGAAGACGGTCAGTTCGCCGCCCGGCCCGATGCGCGCGCGAATATCATCGGCGAAGCCGCACGATTCGACGCACTCGCCGATCACCAGCACCTTGTCGCCGGGGCGCAGGCCGAGCCTGTCGTAGATGACCTGCTTGGCGACATCGGCCTTGCGCCACATGTAGGGCAGCCCGCCGAGGAGGACGGCGCGGCACCAGCGCTCCTGCTCGGCGCGGTCGAGGATGACCTCGCCGAAGCGGCGCGCGTCGTAGGGCTGCATCCAGTCCCACGGGTCCTTGCCTTCGATCTTCATTTCCATGGCTTGATTCCGTCTTCAGTCAGCCGGGCTATTCCGGCCGGATCTTCGCGTCGCGGATGACTTTCGCCCACTTGCGGCCCTCGGCGCGGATGAACTCGCGGAATGCCTCGGGTGAGGCGCTCGGCGCGGGCTCTCCCCCGCCGGCAAGATAGCGCTGCTTGATTACGGGGTCCTGCACCGCCCGCACCACCGCGCCGTGGAGCTTAACGACGATGTCGCGCGGCGTCGCCGCAGGCACCAGTATGCCGAACCAGGTCGCGGCATCATAGCCCGCGAGCCCGCCCTCGGCGATGGTTGGAATCTCCGGCGCCGCGCTCGAGCGCCTGGCGGTGGTGACGCCGTAGGCCCGCATCCTCCCGGCCTTCACCCTCGGCAGCGAGCTCAGGATATTGCTCACCATCATGGGCATGTAGCCGGCCATGATGTCTACCAGCGCCGGACCTGCCCCCTTGTACGGGACGTGGATCATCTCGAGGCCGGCCAGGTTGTTGAACATCGCCATCATAAGGTGCGGCGCGCTGCCGAGCCCGGCCGAGGCGAACTGCAGCTCGCCCGGGCGCGCGCGGATGAAGGCGATCAACTCCTTCACGTTCTTCGCCGGCAGCGATGGATGCGAAACGAGGAGACTCGGAACGATCACCACCAGTGACACCGGCGCGAAGTCGCGATCGAGGTCGAAGGACACCTTGCGCATCACGTACGGGTTGCTGGTATGCGAGGCGATCACCGCGAGCAGCGTGTAGCCGTCGGGCGCGGCCATGGCCACGTGCTCCGCCCCGATGTTGCCCGCTGCTCCGCCCCGATTGTCGATCACGACCTGCTGCCCGAGGATCTCGGCGAGCTTGGGCGCGACGATGCGCATGGAGAGGTCCGTCCCGCCGCCGGGCACCGAGGGCACGACGAGCCGGACCGGGCGCTCCGGCCAGGATGCGCCGGTCGCCGGCGCGGCGCACGCGAAGGGCAGGGCGAGCGCCCAAGGCAACGCAGCCAGAATGTGCGTCCGCTTCATGGCCTCACCAGCCGCGCGGCTCGGCCTTGAGAAACGCCAGCGACTGCACGGCGTCCTCGAAGCGTCCCCGCTCGACCTCGCCGAGCGGCCTGACCGGGGGTCGCGGCACTCCGCATTCGCGGCCCATCGCCGCCATGGCGCACTTGATGCCGGCGAGCCCGTCCTTCAACCCGGAGGCACCCGCCTCCCGCACCAGGTGGTGGAGATGCGCGATGTCCTCCTGCTTGCCGCGCGCTTCCAAAAATTTCTGCTGCCGGCACAGGTCGTAGACCTGGCGCACGAGATTCGGCGCAATGCCCGCGAGCGGCACGACTGCGCCATTGCCGCCAAGGGCGGACGCCGACACCAGGTAGTCCCGGCCCGCGAGGAGCTGGAAGCCCGGCCGCAGCCGCCGCCCGCCGGAAATCACCTCTTCCATGAAGACGAAGTCGAGGCTCGCGTCCACCACGCCCACCAGGTTCGGCACGCGCTCGATCAACTGCATCACCATATCGGACATGAGCTCCGTGCCCGGCGATTCGACCGGGGGAGTGCACACGTAGAACGGCAGCTTCACCGCCGCGCCGATCCGCGCGAGATGCTCCACCACCATCGCGGGCCGCGGGTGCCAGAAGTACGGCGGGTGGGAGAGGATCGCCGCCGCGCCGGTTTTCTCCGCGTGGATGGCGCGCGCCACCGCGATGCTCGTGCCGGCATCGCTCACGTGGGCGAGCACCGGCACCCGTCCCTTCACCTGCTTCACGGCGAACTCGAGGAGCTCGCGCAGCTCCCCGTCGCGCAGGCTCATGTCCTCGCCTTCGGGCATCGGCAGCGCGAGCGCCTCCGCCCCGTTGCGCAGGTGGAACTCGATGACCTTCGCGTAGGTTGCGTAATCGACGCTCTGGTCGCGCCTGAACGGCGTGACCGGCGCGTGCACCAGGCCGGGTTGCAAGGTCTTCATTTACCAGCCGTGCGGCTCGGTCTGCAGGATGTCGAGCTCCTCGAGCCGCTTGCGCAGAAACTCGAGGCGCTCCTTGGTGGCGGTGGGCAGCGGGGAGCGCGTCGGGCCGACCGGGCGGCCCATCATGATCATCGCGCCCTTGAGCGAGGAGGGGTACTGCTCCTTGAACAGCCGCCACAGCTCGGAAATCTTGAACTGGCACTCGCGCGCCGTCTCCCAGTCATGCGCCTCGAGCGCGGCGAAAAACTTGTTGCACAGGTTGGGCGCGATCGCGCCGGACGAGGAGAACGAGCCGCAGGCGCCAAGGGGATAGGAGGCGAGCAGGTGCTCGACGCCCATGATGATCGCGAAGCCCGGGCGCATGTTGAGCGCAACGCGGGAGATCTCGAGGTACTTCTGGCTGTGGAAGCTCGCGTCCTTCATGCCGATGTAGTTGGGCAGCCGGTCGATCAGGCGCCGGGTGAGCTCCCCGGTAAACTCCACGCCCTCGCCATTGCGCCACGGAGAGTTGTAGGTCAGCACCGGCAGCTCGACCGCCGTTGCGATGCGCACGATCGAGTCGTAGATTTCCTCCTGCGCGGGCCGCCGGCAGTAGGGCGAGATCGTGAGGATCGCATCCGCGTCGGCCTTCTGCGCGTGGCGCGCGAGGTCGAGCGAGTCCTCTTCCGAGAGCGTGCCGACGAAGATCGACACCGGCACCCGCTTCGCGACGGTCTTGACCGCGATTTCGGCGCCGAGCTTCCGTTCGGCGATGGTGAGATTCAGCGACTCCGCCTTGTGGTGCGGCCAGGCGATGGCGGGCGCGCCGTGGCGGACGTGGAAATCCACCATCTTCGCGAACCCTTCGCCGTCGAAACTGAAATCCTCCTTCATCGGCGACACCGGGGCCTGCATGACCCCTTTCAACCGGATCGGCATGAGCATGGTGGTTTTCCTCGGGTCAATCCCTCAGCGATTCTACTTCACACTGGCCAGGTCCGTCGCCGTTGGCACGCCAGCGCTCGCGCCGATCAACTCGTAGTAGCGGGCCGCCAGCGCGAGGTCCTGCAGCGCGGTGCCGACCGATTTGAACACGACCAGCCCGGCGCCGGGCACACTCACCGCGCCGGTGACGATTTGTCCCAGCGTCGCGCGTTTCGACTCCGGCAGCGCTCCCGCGGTGATTGCCTGGCGAAGCTCCCCGGCCTCTTCCAGCGCATGAATGGAATCCACGACCACGAGCCGGGCGTCCTGGAAGCACCGAACGTCCACTTCGGCGAACTGCGCGCGCGTGTTGCCGACGGCGAGAAGCAGCCGGCAGCGCCGGAGCCACTCTCCCCGCAGCACGGGCTCGGCGCCGCGGGCGCTGCTCGCCGCGGCGACGACCGGGTGGCCTCGCGCGGCAGCTTGCGCCGAATCGACCGGGGACACCGGAAAACCCAGGCGCTCGGACATTTTTCGCGCGAAGGCTTCCCGGTTCGTCGGGGTCGGGCTGTATACCGCGGCGGAGCGGACAGAATACACGGCGGCGAGCGCCTCCAGCTGCGTCGCCGCCTGATGGCCCGATCCGATGAGGCCGACCGTGACCGGGCCCGTAATCGCCACCTTGCGCGCAATGACCCCGCTCGCCGCACCGGTGCGGAGATCCGTGATATGCCGTCCGTCGAGGAGCGCCAGCAGCTCGCCATCCTTCAGGCGATAGAGCGATACGACGTAGCGCACGCCCGCGCCCTGGATGTTGTGATAGGCCTTGGTTGCGCAATAGCCCGCCGCGCTGTCCGCGGCGAAGAGGATGCGCATCGAGCCGCCCTTGAAGTCCGTCACGAACTTGGGCGACATCTGCACCTCGCCCGCTGCTTCGTGGGCGAACGCGCGCTCAAGGAGATCGATCGCCTCCGCCATCGGCAGCGCGCCCTGCAGGGCCTCGTATCCAAGCGTGACCGCCAACGGTTCCTCCGTATCGCCGCAGCTTACGTGAGCAGGGCGTGGACGCACTTCATGCCGCGAGCGCCCGGTAGGGGAAGGCTGCGCTGGAAGCGGCAAGCTTCACGTCGTCGCGACTGGCGATGCCCCAGTGGTCGGTGCGCCCGGGCGGCCATCGCCAGGACTCCGGCGTGCCCGTGCGGTAACTGTCGTCCACGCGCTGCACCTCGGCGGTGTACTCGATGCAGGCGCCGAACGGCGCGACGAAATAGGAGAACGTGTTGTTGCCCGGACCGTGCCGGCCGGGTCCCCACACGCTCGGGCAGCCCGCATCCTTGAGACGCCCCATGCCGCGCATGACGGCATCGGTGTCCTGCATCTCGAAGGCGATGTGGTTGAGTGTGGCCTGTTTCGAGTCGGCGTAGGCGACCACATGGTGCACGTCGTCGCAGCGCAGGAAGTTCATGATGCGCGTGCGATCGGACACCTTGAAGCCGAAGGTATCCACCAGCACGCGCGAGGCCGCCTCACGGTCCCGCGAATTGAAAACCACGTGCGTTACCCGGATCGGGCGCGCGCTGTCGGCCGGAAGCGCGGCAGGCGCCGGATCGCGCTCGGCGATGAAACGGTACGGCTCCCCCTCGGGACCGGCGACGCTGAAGCCCGCGCCGCGGCCGGGCTCATCGAAGGCGTCGATCCACGGGCTGTGCTTCAGGCCGGCTTTGCGGACCCGGTCCCAGGTCGCCTCGACTTCCTTCCGGGTGCCGGTGATCGTGACGGATACGACGGCGCGGGTGGGTCCTTCAGCGACGGCAATCGCGTAATGGAGCGGCCCCGTACCGCGCAGGTAGATCGTGTCCCCGCGGGTGCCGGCGTCGATGAGGCCCCAGATTCCCTTGAGAAACTCGACCGCGGCCGCGCGGTCCGGCAGCTGCAATTCCACACTGCGTAGGTGCATGCTGGTTCCTCCCTGCCGCTATTATCCCAGTCGGCCCGGAGCCTCGCCCACGGTCCTCGATGGAAAGTCCTGCGCAATCCCGGTGCCCGCTGCCATCAGCACGGCCGCCGCCGCCATGCTGAACGCCGATTTCGTCATGGTTCTCGCTCCAATTGCTCGGTGGCCAAGGCAGTCGATGATCATCTCGGCTCCATCCCTTCAGTCGAGGGCGCGCGTCGTTGCGTCGAACAGGTCCTCGACCTTGAGCTGCTTGGGGATGATGCGCTGCTGCCACGCGTACTCCGCCGCCACTTCGAAGTTGCGCCGGTTGGCCGAGTAGCCGATCGGCCGCTTGTCAATGCCGTCCTTGGGCGCGGGCTCGGTGGAGGCCTTGCGGCTTTCCTTCAGCAGGCGGTAGATCTCACGCACCGCATCCGGATCAGACCTGGAAAGCGAGGACTTTACGACCATGACATGGTTGACCATCAGGGCGCCATAGCGGGCGTGCCAGGCGCGGCCCGCCGCGCCCGGGTCCGGAATCAGCTGCTTCAGCTGGGGATTCTTTTCCAGGTCCGCGGCGGTCACGATGCCCGCGTCGAGTTCGCCTGCCACGAGCATCGGCACGAGCTTCTTGCCCGCCGGCGCGCGCGACGCGTTGGGCGGGTCGCGGAATTCGGGCACATGGCCGTCGTCAAAGGTGACGAAGCTGACTTTCGACAGGTCGACGCCGAAGTCGTTTTGCAGAATTCCGCGCACCCAGGTGGGTGTCGTTTGCGAGTAGGTGCGCATACCGACGCGCTTCCCGGGCAGGTCCGCGGGCGTGAGCATGCCACGGTCGGCGTTGTAGGCGATCTGCCCGTGCTGGAACCGTCCGTGCACCACCACGGGCAGCGCGA
>DASWIC010000057.1:0-1854 GCA_036397875.1 Burkholderiales bacterium
TTGCCGGCGAGGGCGGCTTCCACGGCGCGCTGCGCGATCACGCCGATGAGGTGCGCGCGGTATTCGGCGCTCGCGTGGATGTCGGAATTGAGCTCGTCGGGCGCTATCTTCACTCTGGCGATCGCGTCCGGCGTGAAATGCTCCGTCAGCCGCCGTTCCATGGCCTTCGCGCGAAAGACGCACCCGCCCGCGCCCGTCACCGCGACCCGCACGTTGCCGGCGCCCTCGCTCACGAACACGCCGACCATGGCGAAGCGCGACGCGGGCTGCCGGAACTTGACGTAGGCCGCGCGCTTGGGCAGCGGGAAGGAGACGGAAGTGATGATCTCGCCGGCCTTGAGCGCCGTCGCGAAGGTCCCGGTGAAGAACTTGTCGGCCGCAATCGCGCGCTTGTTGGTGTGGATGGTCGCGCCCAGTCCCAGCACCGCCGCCGGATAATCCGCCGCCGGGTCGTTGTGCGCGAGCGCGCCGCCGATCGTGCCCTGGTTGCGCACCTGGCGGTCGCCGATGCCGTCAGCGAGCCGGGCGAGCGCGGGAATGCCGACCGCGACGTCCTTGGATGCCGCGACTTCGGCGTGCGTAGCGAGCGCGCCGACGATGATCGTTCCGCCCTCGAGCTTGATGCCGCGCATTTCCTCGATCGCGCCCAGGTCGACCAGCGCCGGCGGTCCCGAAAGCCGCAGCTTCAACGACGGGATCAGGCTCTGCCCGCCGGCGAGGGGCTTCGCGTTCTCGACTTTTCGCAGCAGCGAGACCGCTTCCTTCACGCTCTTGGGACGGTGGTAGTCAAACGCACGCATATCCGCCTCCTATTTCTTTGCCTTGGCCGACCGGATCGCGCGCCAGACGCGCTCCGCCGTCGCGGGCATCTCGATGTCGCACACGCCGAACGGAGCGAGCGCATCGACCACGGCGTTCATCACCGCCGCCGGCGCGCCGATCGCTCCGGCCTCGCCGCAGCCCTTCACGCCGAGGGGATTATGCGTGCAGGGCGTCTCCCGCGTCCCGACCTTGAAGGAGGGCAGGTCATCGGCCCGCGGCATCGTGTAGTCCATGTAGGTGCCGGTGAGGAGCTGCCCGCTTTGCGGATCGTAGACGCAGCCTTCGAGAAGCGCCTGCCCGATGCCCTGCGCGACCCCGCCGTGGACCTGGCCCTCGACGATCATGGGATTGATCACTTTGCCGAAGTCGTCGACCGCGGTGAAATTGACGACGCGCGTTGCGCCGGTTGCAGGATCGATCTCGACCTCGCAGATGTGGCTGCCGGCGGGGAAGGTGAAATTGGTCGGATCGTAGAACGCCGATTCGTTCAACCCAGGCTCGAGCTTGTCGAGCGGATAGTTGTGCGGCACGTAGGCGGCGAAAGCGACTTCCCCGAACGTCTTTGTCTTGTCGGTGCCGGCGACCTTGAACGTGCCGCGGTCGTACTCGATGTCCGCTTCGGCGGCCTCGAGCAGGTGCGCCGCGATCTTCTTGCCCTTCGCCACGATCTTGTCGAGCGCCTTCACGATGGCGGTGCCGCCGACCGCGATCGAGCGCGAGCCGTAGGTGCCCATGCCGAAGAGCACCCGCCCGGTGTCGCCGTGCACGATGTCCACGTTCTCGATTGGGATGCCGAGGCGGTCGGCAACGACCTGGGCGAACGTGGTCTCGTGCCCTTGGCCGTGCTGGTGCGAGCCGGTGAACACCGTGACCGACCCGGTGGGATGCACCCGGACCTCGCCCGCTTCGTAGAGCCCGGCGCGCGCGCCGAGCGCGCCCGCGACGTTGGACGGCGCGATGCCGCAGGCCTCGATATAGGTCGAGTATCCCAGGCCGCGGAGCTTCCCGCGCTTCTCGGCGTCCTTGCGCCGC
>DASWIC010000058.1:0-14180 GCA_036397875.1 Burkholderiales bacterium
GGCGGTCGCGCGCGCCCGCGAGGTCGCCCTGGCGCAGCAGCTGGGCTGCCAGCAGCAGCTCTGCCATCGCCGCGGTCTGCGGCTCCTCGGCCAAGGTCGGCGCGAGCGCCAGGGCGCGCTCGATCTTGCCGTCCGCCAGCATCAGCAGGAAGGTGCGATTCTGCAGCGTGCGGTTGGCGGGATCCTCGGCCAGTGCCGCCTCGAAGAAGTCGACCGCGGCGCCGGTGTCTCGGTTGGAGCGCGCGTAGCGTCCGGCGAGATAGTTTCCAAGCGGCGATTCCAGGGGCGCCGACTCGGCGTTGGCCGATTGCGGATCGTCCGCAAGCAAGCGGGTACACGCGAGCATCGTCGGGGCGACGCAGAGGCCGAGTGCGACAGCGCGAAACCACCCCGGCGCCAGCCTTTTCGCCCCGCTCGCGGTCATTCGCGTCCTCCTGGCCCCGGCGGGGGCGACGCCCTATCGACGGACAATCAATAGCGCCGTTGCCGCGCGTTGCAAACCCGCACGGCCACGCACCGCCGCCGGCACCGGCTCACATGTTGGGGTAATTGGGGCCGCCGCCGCCTTCCGGCACCACCCATTCGATGTTCTGCGTCGGGTCCTTGATGTCGCAGGTCTTGCAGTGCACGCAGTTCTGCGCGTTGATCTGCAGCCGCGGGTTCCCGCCGTCCGCGTCGCGGACGATTTCGTAGACGCCGGCTGGGCAGTAGCGCTGCTCCGGTGCGTCGTAGCGCTCGAGATTCACCCTGATCGGGACGGTCGCGTCCTTGAGGGTGAGGTGGCACGGCTGGTCCTCCGCGTGATTGGTGTTCGAGACGAATACCGAGCTCAGACGATCGAACGTGATTACGCCGTCGGGCTTGGGGTACGCGATGGGCTGCGCCTCGTTGCGGTTCCTGAGCGTCTCGTGGTCGGCATGCCGGTGATGGAGCGTCCACGGCGCCCGCCCGCCGAAGACCACCTGGTCGACGCCCACCATCAGCGTTCCGAGCGCGAGCCCCTTGCTCATCCAGGGCTTGAAGTTGCGCGCGCGGTAGAGCTCGTCATGGAGCCAGCTTCCCCGGAACGCGTCGGGATAGGCGCCCAGCTCGTCGTGCGACCGCCCGGCCCGCAGCGCCGGGAAGGCCGCTTCCGCCGCGAGCATGCCCGATTTCATCGCGGCATGGCTGCCCTTGATCCGCGATGCGTTGAGAAACCCGGCGTCGTCCCCGATCAGGCAGCCGCCCGGAAAGACGGTCTTCGGCAGCGACTGCAATCCGCCCGCGGAGATCGCCCGCGCGCCGTATGCGATGCGCTTGCCGCCCTCGAGGAATGAACGGATCGCGGGGTGCGTCTTGTAGCGCTGGAATTCCTCGTACGGGTTGAGATACGGGTTGCTGTAGCCGAGCCCCACGACGAAGCCGATCGAAATCTGGTGGTTCTCGAGATGGTAAAGAAACGAGCCGCCGTAGGTGTCGTTGGCGAGCGGCCAGCCTGCCGTGTGCACGACGAGCCCCAGCCGGTGCTTGCCGGGCTCGATCTCCCACAGCTCCTTCAAGCCGATGCCGTAGACCTGCGGGTCGGCGCCCGCGCGCAGGTTGTAGCGGTCCTCCAGCTGCCGGCCGAGATGTCCGCGGCAGCCCTCCGCGAAGAAGGTGTAGCGGGCGTGCAGCGCCATGCCCGGCTGGTGGCTGGCGGTGGGCTTTCCGTCGCGCCCGATGCCCATGTCGCCGGTGGCGACGCCGCCGACCGCGCCGTCGTCGCGCAGCAGCACCTCGGCGGCGGCGAAGCCGGAGTAAATGTCCACCCCAAGCGCTTCGGCCTGCTTGGCCAGCCAGCGGCACACGTTGCCCAAACTGACCACGACCATGCCGTGATTCCTGAAGCACGCGGGAAGCATCAGGTCCGGCACTTTCCACGATCCGCCCTCGGTAAGAAACAGGAAGCGATCCTCGCTGACGGGCGCGTTGAGCGGGGCGTCGAGCCGCTGCCAGTCGGGAATGAGCTCGTTCAGCGCGCGCGGGTCCATCACCGCGCCCGACAGGATGTGCGCGCCGACCTCCGAGCCTTTTTCCAGCACGCAGACGCTCACTTCGTGCTGGTGCTGCGCCGCGAGCTGCTTCAGGCGGATCGCCGCGGCGAGGCCGGCGGGCCCGGCGCCCACCACCACCACGTCATACTGCATCGATTCGCGCTGAGCCATTTTTTCCCCGGCAGGAACGTTTCGACATTATAGGGGGCGTCACGCTGTTCCCAGGATCAGGCGCGCGGCAGCAATGCCGCTGCGCACCGCCGCCTCGATCGTGCCCGGGTAGCCGCCCGCGGTATAGTCGCCGGCCAGCAGGAAATTGCGCAGGGGTGTCTCCGCCCCGGGGCGCTTGAGCCCGGGCGTGCAGGCAAACGTGGCGCGTTTCTCGACGAAAACGCGGGACCATGACGGCTCGGGCAGCAGGCCGAGCTGCTGCTGCAATTCCTGGTGGACGAGACGCGCGAGCTCGTCGTGCGCAAGGTCCTGGTGCCGCCCCCCGGCGCTGATGACCGCACCGATCACGCCGTCCTGCCCGGAGAGCGCGCCGCGGTCGAACGCCCACTGCAGGAGCGCGCTCTCGAATCCGAGCATGGGGAACGGGAGGCGGGTTCCCGGCGGGTACGCGAGGTAGATCGAATGGATCGGCTGATAGGCCAGCCGGTCCACGGCCTCGGCGACTTCGGCCAGCGCGGAAATCCCGACGAGGAAAGCGCTTGCGTGGTACGGCGCCAGGGCGCAGACGACGTGCGTGAATGCCTGCTCGCCGCCGGTCGAGCGCACGGTGAATCCGCCCCCGGTCTCGTCGATCTCCGTGGCGCGCTGTCCCGCGTGCACCATCCCGCCGGCGGCCCGCACGTAGTCGGCGGCGGGCTCGGGAAACAGCCGCGAGAGGTCGGTCCGCGGCAGCAGCAGGTCGCTTGCCGCGCGGTCGGCGCCGAGGCTCTCGCGCAGGACGTTGAGGAAAACGCGCGCCGAGGCGGACTCGGGCGCGGTGTTGAGGGCGGATACGCACAGCGGCCGCCACAACACATCCGCCATCCGCCCGTTCTGATCGTGCTGATCGAGCAGCATATCAACGCTCATGTCGCACTCGAGCGCGTAATCCTGCCGCCGCATGCGCATCATGAAGCGCAGAGTGCGCAGGCGCTCGAGCACGGAGACGCCGCGTGCCGCCATGAGCCCGGCGACCAGGTGCAGCGGCGCGGGAAGACCCGCCGCCTTCAGCGCGAATCGATCGTGGATCCGCCAGTCGAGCGGAAGCCTCAGCAGCAGCCGCTCGGGATCGGCGCCGACGAGCCGCATCAGGCGCAGCGTCTCGCTGCAGGCGCCGACCAGGATGTGCAGGCCGTTATCGAGCGCGAGGTCGCGATGCTCGACCCGGCGCGCCCGTCCGCCGAGCGTGCGCGACGCCTCGAACACCGTGACCGGCTTTTGCCGCTCCGCCAGCGTCACGGCCGCCGCCATGCCGGCGTAACCACCGCCGATGACGGCAACGTTCATGTGGGATGCGCGAACCCGGTGTTAGGCTGCGGCTGCCGTGGTCCGGCTGGGGCGCTTGACCCCCGCCCAGACCTGCTCGGGCACGTGCACGTAGCCCTCGAAGATACGCCGCGCGGTGCGCACCAGCGCAGCGCGGCGCAGCTCCTGCCTGCCGCCGGCGAGATCGACGTCGAGATCGACGACGATCATGCCGGCGGGATGCTCGATCCGGAACATGCCCTGCGGCGACGTCAGGCGCGGAGCGATCTGCGCGGCCACCGTGCCGGGTATCGCGCAGGCCGAGGCGATACATACCGTTCCGGTGACCGGATGCGACTTGTGGCAGGTCTCGGGCACGAAGTAGCGCGAGGCGATGGCGCCGCCCTTGCGCGGCTTCGACAGCAACGCCATCTTCGGCACCACCCGTTTCGCGACGTCGCCCATGCCCATCAACGCGCCGGCCTTGCGGCGGATCGCTTCCATGCGCTTAAACAGTTCCCGGTCGGCGTCGAGCTCCGTGGCGGTTTCATGGCCGGTCTTTCCGAGCGATTCCGCACGCATCAGGACGACCGGCATCGCGATGTCCACGCAGCTCACTTCGACGCCGTCGATGACATCTGACGGCTTGCCGGTGGGCAGCATCTTCCTGGTGACCGACCCGATCGCGCTCTTGAAATTGAGCTTGACCGGCGCCGCGGTGCCGGGAACGCCGTCGATCGCGGCGTCTCCGGAATAGGTGACCTTGCCGCCGGGCGTCTGCACGATCGATTCGACCAGCGACTGCGTGTTGACGTTGAAGATGCGCACGGTCGTCTCGCCGCTTTTCGCCGGGACGAGCCCCGACTCGATGGCGAACGGCGCCACCGCCACCAGCATGTTGCCGCAGTTGGGCTTGGTGTCCGCGAATCTTTCGTTGATCTGCACCTGGGCGAAGAGATAATCGACGTCCGCGCCGGGGTGCTTCGACATGCTGATCATCGCCACCTTGCTGGTCACCGAGTGCGCGCCGCCGATGCCGTCCACCTGGATTTCATGCGGCGAGCCCATCACCGCAAGCAGCACCGCGTCGCGCGTCGGTACGTCGGCCGGCAGGTCGGACGCGTGGAAAAACGGTCCACGCGAGGTGCCGCCGCGCATGATGACGCATGGGATCTTCGTCTGCATACGAAATCTCCGGAAAAGCTCGGCGAATTATACGGCCAAAGGTTAGAACGCGAAGCGCCTGAGACCGCCGTCCACCGGCATCACCGCGCCCGTGATGTAGCGGGCAACCGGGGAGGCGAGAAAGACCGCGAGGCTGGCAAGCTCCTCGGGCTCGCCATAGCGCCCGACCGGAATCTCCTCCGCGGACTGCTTCGCGCGGAATTCCGGGGAGTACTTCCGGCGGATCTGCTCGCTCATGATCCGCCCCGGCTGGATGCAGTTGACGGTGACGCCGTGCTTGCCGACTTCCCGCGACAGGCCCTTCGACCAGGCGTGCACCGCCGCCTTGGCCGGCGTCGCAGCGATGAGCCCCTCGGGTTCCGACTTGCCCGAGATATTGATGACGCGTCCCCATCCCCGCTCGATCATGCCGGGCATTATCGCGTGCGTGAGCTGCCGCACCCGGACGAAGTTGAGCGTCATTGCCTCCAGCCACTTCGACTCCGGCGCATCGACCGGCAGCGCCGGCTGGCTGCCGCCGGCGGAGTTCACCAGGATGTCGATATGACCGAGCTGACTGCGGGCCTCGGCTGCGATCCGCTCCGCCGCGCCTTCCGGCATGACATCGGCCTCGATGATGGCCGGGGAGGGCCCTCCGGCCGCGGTGATCTCGCGCGCGAGCGCTTCAAGCAGGCTCCTGCGGCGCGCGACGACGCAGAGCGCCACGCCTTCGGCCGCAAGCCCCCTGGCGATGGCGCGGCCGATGCCCATGCTCGCGCCCGTCACCAGAGCCCGCTTGTCCTTCAGCTGCAGGTCCATATCAAGCCTTGATCCGGGAATGTGATGCCCTGGCGCTCCGGGCCCGATCCGGGACAGCGTTACCTTTCTCCGTGCCCGCCGGCATGCCGCGACTCGTCTCCGATTTCAGAATCGCTCACGTCATCGTCCGAAATGGCTCTCCGCCGCGAATCGGCGCGTGACTGCAACAGCGCCGCCCGCTCGAAGTAGTCTGTTGCGCTCCCGGCCTCGCGCACGCGCAGCGCGGGTGGATAGATCTGCTCGTGGATTCCGATGTGATTGACGTCGCGCTCCTGCGTGCGCGACTGTATCCAGAGCCCCGCGCCGGTCACCGTGGCGGGCAGCAGTATCGCGATCAAGACGCTGCGCCTGCGGCTCAAGCTCGATGCATGCGTCAGATGCCAGTGCAAGGCGACCGCGAAGGCAAGTGCGCCGATGACGGTGTCCCGCGATCCCCAGCGCGGCAGCGAAAATACGTACCAGGCGATGTCGAGGATGTATACCGACAGCACGTAAGCCGCGACCACGCTGAACAGGATTGCGCCGTGCCACACCAACCGCCATTCACCCTGCGTGATGCGCGACAGCAGCGCCCAAAGGGAGATCCACAACCCGGCAATCAGCAGCCCCGGTATGAACGCGACGACTATCGTGGTTGCAACGTCGCGCGGTGCATCGAGCCATGCCGAATACGCGACATAGGCGGCGCAGATAATCCCGCCCGCAGCCGCGGCCCACGACGGCGAGCCGCGCTCCGGAGCAATGGCGGCGTGGTCCGGTCGCTCCGGGGGAAGCGCGTCGTTCGCGAAGCGCACGCGCAGCCGCGTTCGCCCGATCTGGAGCACACCATTCGGCACGGGCAGCTGCTGCGCGCCCTTGTAACGCCGCCCGGCGATGCCAATGCCGTTCACGCTGCCAAGGTCCGACGCCAGTACGGCTCCCTCCGGGGTCACCTCGACCGAGACATGCAGCGCGGCAGCATACGCGTCGTCGAGGATCACATCCGCTTGCGGGCTGCGGCCTATGGTGACGTGGCGCTTTTGCGCGGTAAGAGGCACGCGATCGCGGGTCTGGACCCGCCCGTGGCTTCCCAGCGTTTCGACAATGACGATCTCGGGCGTCACGGATTCCATTCCATCGCCTCGACGTAGCGCCGCAAGAACCTCATTCCCCCGTCGAACTCGACGCCGTGGAGGTCGACATGGCTCACAAAGCCGCGGTGCGATTCGTTCAGGCTGGTAACACGCGCGGTGATGTCGTAAAGACCCTCCAGCTTGCGGTGGCTGCGCACGCAGGTCATCAGGCTGGCGTCGAAGCCCCTCAGCTTCACGACCCCGGTATTGCAGGAGAACGGTCCCACGTACCGGCGCTGGCCGTAGGCGCCGGTCGCGGCCGACAGCTTCGACACGCGATGCGCAAATCGCCAGGCATCCAGTTTGCCGGTCTCGAGCACGAAATGCTCGAACCTGAGGTCGCCGCTGAAGAGTCCCTGCTCGACGAACAAGCCGGCCTTGGCGAGGCACCGGACGCGGACGATCTGCAGCGGCCGCTCGGGCGCGGGATCGGACGAAGCGTTGCAGTCGATGAAGGGGGCCAGCTTTGCCGGCAGGGCGTAGCCGGACATCACTTGTGTCGTCAGGCGGCCGTCCACGGCGCCGATGAGCTCGACGGCATGCTGGCGCATTTGCGCCGCCACCTCCCCTTTCCGCCCGCCCGGGGCCGGCTTCAGGGCGCGTTTGACCAGCGCGCGCACATGGTTCGCGGGGACCAGGAAGCTCACCAGCTGCTCGAAGCGATACCCCGCAACGTTGACGCCGATGACGGCTCCGGCGGCGTTCAAAGCAGGTCCGCCGGACATGCCCGCGTTTATCGCACCGGAATAGTGGATGCGGGGATCGAATGAATCCTCGACGCTCCCGTTCGATACTCCCTCGGTTATCGTCAGCCCGACGTCCAGCGGGAAGCCGATGGAAAAGGCGCGATCGCCCTTGTCCGGCACCGTCGTTTCAAGCGGCAGCGGCCGCGGGGCGATGCCTTCCGCGCGCACCACTGCCAGATCGTGGCGCACGTCGATCGCCAGTACCTCGATGCGCCCGGTCTTGCCATCGTGTGCGCGATATTCCAGCCGGTACTTGGTAGGGTACAGAACCTGCTGGGCGACAACGTGATAGTTGGTCAGGAATATCCCACCGCGCGCAACCGCGAATCCGGTGCCGTGGAAAGCCTGCGCGGTATTCGCTCCGAAGAACCCCTTGATCTGCACCACGGAGGATCTCACCCGGGACAGGACTTGCCGGGCGCTCTCGGAGGTGGCGCCGGGCGGTGCCCGGTGCTCCAGGGTCGCCGGCGGCGACGGTGCTTGCGCAAACGCGCCTGCCGCGCCGAGGACGGCCATTGTCGCCAGCACGCCGCGCGCAACCACGGCCGCCCCTGCCACGGACCAGCCGCGGCTGGGTGCGGTCATCGCGCGCATTCCCAACGCCCGTTTTAGCCAGCGATCCATGTCTTCCAGGCGATCCAGAGCTTGCGGACAGGGGTCAGGGACGTGTGGCGCGTGAGGACCCGGCAGCCATCGCGCCGGATTTCGTCCAGCAGCGCCCGATAAATCGCCGCCATGATGATGCCGGCCCGCTGGGCGCGGCGGTCAGCCGCCGACAGCTTGCTGAATGCTTCGCGGTAATACCCGAGCGCGCGCTCGATCTGAAATTCGATCAGCCGGCGGAAGTTGTCGGTCTCGCGCGACCCGGTAATGTCCCCCGTGCTGACGCCAAAGCGCTCGATCTCGTCGAGCGGCAGATAGATGCGGTCGCGGCGCGCATCCTCGCCTACGTCCCGGATGATATTGGTGAGCTGGAACGCCAGGCCGAGATCGGCCGCGTACTCGAGCGTGCGCCGGTCCTGGTAACCAAGGATCTCGGCGGACAACAGGCCTACCACCCCCGCCACGCGGTGGCAGTACTGCCGCAGCGCCTCGAAGCTGGGATAGCGGTTGGTGTCGAGGTCCATCTGCATGCCGTCGATGATTTCGGCGACGCGCGCCTCCGCCAGATTGAAGCGCGGTGCGATTTCCGCGAGAGCGCGTGCGACCGGGTGCTGGGGCGTGCCATGAAAGGCCGCGGCCAGCTCCTGCCGCCACCAGGCGAGTGTCGCCCGCGCAGTCGCCACGTCGGAGCAGTCGTCCACGACGTCGTCCACCTCGCGGCAAAACGCGTAGAGCGCCGTGATCGCGCGGCGGCGCTCCTCCGGCAGGAACAGGAAGCTGTAATAGAAACTCGAGCCGCTCTGCGCGGCTTTGGTCTGACAATATTCGTGCGGATCCATGGACGCTAGTGCTTCGTACGGCGTGCTCAGAGGGCGCGCGACAAAATCACCGGCCAGTCGCGCCATTTCAGGACCGGCCGGCTTCGAAACATATCGCATCCCGCGCGCTCGAGTTTCTCCAAAATACGCAGCCCGCCTTGCACCGTGGCGCGGATCTCGAGCCCGATGCGCCCGGGGAGCGCCCGCCCCAGGGGCGCGCCTGCGTTCAGCATACCGCGCGCGCGGTCGATCTGGAACTGGATGAGGGCCCGCCAGGCATCGTCGCAGCGCTGCCCGGCGATGTGCTGCTCGGTCACGCCGTAGCGCCGCATTTCGTCCTGGGGCAGGTAGACGCGTCCTTTCGCGTAATCGATCGCCACGTCCTGCCAGAAGTTCACGAGCTGCAGTGCGGAGCAGATTGAATCCGACCACCGGAAATTCGCTTCGCCGGTGCTGCCGAACAGATGCAGCAGCAGGCGTCCCACGGGATTCGCCGAGCGCTGACAGTAGTCGAGCACCCCGGTCACGTTGGCGTAGCGCTTCTGGGTGACGTCCTGCGCGAACGCCGAGAGCAGATCGGCGAACGCCGATACCGGGAGGTCATGCTCCCGGATCACCGCGGCGAGCGCCGCAAACCAGGCGATGTCGGGGGGAACGCCGCGCTCGATCTTGCTCAGCTGCTCGCGAAATTGCCCCAGTTGCGCGAGGCGGGCGGGCGCGGGGAGATCCCCCTCGTCTGCAACATCGTCCGCCTCCCGCGCGAAGCGGTAAATCAGTGCGATCGGACGCCGGAATCTGGAGGGCAGAAGCAGGGACGCGACGGGGAAATTTTCATTGCGGTTTTTACCCATTTGCTGCTGCGCAATATCCTTTATGGATCAGCTCATTGCGCTGTATCGTTAAGACAACTTGAAAGCTTTCGGCGGGCACGTGATTATATTACAATCGGAAAGTCGCGAAAGTGGCGGAATTGGTAGACGCACCAGATTTAGGTTCTGGCGCCGCAAGGCGTGGGGGTTCGAGTCCCTCCTTTCGCACCACGGGCAGCGGTGCGTGGTGCGAACCGGCGCAAGGGCTCGGACAGATCGTTCACGCAACGGAGATGCAGGCGAACTTGGAAACGTTGAGCGCGCTCGAGCGGAAATTGAGCGTGTCGCTGCCCGCGACCGACATCGACCATGAGATCGAGAGCCGGCTGAAACGCCTGTCGCGTACGGTAAAGATGCACGGGTTCCGGCCGGGCAAGGTGCCGCTCAAGGTGGTCGAGCAGCACTATGGCACGCAGGTGCGGCAGGAGGTGCTCGGCGACGCGATGCAGCGCAGCTTCGGCGAGGCCGTCCGCCAGCAGAACCTGAGGGTCGCGGGCTATCCCAAGTTCGAGGTGGCGCCGCGGAGCGATGGCGCGGTCGAGGTTCAATATAGCGCGACTTTCGAAATCTATCCCGAGGTGACGGTCGGGGACATTGCCGGCAAGGCCATCGAGCGCCCGGCGCTGGAGGTCGGCGAAGCCGAGGTCGACAAGACGATCGAGATCTTGCGCAAGCAGCGCGCGCGCTACGAGCCGGTCGAGCGCGCGGCGCAGACCGGTGACCGCGTCACGATCGATTTCCGCGGCAGCCTCGATGGCGCGGAGTTCCCGGGCTCGAGCGGCAAGGGACAGCAGACGGTGCTGGGGGAAGGCCGGTTGCTGCCGGATTTCGAAAGCAGCGTGACCGGCATGAAGCCGGGCGAAACGAAGGCTTTCGATGTGCGGTTTCCGGGCGACTACCACGGCCGGGAGGTGGCGGGCAAGACCGCGCGCTTCGAGGTCACCGTGGGCGAGGTTGCGGCGCCGGGCCTGCCCGAGGTCGATGCCGGATTCGCGAAGAGCCTGGGCGTTGCGGATGGAGACGTCGCCAAGATGCGGGCCGAGATCAGGGCCAATCTGGAGCGCGAGGTGAAGGCGAAGCTCAAGAGCCGCCTGCGCGACCAGGTGATGCAGGCGCTCCTCGACGCCACGCGCATCGAGGCACCGCGCTCGCTGGTGGGAATCGAGATCGAGCGCCTGCAGGCGGGTGCACGCCAGGAGCTCGTCGCGCGCGGCGTCAAGGTGACCCCGGACACGCCGCTGCCGGCGGACCTCTTCGAGCAGCAGGCCCGGCGCCGCGTGACGCTCGGGCTGATCCTCGGTGAGCTGGTGAAAATGCACAATCTCGTCCCCAAGCCCGAGCAGGTGCGGCGGATGGTCGAGGAGCAGGCCGAGAGCTATGAGCGGCCCGATGAGGTCGTGAAGTGGTTCTACGCCGCGCCCGAGCGGTTGCGCGACATCGAATCCGCGGCGCTGGAGGACAACGTTGTGGCATGGGCGCTTGGCGTCGCCAGGGTGACGGACAGGAAGATCGATTTCGACGATTTGATGGGGAGAACATGATGGCAGCACACACCAGCGAGCCGCGGGGTCTGGGCCTGATCCCGATGGTGATCGAGCAGAGCGGGCGCGGAGAGCGCGCCTACGACATTTATTCGCGCCTGTTGAAGGAGCGCGTGGTGTTCCTGGTGGGGCCGGTGACCGAGACGACCGCCAACCTGATCGTGGCGCAGTTGCTGTTCCTGGAGTCCGAGAACCCGGACAAGGACATCTCGTTCTACATCAATTCCCCGGGTGGGTCGGTATCCGATGGGCTCGCGATCTACGACACCATGCAGTTCGTCAAGCCCAGCGTCTCGACGCTGTGCGTCGGGGGGGCGGCGAGCATGGGCGCGCTGCTGCTCGCGGCCGGCGCCAAGGGCAAGCGGTTCTGCCTGCCCAACTCGCGGGTGATGATCCACCAGCCGATGGGCGGTTTCCAGGGCCAGGCATCCGACGTGGAAATCCACGCGCGCGAAATCCTCAACCGCAAGGCGAAGCTGAACGAGATCTTCGCCCGGCACACCGGCCAGGACTTGAAGACCGTCGAGCACGATACCGACCGCGACAACTTCCTGAGCGCGGAGCAGGCGCAGAGCTACGGGATCGTCGACAAGGTCCTGGTGAGCAGGGCCGAAAGCGTAAAATAGCGTCGCACCCTCGGGGATGATCCATGACTGAGAAGGCCGGCGGGGAAAAGCTCCTGTACTGCTCGTTCTGCGGGAAGAGCCAGCACGAGGTGCGCAAGCTCATCGCGGGGCCGTCGGTGTTCATCTGCGACGAGTGCATCGAGCTGTGCAACGACATCATCCGCGAGGAGACCCAGGGCGAGCACGGGACGAAGGGCGCGAAATCCGATCTGCCGGTGCCGAAGGAGATCCGCGCGATTCTCGACCAGTACGTGATCGGCCAGGACCTCGCCAAGAAAATCCTGTCGGTTGCCGTCTACAACCATTACAAGCGGCTGAAGACGCTCGTCAAGAACGACGACGTCGAGCTGGCGAAGTCCAATATCCTGCTGGTCGGCCCGACCGGGTCGGGCAAGACGCTGCTCGCCCAGACGCTCGCGCGGCTGCTCAACGTGCCCTTTGTCATGGCGGATGCGACGACGCTGACCGAGGCGGGCTACGTCGGCGAGGATGTCGAGAACATCATCCAGAAGCTGCTCCAGAAATGCGATTACGACGTCGAGAAGGCGCAGCGCGGCATCGTCTACATCGACGAGATCGACAAGATCTCGCGCAAGTCGGACAATCCCTCGATCACGCGCGACGTTTCCGGCGAGGGCGTGCAGCAGGCGCTGCTGAAGCTGATCGAGGGCACCATCGCCTCGGTGCCGCCGCAGGGCGGGCGCAAGCACCCCAACCAGGAATTCGTCCAGGTCGACACGACCAATATCCTGTTCGTCTGCGGGGGCGCGTTCGACGGCCTCGACAAGATCATCCGCGCGCGCTCCGAACGGAGCGGCATCGGCTTCGGCGCGGAAGTGAGCTCGCGCGACAACCGCAAGGACATCACCAAGGTGCTGCGCGACGTGCAGCCCGAGGACCTCATCAAGTACGGGCTGATCCCCGAATTCGTGGGCCGGCTGCCGGTGGTGGCGACGCTGGAAGAGCTGGACGAGATCGCCCTGATCCAGATCCTCACCCAGCCCAAGAACGCGCTGCTCAAGCAGTTCCAGAAGATGTTCGGCATGGAAGGCGTCGAGCTGGAAGTGCGCGAAGGGGCGCTGCGGGCGGTGGCGCGGCGCGCGCTCGATCGCAAGACCGGTGCGCGCGGGCTGCGCTCCATCCTCGAGCACACACTGTTGAACACCATGTTCGATTTGCCGTCGCTGGAGAACGTGATCAAGGTGGTGGTGGACGAGAACACGATCGTGAGCGACGCGACGCCGCTGCTGATCTACTCGGATCAGCCCAAGGTCGCGGCCTCGGCGCACTGAGCGCGGGAAATGGGTTTGGAATCATGGCGCTGCCGCGCCCTTGAATTTTCGGGGATTTTCCCTCATCTTCATATGGTCCAACTCTAACGGGTGACCCACGATGCCTGACGAGCAAAGCCTCACGCAAATGCCGCTGCTGCCACTGCGCGACGTGGTGGTGTTCCCGCACATGGTGATTCCGCTCTTCGTCGGGCGGCCGAAATCGATCAAGGCGCTCGAGACGGCGATGGAGGCGGGCAAGAGCATCGTGCTGGTCGCGCAGAAATCCGCCGCGAAGGACGATCCGTCGCCGGAGGACCTCTACCGGATCGGCAGCATCGCCAACATCCTGCAGATGCTGAAGCTGCCGGACGGCACCGTGAAGGTGCTGGTCGAGGGCAGCCAGCGCGCGCGCCTGCACGAGATCGTGGATCTCAAGACGCACTACGCCGTCTCGGTAACGCCGGTGGCGCCGGAGATCGCCGCCGACCATGAGATCGAGGCAATGCGGCGCACGATGATCCAGCAGTTCGACCAGTACGTGAAGCTGAACAAGAAGATCCCGCCCGAGATCCTTACCTCGATCGCCGGAATCGACGAGGCAGGCCGGCTCGGCGACACCATCGCCGCCCACCTGCCGCTGAAACTCGAGCAGAAGCAGGAAGTGCTCGAGATGTTCGGCGTCAAGCAGCGGCTCGAGCACCTGTTGAAGCTGGTCGAGGGCGAGCTCGAGATCCTCCAGGTCGAGAAGCGCATCCGCGGGCGCGTCAAGCGCCAGATGGAGAAGAGCCAGCGCGAGTACTACCTCAACGAGCAGGTGAAGGCGATCCAGAAGGAGCTCGGCGAGATGGACGAGGGCGCCGACATCGACGAGATCGAGAAGCGCATCAAGTCCGCGCACATGCCCAAGGAGGCGCGCAAGAAGGCCGAGGCGGAACTGAAGAAGCTGAAGCTGATGTCCCCGATGTCGGCCGAGGCGACCGTCGTGCGCAACTACATCGAGGCGATGGTGTCGCTGCCGTGGAAGAAGAAGAGCAAGATCAACACCGACCTCGGCGCCGCCGAGAAGGTGCTGAACGAGGACCACTACGGCCTGGAGAAAGTGAAGGAGCGCATCGTCGAGTACCTGGCCGTGCAGCAGCGC
>DASWIC010000059.1:0-12643 GCA_036397875.1 Burkholderiales bacterium
TTGGAGATGCTCACTTCGGGCGGAAGCCGAAGATGCGCTCGAAGCGCTGCGCGAACTTCGGCCACGCCTCCGGGTTGACGAGGCGCGGGGGGCGCTCGCCGCGCAGGATGTCCGCGACCTGCTGCGCGTTCCAGTTGCGCATGTTCTCCCGCGAATCCTGCGTGATGCCGGCGGTGTGATAGGTGGCGATCACGTTGTCGACGGCGAGCAGCGCATGCGAGAGCGGCGGCGGCTCGTCGATCCAGACGTCCACGCCCGCGCCGGCGAGGTGGCCCGACTTGAGCGCCGCCGCGAGGGCCATCTCGTCCACGATCCCCCCGCGCGCCGTCGTGACGAGGTAGGAGCCGGGCGGCATGGCGGCAAGCTCGCGGGCCCCGATCATGTTGCGGGTCTCGTCGTTGTAGGGGCAGTGGACCGAGACGAAGCGCGACTGGGCAAGGAGCGTTGCGAGATCGACCTTGGCCGCGCCGCGCGCCTGGACTTCTTCCGTGCTCAGGTAGGGGTCGCAGGCGAGCACCTTCATCTGCAGCCCCAGGCCGCAGATGCGCGCGACGCGCCGGCCGGTATTGCCGATGCCGATGACGCCGACCGTGCGGCCATGGGCGTTCCAGCCCTTGAAGCTCTCCCGCGGGGCGCGCTGCTCCGAGCGCAGTGAGCGGTCGGTCTGCGGGATCTTCTTGGTGAGCGAGAGCATCATCGCCACCGCGTGCTCTGCGACGGCATCGGCGTTGCCGCCCGACTGGTTCACCACGAGCACGCCGGCCGCGGTGCAGGCGGCGACGTCCACCGTGTCGTAGCCCGCGCCGCTCGTCGACACCACGAGAAGATCGGGGCAGTGCGCGAGCAGCGCCGCGTTGGCGCGGAATTCCTCGGGCTGCTCCTGGCGCGTGGAGGTGATGCAGTAGACGTGCGAGGCCGACATCGCGCCCCAGATGTCCGCCTTCGGCCCGTGGTAGGCGAGGCGGTGCAGCGTGATGTCCTGTTCCTTCTCGAGATTGTCGGCGACGTTGGGCCGCTTGCCGTCGTCGAACCAGAAAACGGTCTTTTTCGCGTTGCGGGCAGGCATAACCTAAGGCAGAAGGCGGAAGGACGAAGGCAGATCCTTGACGCGCGGGTCGGGCGTCATTTCTTCGGTGGCGAGGGCCACTGGATATACGGCGGCGGCGGCGCCTGCTCCGGCGGGAGGGCTTGCGGCGCGGATTGGCCAACCGGCTGGAGGTGGCGCACGTAGCGGTAGAGCGCCCGCAAGTCCCGGTCGGCCCACTTATTGAGATTGAACCACGGCATCGGCGGGCGCGTCTTGAGCGCTTTCGCGTAGCTCACCCATTGATCCTCGGTCAGCTTCGAGAGGCTCAGGCGGAGGTTCGTCGCGTAGGTCGTGCCCCATGGCCCGCGAAAGCCGAGGGGGCTGCCGAGCAGCCAGTCCTTCTCCGGCACGTTGCCGTCCTTGGGGGCGTAGCCGTCGGTGTGGCAATCATTGCATTGGCCCAGCATCAGCAGGTAGCGCCCGCGCTCGACCTGCTTGGCGGCGCGCGCCTTGGTGCGGCTCTCCGCGCTGTATGCGGCGGGCGCTGCGACGATCGCCAGCGCCGCCAGCGCAAGAATCAAGGTGCTTCCCCTCATTGTCATCTTCCCGAAGGTGTCACGTGTCGCAAGTATACAAAACTCAATTCGCTCCTCTCCTACCACCCCCGCCCTACGGCGCCCACTCGCGCCAGCCGTTGAGGAGCGGGAAGTAGAGGCCGAGGCGGATCGGGCGCGGGTCGAGCCCGCGCATCAACGCGGCGTACTGCTCGAGCTGCCCGCGGTAGCGCTCCTGCTCGCGGTCGAGGAAGGCCTCGACATCGCCCCCCGCGTGCGCACCGGCCTTGTAGTCCACGATCCAGCGCGTGCCCTCTGCGTCGACGAAGGTGCGGTCCACGACGACGTTGACGATGCCGTCTTTCCCCACGCCGGTCAGCATCAGCTCGGACTGCGCGTCTTGATGGGGACCGAGCAGCAGGCGCCCGCGCTCGTCGGCAAGCGTTCGCTCGAGGATCGCCGTCACGCGCCCGGCTCCATCAGCCACGTCATCGGCCGGCAAGCCGCAGGCCGCAAGCTCGTTCTCGAACGCTTTTCGCAGCGCGCGCACCCGCTTCGCGTCCCACCCCGCAAGCCCGTCCTCGGCGATCCGCTGCAGCCAGCGGTGCGCGACGCTCCCCACGTGGCGAGCGGCCTCGCCCACCCATGAGAATTCGATTTCCTCGCGCGCGCGCGGCAGTTCCGGCGGCGGCGACCACGCGACGCGCGGCGGCGCCGCGGGCGCCTGCCACCCGGACGCGATGCGGCGCAGCGACTGGTCGATCCTGTTCTCGTCCACCCCCTCTTCTTCGGGAGCGCGCAAGGAGTCCGCAAGCCGCGCCGCGGCCTCCTCGAACACGGGCTTCACCATCGGCCAGAGCGGGGTCAGCAGCGTGCGCGCGTGGGGCGCCCGCACCTGCGGCACGCCGTCATCGCCGGCCGCGAGGCGCACGGCGCCGAGTAGATGCAGGCGCTCGCGCGCCCGAGTGGCGGCGACGTAGAGCAGGCGCCCGGCCTCGAGCCGCTCCTTCTCGGCCTCGAGCTTCTGCAGCCAGCGGTAGATCGGGTCGTCTTCCGCGCCGGCCTCCTGGATCGGGGCGAGGAGGAGCGAAGCCTCCCCCCTCACCCGCTTCGCCTCCCTCTCCCCCGGCGGGAGAGGGGGTTGGATGCCCGGCTGTTCCATCCACAGGAAGAGCTGCGCGTCCTCGCCGCGCGGCGGGCGCCCGAGACCCGGCACGATCACCGTGTCGAACTCGAGGCCCTTCGCCTTGTGGAGGGTCATGATCTGCAGCCGCTCGTCGGCCTGCAGATCGGGCAGCGCGTAGAGCTCGGCAAGCCCGTCCTCGAACGCCGCCCGTTCGCCAACTTCGCCCGCTTCCTCGTGCGAGCCGAGATACTCGAAATAGATCTCTGCGTCCTCGAGGTCGGTCGCGTCCTCCACGCACGCCGGGCCGCAGAGCGCGAACCAGGCACCGGCGACGCGCTCGCGTAACGACCCGCGGCAGCGCTCCTCGAGGCACGATCGCAGCACGGCGCGCGCCCGCGCGAGCCGCTCGCGCCCGTCGGCGGAGAGCGCCGCCACGCGCGCCTCGTCGTTCATGAGCTCCCACACCGTGCGGCCCGGCTCGCCCTCCGCCAGCGCGTCGAGATCCGCGAGCGTCAACCCGCACCACGGCGCGCGCAGCACCGCGAGCCACGCGAGCCGGTCGGCCGGATGCGAGAGCGCGCGCGTCAGCGCCAGCAGGTCCTGCACCACGGGGCGGTGGCCGAGCTCCTCGATCTCGATCGCGCGGAAGCGCAGGCCGGCGCCCTTCAGTTGCGGCACGATATCGCGCAGGTGGCCGCGGTTGCGCACCAGGATGGCGACGATCGCGTCCGCATTCTCGCGCCGAGCCTGCGCGGCGATCTCGGCCACTCGCGCCGCCTCCCCCGCGTGGTCCCCGTTGAAGAACGGGTGCACGGTGACTGCTTGACCGGGCAGCGCGCCGCGCGTCGCGATGGATGGCGTATACGGCACCGACCCGGCGGCGACGTCCTCGCGCTCCGGCATGACCCGCGGGAAGGTCGCGTTCACCCACTCGACGATGCCCGACTGCGAGCGGAAATTGGCCGAGAGGCTGATCGCTTCCAGCGCGAGGTCCCCGATGCCGGCGGCGCGTGCGCGCAAGAAGAGGCCCACTTCGGCTTCGCGGAAGCGGTAGATCGACTGCATCGGGTCGCCGACCGCGAACACGGTGCGGCCGTCGCCCGGCTCCCAGCCCGCGGTGAGCTTCGCGATCAGCTCGTACTGGCTGATCGAGGTGTCCTGGAATTCGTCCACGAGCAGGTGGCGGACGCGGTAGTCAAGCGCGAGCGCGAGATCGCTCGGCGCCTCCGTGCCGCCGAGGGCCAGCAGCGCGCCCTGCGCGACCTCGGTGAAATCGACCTGCCCGCGCGCCTGGAACACGAGCTTCAGCTGCCCGGCCGCGCGCGGCAGCAGCCGCATGATCGCGCCCAGCACCTCCCACTGGTCATCGCGGTACTCGCCGGGCGGAAGCTCGCGCATCTCCCCGAGCGTCAAGCGGAAGCCGTCGTGGCCCCGCAATTGAGCGAAGAGCGCGAGCGCGCGTTCCTTCCAGGGCTGCGCCGGCGTTCCGGCGGGAAACCCCTGGTTCTTCGTAAGGCTCCTGCGCCACTGGCCCTCCTCGGTCAGGAACAACCGGGCAAGCTCGGCCCAGTCCTCGATGTCATCGTTGAATTGTCCGCGCTCGAGGTTGGCGAACGCATAGCCCGCGACCGCCGACCACTCCGACCGCGCCTCTTCCGGCAGCAGCCCGCGCGCGCGCTCGAGCGTCCCGCGCCGCTCGCTTTTGAGCGCGGTCTCGAGCGCGTCGCGCTCCTTGCCGTGCACGTGGCGCAGCCAGTGATCACGGCGTTTGAGCATCT
Source organism: Burkholderiales bacterium (assembly GCA_036397875.1). Classification (GTDB taxonomy): domain Bacteria; phylum Pseudomonadota; class Gammaproteobacteria; order Burkholderiales; family SG8-41; genus SG8-41. The sequence continues at coordinate 4,486 of DASWIC010000059.1, forward strand.
CCGCGAGCAGCCCTTCGACGCGCCCGACGTCGTTGTCGAGATGCGTGAGGAGGCGCTCGACGTCCTGCGCGACCGCCTCGTCGCCCTCGATGAGCCCGAGCGTCGCGCGCGCCGCCTCCACGTAGAGCGCCTGCGCGTCCTCGATGCTCTCCGGCTGCGAGCCGAAGCGCGAGAGCATCGGCATCTGGCGCGTCAGCGCCGCGCACAGCGAGTCGATGGTCTGGATGCGCAGGCGCGCCGGGTTCTCGGTGACGCCCCATCCGGCCGCCGTGTCGCGCGCGAGCGCCGCTCCCGCGAGCTCGAGCGTCGTGCGTTCGTGCTCGCTCGCGGGAGCCGTGCCGGCGCGCGCCTGTGCCAGCGCCTCGAGCACGCGCTCGCGCATCTCGCCGGCGGCCTTGCGCGTGAACGTGATGGCGATGATTTCCTCGGGGTGCTCCACGGACGCGAGGAGCCGCAGGTAGCGCTGGATCAGGAGCCCGGTCTTGCCGGAGCCCGCCGGCGCCTGCACGACGAACGAGCGCGCGGGGTCGAGCGCGCGGCGACGCGCGCCGGAATCGGGGATCGCGGCGGCGTTCATTGCGCCTCCTCGTCGAGCGGGTTTTCGAGCCGCTCGTAGATGCGGCAGAACGGCTTCACGTCGCAGAGGCGGCAGGTGTGCGGGTAGCGCTTGGGAGCGACTTCGGCGTCGCCCGCGGCGAATCCGGCCGCGATGCGCGCCACCGCGGCGCGCCAGGCCTCGACCTGCTGCGCCCAGGACGCCGCCGCCTGCTTGAGCTTGCCGTCCGGAAGCGTGCGCACGCCCGGCAGCAGGTCCGGATCACGCGCGAGCCCCGCAAAGCGCATGTCGCCCGCGCGCACCTGCGCGAACGCCGCCGCCGCCGCGTCAAGCTCCGCGCCGGTCAGGTAGAGCGGGAGCTGCGGCTCGTCGGGGCGCTCGCCGAGCATGTCGCCCGGCGCCGCCTTGCCGGTCTTGTAGTCGATTACGATGCGCCGCCCGTCGTCTGTCTGGTCGACGCGATCGAGCCGGGTCTCGAGCGCGAGCCCGCCGGTCTCGATGCGGCGCTCGTCCTCGGTGGCGAGCACCGTGAACGCGCCGCGCCGCTTCTCGACCGCGAGCCACTCGAGCGCGCGCCGCGCAAGGCGCCGCTGCTCGATCTCGGCGAAGCGGCCCGCCAGCACCGTCGGGCGCTCGCGCCGTTTGGACGACACCGCGTCTTCCGCCGCGCGCGCGAGCAGCGATTCCAGCTCAGCTTGCGGCGTCGCGTCGAGGGCGTCGCGCGTCTTCAACTGCGCCCAGACCCGCGCCAGCGTGCGGTGCACCAGCGTGCCGCGCTCCATCGCGTTGAGTCCAGCGTGCGGCGCCTCCAGTTTTTGCGCGTCGAGGCGGTGCAGCGCGAGCGCGCGGAACGGACACGCCGACTGGTCGCGCAGGACCGACGCGCCGCCGCGCACGGCGGTCTCGCGCAGCGCCGGCGCCTTCACGTCCGCGCAGCGCTCGATTGCCCGCAGGCGGTGGACTGCGTCGCGGTAGCTCGCGTAACCGGGGAGCGCCAGCGGCCGCCCGGGCACATCGAGGATGAGCGGGCTTGGCTCGAATTCGCGGTCCTCCTCGCGCTGCGGGAAGCTCAGCACGACTTCCCCGGCGCACGACAGCCACTCACCGGTGAGACGGCGCGCGAGCTCGAGCATCCCGGCGGCGGATCCCTGCGGCAGGCCAGCGGCGCGCTGCAGCTCGACCGGCAGGAAGGGATTCGGGCGCGGGGCGCGCGGCCAGGCGTCGTCGGAGAGCCCCATCACCCACAGGTGGTCGAACTGCATGCCGGTCGCCTCTAGCTCGCCCAGGACCTGGATCGGCACGTCGGGCGTCTCCGGCTGGAACACGGCGTCGGCCGCCATGCGCCGCAGCCGCGCCACCGCGTCCGCATACCCGGTGCGCGGCACGACGGAGTCGAGCGCGGCGAAATCAGTGAGCACCTCGTGCCATTTCGCGAGCGTCTGGAATTCCGTCGAATCGAGGCCGCGCTCGCCGGGAAATCCGACGAGCGCAAGCGCCTCCGAGATCGCCTTCGCCCACGCGGACGGCGTCTGCCCGCCGAAGAGTCGCGCCTTGCGAAAATCGGCGAGCGCCGCGAGGCGCTGCGCGAGCACCGGGCAGCCCGCGTCCGGGCGCGCCATCAGCGCGAGCAGTCGCTCCAGCGTCACTGCCGGCTCGGCGCGCTTGCGCAGCCGTGCGTCGAGCCGCGCGCGCCGTGCGAGCTCGCTGGTCCCCCCGGCGATAAACGGCGAGCGGATCAGCCGGCTCGCGCGCTCGAAGTCAATCTCGCGCCCCGCGAGTTCGAGCGCGAGGAACGCGGCATTGACGAGGGGGTACGACGCGAGCGGGTCGCCGAGGGAAATATTGAACGGCAGCGTGTCGTGGCGGCTGCCGGGCAGCGCGTAGGCCGGCTCCATGACCGCGCTGATGGCTCTGCGGATCGCGCTGCGGTGCTTCGCGAGCTCGGGCACGACGATGCCGATGCGCGCGGCGCCGTTCGCCTCGAGGCGCGCGCGCGCCCACGCCGCCGCGCGGCGGATCTCGTCCGCGCTGTCCGTGCACGCGAGGCGCAGGCGCCCGCCGCCGCCCGGCTCAGGGCCCGCGCCCGTCACGTCGCAGCCGGCCGCCGCCAGCGCGTCGAACAGCGCCTGCTGCTGCGGCAGGACGAGGTCGAATCCGTAATGGACCAGGGACCGCGGTTTGCGGATTTCAGGGCGCGCGAGCAGCGGCGCGGTGACGTCGGCAAGGCACGCGCTGTCAGTCTTATGCGCGCGCCGGGTGGCGGCCTCGTAGCGCTGCGCCCATTGCCGGAACGCCTTGCCGTCGTCGTTCAAGGGGAACGCGCCGATCCGGGCCGTGAGCCGCCAGGCGTGAGCGAGCCGCCACGCTTCGCGCGCGACCGCGGCCGTCTCGGGAATGGCGAGGAGCGCATCGCCGGCGTCGGACTCGCGGACGACCGACTCCCACAGCGCCTGTTCCTGGGCGGGCGCGAGCAGAACCGGGAGCCCGGCGGCGTCTCGGGCATAAAGCGCGTCGCGGTAGGCGCGCTCGACGAAGGCGGTAAACGGCAGGATATCCGCGGTGGGCCAGGCGGATTTGCCGGCCGCGGCCTGGCGCGCGTCGTATTCGTGCGTCAGGCGCGCCGCGAGCCGGCGATTGGGGGTGACGACCGCGCACCCCGCTTCGATCTGCTGCGCGAGGTCTTGCCGCATGGCTGTGCGCGGCGGGCGGGCGTGTCTTACGGCCTGCCGCAGATTACTTCTCGAGGAGGTGCGCTTTCTCTTTTAACTTCGCCCATTCGTCAGCGTCCGGCGGGGCGGGCTTCTTCTCGATGATCGGCTTCCACTGCTTGGCGAGATCGGCGTTCATCTTGGTCCAGTGCTTCTGCTTGTCCGGCACGTCGTCCTCGGCGAATATCGCCTCGACCGGGCACTCCGCGACGCACAGGGTACAGTCGATGCACTCGTCGGGATCGATGACGAGCATGTTGGGGCCTTCGCGAAAACAATCCACCGGGCAGACATCGACGCAATCGGTATACTTGCACTTGATGCAGGTCTCGATCACGACGTAAGTCATAGTATTCCTTCGGAATTTCGGAAGAGCTTGAAATTGCGCAGGGAGCGCATATCTTATCAGACGCGGCCGGCCCGTGGCGGTTCGCGGAGCCGCGATTGGCCCTATGCAAAGCAGGGAAATTTCGCTAGCATAACGGGGTAAGTCTCGCTGCCACACCTTCCGTGGCGCTTTCCGACCGATTCCCGAAGGCAGCGTTTTCATGAGTGAAAACATCCATTACGTAACGGATGCGACGTTCGACCCCGAGGTGCTGCAGTCGCAGACCCCGGTGCTGGTGGACTACTGGGCGGAATGGTGCGGCCCGTGCAAGATGATCGCGCCCATTCTCGCCGAGGTCGCGAAGGAATACGCCGGGCGGCTCAAGATCGCGAAGCTCAACATCGACGAAAACCAGTCAACGCCGCCCAAGTACGGCATCCGCGGCATCCCCACCCTGATGCTCTTCAAGAACGGGGCCGTGGAGGCGACCAAGGTCGGCGCCTTGTCCAAATCACAATTGACGGCTTTTATTGACAGCCATATTTAAAGCTCCTGACCTTTCCCGCACGCGCCCGGGCGACACCCGCCCGACCCCGCAGCAGGACACGGGCGTCGCTGGCGCCGATGCCGTTCCTCCCCCTGCTTTCCCCGATACCACCCACAAAGGGTCGCAGTTTATGCATTTATCCGATCTGAAGAATCTCCACGTCGGCGAGCTCCTCGAGATGGCCGTCAAGAACGAGGTCGACGGCGCCAACCGCCTGCGCAAGCAGGAGCTGATCTTCGCGCTGCTCAAGAACCAGGCCAAGAAGGGGGAAAGCATCTACGGCGGCGGCACGCTGGAAGTGCTGCCCGACGGCTTCGGCTTCCTGCGCTCGCCCGACACCTCCTACCTCGCGGGCACCGACGACATCTACGTCTCACCCTCCCAGATCCGGCGCTTCAATCTGCACACCGGCGACACGATCGAGGGCGAGATCCGCACGCCCACGGACGGCGAGCGCTACTTCGCGCTGGTCAAGGTGGACAAGGTCAACGACGAGCCGCCGGAAGCCTCCAAGCACAAGATCCTGTTCGAGAACCTCACGCCCTACCATCCGACCGAGCATTTGAAGCTCGAGCGCGACATCAAGGCCGAGGAGAACATCACCGCGCGCGTCATCGACATCATCGCGCCGATCGGCAAGGGCCAGCGCGGGCTCATCGTCTCGCCTCCCAAGGCGGGCAAGACCGTGCTCATGCAGCAGCTCGCGCATGCCATCACCGCCAACCATCCCGCCGTGGTGCTGATCGTGCTGCTGATCGACGAGCGGCCCGAGGAAGTGACCGAGATGATCCGCTCGGTCAAGGGCGAGGTGGTGTCCTCGACCTTCGACGAGCCGGCCTCGCGCCACGTGCAGGTCGCCGAGATGGTGATCGAGAAGGCGAAGCGCCTGGTCGAGCACAAGAAGGACGTGGTGATACTGCTCGATTCGATCACGCGGCTCGCGCGCGCCTACAACACCGTGGTGCCCGCCTCCGGCAAGGTGCTGACGGGCGGCGTGGACGCGAACGCGCTGCAGCGCCCGAAGCGCTTCTTCGGCGCCGCGCGCAACATGGAGGAAGGCGGCTCGCTCACCATCCTCGCCACCGCGCTGATCGACACCGGCAGCCGCATGGACGACGTGATCTACGAGGAGTTCAAGGGCACCGGCAACATGGAGATCCACCTCGACCGGCGGATGTACGAGAAGCGCATCTTTCCGGCGATCAACGTCAACCGCTCCGGCACGCGCCGCGAGGAGTTGCTGATCAAGCAGGACGTGCTGCAGAAGATCTGGGTGCTGCGCAAGCTGCTCTATCCGATGGACGAGCTGGAAGCCACCGAATTCCTGCTCGACAAGATCCGGGCGACGAAGAACAACGCGGATTTCTTTGACTCCATGAGGCGCGGCTGAGAGTGACTGGCAGCCTTGGTGCATCAATTGTGCTAACACGAAATCCTGGTCTTCTCCGGGGTCGCATCCCCACGGAAAACGTGGGGCCCCTGCTCCGCCCGTCGAAGCCCTCCTTCGACTCCATGAGGCGGGGGTAAACCCCCCGGGGGGCGTGCCGTGCGACGAGTACTGCTGATCCTGCTGGCCCTGGCTGGGTGCCAGCAACTGCCGCTCACGCCGCAGGATCTCCAGGCGAGGAAGTTCGAGCCGGTGCCGGACCGGGCGGTGATTTACCTGGTGCGGGATACCGCGGATGTCAGCGACGCGGAGACACCGGTCCAATTGGGGGATAAGCGGGTATACACCAACCCTGGCACCTACTATCGCTGGGTGGTGCCGGCAGGCAAGCACACCATGACCGGTTTTGGGGCGGACAGCGGCACCATCACCGTGCAGGTCGAGCGCGGCAGAGTCTATTTCGTACAGCAGTGGGTGGCGGGCACGCGGATGCCGGGCTCGACCTTCCTGCCCGTCAGCGAGGCGGCGGGGCGCGCTGCAGTTCTGCGCTCGGTGCTCCTGACGCCCCGGTGACGCGCGGGTCCGGCCCGCTGCTCGTTTCCGTGCACGCGGCGCTCCTGCTCTTGCTCCTCGCGTTGGCCGGCTGCACGTCCACCCCGATAGCCAGCCCCGAGCGCGATGCCGAGGCGAAGCGGTTCCTTCCCCGCGCCGACGCCGCCGTGATCTACGTCTACCGCGACGAAACCGGGACCGCGCTTGACTTGGACACGACCGTGCTGCTGGTGAACGACCGACTGATCGGCTCTACCCTGCCCGGGGGCTTCTTCCGGTTCGACGCGCGGGCCGGCGCGCACCTGCTGCAGGGCCACGGTTTCGACCAGGGCAGGCTGAAGATCGATGCCCGCAATGGCGAGATCACCTTCGTTTCGCTGAGGACCGCGGGCGGGACATCGGACTTCCGGCTGGTTGCGCCGGAGACCGGCAAGCGCGACATCCTGCGCTGCTGCTCGCTGCTCGAGAACTGGGCGCCAGGGCAGCGGCCGTTCCTGCGCTGAGCGGCGGCCGCGCTTGTCAGCCGCAGCCAAATTGTGGATAATCCGCTCCCTTATGAAGCCCAAGATCCATCCCGATTACCACACCATCACCGTCACCTGCAGCTGCGGCAACAAGTGGGACACGCGCTCGACCATGGGCCGTGATCTCAACGTCGAAGTGTGCTCGCAGTGCCATCCCTTCTACACCGGCAAGCAGAAGCTCGTGGACACCGCGGGGCGTGTCGAGAAATTCCGCCAGAAGTACGCGCGCGGCAAGTCCGCCGCCAAGTCCGCGAGCACCTGACCGGTTTTGACGTAATATTCGAAGGGCAGCCCCGGCTGCCCTTTGTTTTTCACGGGGTCGAGATGAAGCAATTCCGCATCGCCGTCATCCCCGGCGACGGCATCGGCAAGGAAGTGATGCCCGAGGGCCTGCGCGCGCTGGAGGCCGCCGGGCGCAAGTTCGGCATCCGGTGGCAGCTCGAGGAGTTCGACTGGAGCTGCGACTACTACGCCAGGCACGGGCGCATGATGCCGGAGGACGCGCTCGATCGGCTCGCCAGGCACGACGCGGTGTACTTCGGCGCCGCGGGCTGGCCGGCGACCGTGCCCGACCACATCTCGCTGTGGGGGCTTCTGATCCCGTTTCGCCGCGGCTACGACCAGTACGTGAATCTCCGGCCGGTGCGGCTGATGCCGGGCATGAAGTGCCCGCTCGCCGGGCGCAAGGTCGGCGACATCGACTTCTGGGTGGTGCGCGAGAACAGCGAGGGCGAGTACTCGTCCGTCGGCGGCCGCATGTACGCGGGCACCGAGCGCGAGGTCGTCACGCAGCAGTCGGTATTCTCGCGCCAGGGCGTGGATCGCATCCTGAAGTACGCGTTCGAGCTCGCGATGAAGCGCCCGAAGAAGCACCTCACCTCCGCCACCAAGTCGAACGGCATCACGATCACGATGCCGTACTGGGACGAGCGCGTGAAAGCGATGTCGGCGCAGTATCCGGCCGTCCGCGTGGACCAGTACCACATCGACATCCTGTGCGCGCATTTCGTGATGAATCCGGACCGCTTCGACGTGGTGGTCGCGTCCAACCTCTTCGGCGATATCCTGTCCGATCTCGGCCCGGCGGCGACCGGCACCATCGGCATCGCGCCCTCCGCCAACATGAATCCCGAGCGGAAATTTCCCTCGCTGTTCGAGCCGGTGCACGGCTCGGCGCCGGACATCTACGGGAAGAAAATCGCCAATCCCATCGGCCAGATCTGGGCCGGCGCGATGATGCTCGACCACCTGGGCTGCCCGGAAGCCGGCGCCGCCGTGGTCCAGGCGATCGAAGCCGCGCTGCAGGAAGGCCCCAAGACGCCGGACCTCGGCGGCAAGGCCGGCACCGCGGATCTCGGCAAGGCCGTCGCCGCGGCGATCTAGAAGGCGGCGACGCAGCCGTCGCTGCGGGGATCGGCGCCGCCCTCGAGCACGCCGTTTGCATGGCGCATGATCGCGCCGGCGTGCCCCATGGCTTCGTCGTACTCGCCGAGCACTTCCATCACGTGGCCGCGGCGGGCGAGATCGGAAACCACCCCGGTCGAATAGCGCGATTC
>DASWIC010000060.1:0-3369 GCA_036397875.1 Burkholderiales bacterium
TGCAGTCGGCGGCGTGGCTGCCGATCATCGCGCTTGCGTTCATCCCGCTCGAGACCTCGGTCGCGCTGCTCATCGCCGCGGTCGTGCTCTATTACATCGGCGGCCAGTTCGCCGCGCCGCCATGGAGCAGCCTGATCAGCGATCTCGTGCCGGAGCGCCGGCGCGGGCGCTTCTTCGGCCGGCGCACGCAGTTGATGAGCATCATGACCTTCGCGAGCCTGAGCGCGGCCGGCCTCGCCCTGGAGTTCTTCGAGCAGCGGGCGCTGGCGCACTGGGGGTTCGCGGCGATCTTCGCGGTCGCGCTGGGGGCGCGTCTCTACTCGCTCGCCCAGTTGATGGGCATGCACGAGCCGCTCGCGCGCCTCGCGCCGTTGACGCTCCCGCCTCTCGCCGGGCTGCTCGAGCGGATGCGCGGCTCGGATTTCTCCCGCTTCGCGCTCTTCATCGGCTTCATGAACCTGGCAGTCGCCATCGCCTCGCCCTTCTTCACGCTCTACATGCTGCGCGATCTCGATTTCTCGTATGTCGAATTCACGGTGGTCAGCGCGTTCTACGTGCTGATGCAGTTTGCGGCGTTGAATCTGTGGGGCCGGCTTTCGGACGTGTTCGGGAACCTCCGGGTGGTGCAGATCACCAGCATGGTCTTTCCCACGCTGCCGGTCCTGTGGGTGCTGTTCCCGAATTTCTGGGCGATCATGGTGTTGCAGGTCATCTCGGGCGTCGCCTGGGCGGGGTTCAGCCTCGCGGCGGGGAATTTTCTCTACGACGTCGTGCCGCCGGAGAAGCGCGCGGCCTACAGCGCCGTGCACCAGACGTTATCGAACACGGCGATCTTCGGGGGCGCGCTGATCGGCGGCTTGCTCGCCACGCACGCACCGCGCGAGCTCCAGCTCGCCGGTTACACGGTCGCCTTTACCAGCGGCTTGTGGCTCGCGCTCTGCGCTTCCAGCCTCGCGCGCGCGGTGGTGGTCGCGGTGTTCCTCCCGCGGCTGCGCGAGACGCGCCTGGTGCGGCCGATTTCCGCGACCGGGCTCGCCATCCGCGTCATCCGCGCCAACGTGCTCGCCGAGTGGTTGTTCGAGCTGCTGCCGGGGCGCAAGCGCGAGCGCAAGGACCGGCCGCCGCCGCCAGGGGAGGGTTGAGTCCGCTTCACCCCCATCCAAACTTTCCCCCCTCAAGGGGGAAGGGATGTGATTCCTCCCGCAAATGGGAAGGGATGGGATAGACCACCGTATCCCCGATCGGAGCTGTTTTACGAAGCAGGTTCGCCGGATCGGAGTTTCTCGAGCGTCCTTATGAGCTTCGGGATTTCCTTGACCGCGGTGGCGTAGAGTTTGTCGTGATCGATCCGCCCGTAGTCGTGGGCAAGGATGTTGCGCAACCCGATCATCTCCTTCCAGGGAATCTGTGGATGCTTATTGCGCAGTTGGTCGCTCACGCGGCGCGCCGCCTCGCCGACAAGTTCGAGGCTTCGTTCCAGTGCAAGCATCCGCACCCGGTCGCCCAGGAAGCTCTCCTGCGCGACGTTCGCGACGATGGTGGCCGCATCGCGCGCGGCTTGAAGCATGTCCCATAAGTGCGCGGGGTCGCGATCCTCAGGCTGCATAGATCTCCCGCAAGTCCTTCAGGACTGCGTGCCGGCGGTAGGGATTCTCCAGGATGGCGGGGGTGGCCAGATCCACTTTTCGGCCGAGCAGACGCGACAGTTCTTCCTGCAAGCGAACCATGTCGAACAGGCTCGTCTGCGCTCCCTTCTCGAATTCCACAAGCAGGTCGACATCGCTTGCTTTCGTTGCTTCGCCGCGCGCGGTCGATCCGAATACGCCGAGTCGCCTCACCCGGTGGCGGCGACAGATAGCTACGAGCCGGCGCTTCGGGACGTTGAATGCCGATGTCTTCCTGGCAGGCGCGTACGGGGCCCGGGCTTCGCGCGCGGATAGCCGGTGGGCGCCAGCCGCGGAATCCATGGTCTTCGATACAATGGCCGCCATCTCGTCAAAAATCAGCGACTGGCGGTTCGCCTGATAATGCTTCTGGTTGCCCAAACGGGACACTGTCAGCAGTCCGGCCGCGACGAGCCGTTCCAGTTCCCGCTGCACGGCCCCGATGCCAGCCTGGGCGTGGCGCACGATTTCGTTCGTGTAAAAGCTCCGTTCCGGATTGCCGAACAGCAACCCAAGCACCCCGCGCTGGGTTTTGGAGAACAGCGTTTCGGACAGCTCTTCCTTGATCGTTCCCATTATGGGTATGATAGCTCCCATAATGGGTTGCTGTCGAGCGGTAAGCCGGAAGAACCGCCCTCCACCGCAGGGGAGGAGTGATGAGTAACGAGTGGGCAGCCGCGGGACCTGACGGAGTTTCGCGGCTTTGCCCGGAGCATGAGGGGTGACCCGATATGAAGATAAAGCGCATTGAGCACGTTGGAGTCGTGGTCAAGGACACCGAGGCGAGCCGGCGGCTGTGGGAGGGCTGCTTCGGGATCCCGTTGGGCGGCACGGAAGAGAACGACAAGCGCAAGCTCGCGCTCTATTACATCGGCGAATCGATGGTCGAGCTGATCGCCGGCAAGGGGCCCGACAGCAAGCACCAGCGCATGGTCGCCGAAGGGAGGGGGGGCCTGAATCACATTTGCTTCGAAGTCGAGGACATCGACGCAGCGCTGGCGGAGCTGAAGGCGAAGGGAATCCCGCTGATCGACGAGGTGCCGCGCATCGGCCACGCGGGCTGCCGCATCGCCTTCATCGACCCCAAGGCGACGGAGAACTGCCTGATCGAGCTCGCGGAACTGCCGGCGTGAAGCGCGTCTTCTAACTCGTGATGCAGGCAGAAGCATGACCCCCGCGGCGCGGGAGTAAAATGGATGAACGATCCACGACGTACAGGGCTTTCCATGCAGCTCACCACCGAGAAGCCGGCCACCGACACCATCCGGGCGAGCTTCAACTACATCCTCGACACCGGGGTGCCGCCGGTGCGCTACATCGACTGGCCGGAAATGGAGCACAAGGCGGTCCCGCCGCAATACCGGCAGCACGAGATGACGATCCGCAACGGGAGGCCGCTGCGCGATACGTTCAGGCTCGACGTGCACGGTTTCGTGTTCGTCGACCACGCCACGCGCGTCACGGACTTCCTGGATGAGGCGGAGCGCGCGCGCGTCTATGACCCCGAGGTGCAGGCGCTGATCCGGAAGCATTCGGGCGCCTCCGAGGTCGTGGTGTTCGACCACACCATTCGCGCGAGCGACGAGGAAATGCAGAAGTCGTCGAGCATACGCCCGACGGTGAAGAGCGTGCACAACGACTACACCGAAGCCTCCGCCCCGCGGCGGCTGCGCGAGATCGTCGGCGACGCCGAGGCCGAGCGCCG
>DASWIC010000061.1:0-6404 GCA_036397875.1 Burkholderiales bacterium
CGGAGCTTGCCCGGCAGGAGGCAGCCTTTGCGGGCCCGGTGCAGGATATGTTTCTTCAGATCCGCGCCGCTCACCTTGACGGTCCGCTCGTTGCCTGAGCGCGAAACGCCGGACACAGTCACCGAGTCGGCGTTCGCGAAGCCGACCGCGACGAGCTTCTCCTTGTCGTCCAGCCCCATCAGCATGATGCCGCGACCGCGCGCAAGTTCCTTCAGCTCGTCCGCCGGGAAGAGCAGCATGCGGCCCTTCTCCGAGAACGCGGCGGCCAACTCCGGCTTCTCCGGCACGAGCGCCGGTCGGATCACCTCGTCGCCCGCCTCGATCGCCATGAATGCCTTGCCCGCCTTCACCCGCGTCATGAGCTCCTCCGACTTTCCGATGAAGCCGTAGCCGCCGGAACTCGCGAAGAGATAGCGCTTGCCCGGCTGCGCGTCCACGACATGCGCGAGCCTCGCGCCGGGAGCAAGCTCGATGAACGACGTCAGGGGCTGGCCGTCGCCCTTGCCGCCGGGCAGGGCTGAGCACTCGATCGAGAATGCGCGGCCGGTGGTGTCGATCAGTCCGATGCTGTGCACCGAGCGCGTCTCGAACACGGCATACGGTCCGTCGCCGGTCTTGTAAGTCGTGCTGGAGAGATCGAGCCCGTGGCCCGGGCGCGCGCGCACCCAGCCATTGCGCGACACGATGATCGTCAGCGGCTCGTCGATGACTTGGCGCTCGAAGGTCGCGCGCTCGGCGGTCTCGATCTGCGTGCGGCGCGCGTCGCCGTACTGCTTCGCGTCGGCGCGGATTTCCTCGGTGACGAGGTTTTTCAGCGACTCGTCCGAGCCGAGCACGCCTTTGAGCTTCCTGCGCTCGTCCTTCAGCTCCTTCAGCTCGGTCTCGATCCGGATGCCCTCGAGGCGCGCGAGCTGCCGCAGGCGAATCTCGAGGATGTCCTCGGCCTGCGCCTCGGTCAGCTTGAACTGCTTCATGAGATCGGGCTTGGGCTCGTCGGAATTGCGGATGAGCTTGATCACCTTGTCGATGTTCAGGAGGACGATGACGCGGCCTTCGAGGATGTGGATGCGCTTCTCGACCTGACCGAGCCGGAACTTGATGCGGCGCATGACGGTGGCGGTGCGAAACGCCACCCACTCGCCGACCAGCTGCGCGAGGTTCTTGCGCGTGGGGCGGCCGTCGAGTCCGAGCGCGACGAGATTCACCGGGAAGTTCTCCTCCAGGCTCGTGTGCGCGAGCATGAAGCGCATGAACTCGTCGGGGTCCTGGCGCGAGGAGCGCGGCTCGAGCACCAGCCGCAGCTTGTTTTCCTTGTCCGACTCGTCGTTCACCTTCTCCAGCAGGTTCAGCACCACCTGCTTCTGGTTCTGCTGCGCCGCCGTGACCTTGGCGCCCTTGTCCCTGGGCCGGGGATTGGTGAGGGCCTCGATCTCCGCCATCACCTTCTTCACCGATGTCGTCGGCGGAAGTTCATGCACCACGATCTGCCACTGCCCGCGCGCGAGCGTCTCGACCTTCCACCGCGCGCGCGCGCGCAGCGACCCGCGTCCGGTCTTGTAGGCCTGGAAGATCTCCTCGCGCGGGCTGATGATCCGGGAACCGCCCGGGAAGTCCGGACCCTTGACGATGTGCATCAGCGCCTTGGGCGTCGTGTTCGGGTGCTTCAGCATGAACACCGCCGCTTCCGCGATCTCGCGCATGTTGTGCGGCGGCAGCTCGCACGCCATGCCGACGCCCACACCCGAGGCGCCGTTCAGCAGGAGCATCGGCAGCCGCGCGGGGAGGAGCTTTGGCTCCCTGAGGCGCCCGTCGTAATTCGCAATGAAGTCGACCGTGTCCTGGTCGATCTCGGAGAGCAGCAGCTCCGCGAGCGGGGTGAGGCGCGCTTCCGTGTAGCGGTAGGCCGCGGCGGGGTCGCCGTCCTGCGTGCCGAAATTGCCCTGGCCGTCGATCAGCGGATAGCGCAGCGAGAAGTCCTGCGCCATGCGCACGAGCGCCTCGTAGGTGGAGGCGTCGCCGTGCGGGTGGAACTTGCCGAGCACTTCGCCGACGATGCGCGCGGACTTGGAATGCTGGACGCCGCTCTTGAGTCCCAGCTCGTTCATCGCGTAGAGGATGCGGCGCTGCACCGGCTTCTGGCCGTCTTCGACGTTCGGGATCGCGCGCCCGCGCACGACGCTCATCGCGTAGGTGAGATAGCTCCGCTCGGCGAACGACGCCATGTCGATGGAGTCGTCGCCCGCGCTCGCCCGGCCGCCGCCGCCTCCCGCGCCGCCGCCGCCACGGCCGGCGCCGGCCACCGGGCCTGCCTTGCCCTTCGCGGCTTTGCGGCCTTCTGCCTTCCGCCTTCTGCCTTTCGCCTTGCTCTTCATGTCCGCTTTCTTGCCGGCCTGCGGTAGCGCGGTAGGCTCGAACAGGTCGAGCGTCGCTGCGTCGGCGGCGCGCCGGGCGTGAGTCCGTTCTTCCGTCATACGTCAGCCTCGACTTCGTTGCCTTTCTCTTCCATCCACTCGCAGCGCTTCTCCGCTTCCTTGCGCGACATCAGCATGTTGAACAGGGCGAAGGTCTTCGTCCGGTCCTCGATTCTCACCTGCAGCAGCTTGCGCGTGTCGGGGTTGAGCGCCGTCTCCCACAGCTGGTCGGGGTTCATTTCGCCCAGGCCCTTGAAGCGCTGGATCGACACCGACTCGCGTCTGACGCCGTCGTCGCGCGCGCGGTCGAGGATCGATTTCAGCTCGTCCTCGTCGAGCGCGTAGAGCTTCTTCGCCGCGCGCTTGCCGTGTCCCGGCACGTCCACCTTGTAGAGCGGCGGGCAGGCGATGTAGATGTGGCCCTTCTCGATCAGCTTGGGGAAGTGGCGGTAGAAGAGCGTCAACAGCAGCACCGAGATGTGCGCGCCGTCGACGTCCGCGTCGGTCATCGAGGCGACCTTGCCGTAGCGCAGGCCCGAGAGGTCGGGGTGGTCCTTCTCGTCGTGGGGGTCCACGCCGAGCGCGACCGAGATATCGTGGATCTCGGCGTTGGAGAACAGAAGCTCGCGCTTCACCTCCCAGGAATTCAGCGCCTTGCCGCGCATGCGGTAGATCGCCTGGAAGCGCTTGTCGCGCGCCTGCTTGGCCGAGCCGCCGGCGGAATCGCCCTCGACCAGGAAGAGCTCGTTCTCCTTGGTGTCGGTCGACTCGCAGTCGGTCAGCTTCTCCGGCAGTATCACCACGCTGGAGGACTTCCTGCGCTCGACCTTCTGCACCGTGCGTGCCCGCTCGACCGCCTGCTGGATGACCAGGTTGCAGATTTTCTTCCCGTGCTCGACGTTGCCGTTCATCCACAGCGCGAAGGGGTCGCGCACCATCGTCGAGACCAGCTTCACCGCGTCGCGGTTGGAGAGTTTCTCCTTGGTCTGCCCGTGGAACTGCGGCTCCAGCACCTTGGCCGCGAGGACGTAGACGCAGCGCGACCACGCGTCCTCGGCGAGGAGCTTGATGCCCTTGGGGGTGAGGCTGTGGTACTCGGCGAAGGACTTGACCGCCTCGAAAATGCCCTCGCGCAGGCCCGCCTCGTGCGTGCCGCCGTCCACGGTGGGAATCAGGTTCGCGTACGATTCGCCGCCGCCCTTGCCGTCCTCCACGAACGCGAACGCCCAGGCCGCGCCTTCGCCCGCGGCGAAGCCGTTGGCATCCGACTCGGCCACGAATTTCTCGCCGTCGTAGATTGGCGCGACCGCGGTCGCGTTGCCGATCAGCTCCGCGAGATAGCCCTTCATGCCCTCGGGGTAATTCCAGGTCTTCTGCCTGGTCTCCTTCGCGGTCTCGACGTTGAGCGTCACCTTCACGCCCGGCAGCAGCACCGCCTTGGAGCGCACGATCCGCTCGAGATCGTCGAGCTCCACCTTGGGCGAATCGAAGTACTTCTTATTCGGCCAGATGCGAAGGGACGTGCCGCCCGCCCGCTGCCCGCAGGTGCCGGTCTTGCGCAGCTTCTTCGCGACTCTTCCGTCGGCGAACGCGATCGCGTGCACTTCGCCGTCGCGCTTGATCTCGACCTCGAGCCGCTCGGAGAGGGCGTTAGTGACCGACACGCCGACCCCGTGCAGTCCTCCGGAGAATTTGTAGGCGGCGTCCGTGTCGGTGCGCGCGAACTTGGCGCCGGCGTGAAGCTCGGTCATCACCAGCTCGACTGTCGGGATCTTCTCCTCGGGATGCAGCCCGACCGGGATGCCGCGGCCGTTGTCGGTGACGGTGACCGAGCCGTCGAGGTGGACGGTGACGTCGATTCTGTCGGCGTGGCCGCCGAGCGCCTCGTCGGCGGCGTTGTCGATGGCTTCCTGGATGATGTGGGTGGGGTCGGAGGTCCGGGTATACATCCCCGGGAGCCGCTGGACGGGCTCGATGCCGCGTAACTTCTTGACTGAACTCTCGTCGTATCGCTTCGCCATTCGCTCCGCTGCCGCCGGAAAGGGGTGGCGGTATTATATCCCTTTGGAAATCAAAGTACTACCCCACTTCCCCGCGATGTCTCGCGCTCCCGGCCCGCGCGGCAGCTTCGGCACTAGCGCGGGGTGCGCGCGTTGTTGCCGCCGTCCACGCTGATGACGGTGCCGGTCACGTAGGAGGCGCGGTCGGAGCAGAGGAACACGACCACGTCCGCGATCTCCTCGACCGTGGCGGGCCGGCCGAAAGGAAAGCCCTTGGTCAGCTCGCGCCAGCGCTCCGGGTCGCCGAGATCCTTCTGCGCCTGGTTGCGCCAGCGCATGACCCCGCGATCGGTCGCCGTCGCGCTGGGATTCAATCCGATCACCCGCACGCCGAACTTGGGGCTCTCCGCCCCGAGGGCGCGCGAGAACGCCATCAGCCCCGCGTTCGCGATGCTGCCGGCAATGTAGCCGGCGGTCGGGCGCTCCCCGGCGCCGCCGATGATGTTGACGATGACGCCGCGGCCCCGCCCGGACATCGCGGCGTAGATCGCGCGCGAAAGGTTGATATAGCCGAACACCTTGAGGTCCCACGAGTCGCGCCACACCTTCTCGTCGAGCCCGGTGAGGGTGCCCTGCGGGATCGCACCGGCATTGTTCACCAGGATATCGACGTCGCGGCAGGCTTCGCCGAGCTGCTTCGCGTTCTCGCTCACGGCGAGATCGAGCGCGTGGGTCGTGACGTTGACCTTGTGCGCCGCCAGCAGCTTCTTGCGGGCGGCCTCGAGATCGGCGGCATTGCGCGAGGCGAGGTGAAGGTGACAGCCTTCGGCGGCGAGCGCTTGCGCCACGCCGAAGCCGATGCCGCGCGAGCCGCCGGTGATCAATGCAGTACGGCCGGAGAGTTTCAGGTCCATAGGGGGGGTGCTGGTTGTCGGTTGTTGTTGGAGGGGAAAAGCCGGCGGTTGCCGGGCGCAGGTATTCTACTGTATCTCCCACGGGACTCCGCCGCGGCCGGGCCGCTATAGAATCGGGCGTGACCCGGCGACCTGCGATGCCCGCCGCGGACCCGCGAAACCGCCATGCACTACGTCGATTCGATTACCGCCGCCACCTATTCCCTCGACGCGCCGCGATGGCGCGGCGACTCGGGGGGAGCTGTCAACCTCGGGCCCGCGCCGGGGCTCCGGAGCAGCGACATCGACGCTACGGTCCATTCGCTCTGGCGCTATCGCAGGGCGCTGCTGGTGGACGCGGGCGATGCGGTCACGATGGGCGAGGGCTGGACGCCGCTGGTCGGGGCCGAATGGGACGGCGTGGCGGTCGACCTCAAGCTCGAATTCATGATGCCGACCGGCTCTTTCAAGGACCGCGGCATGACCGTGATGGTGAGCTATCTGAAGAGCCGCGGCATCCGCGCGGTGCTGGAGGACTCATCGGGCAACGCCGGCGCCGCGCTTTCCGCGTACTGCGCGCGGGCCGGCATGCGCTGCCGCATCCTGGTGCCGGAGTCGGCGTCGTATCCGAAGATCGCGCAGATTGCGGCGTGCGGCGCGGAGGTCGTGACGATCCGGGGATCGCGCCAGGACGTCGCCGACGCCGCGCTCGCCATGAGCTCGGAGATTTTCTACGCGAGCCACAACTGGCAGCCGTTCTTCGCCGAAGGCACCAAGACGCTCGCCTACGAGCTGTGGGAGCAGCTCGGGTTCCGTGCGCCGGACAGCGTGGTGGTGCCGGTCGGCTACGGCGCCAACGTGCTCGGCTGCGAGCGCGGCTTCTCCGAGTTGCTGCGCAACGGCGAGATCACGCGCATGCCGCGCCTCTACGGCGTGCAGGCGGCGAACTGCGCGCCGTACTACGCCGCCTTCCGGGCGGGCGTCGAGCATTACATGCCGGTCGCCGTCAGCCCGACGGTCGCGGAGGGGATCGCTTCTTCGAAACCGACGCGCATGCGCGAAGTGCTGGCGCCGGTGCGGACATCCGGCGGCGAGATCGT